>NZ_CP021645.1:4310000-4610000 GCF_006384975.1 Pseudomonas oryzihabitans
TGGTTCAGGCCGAGCAGGGTGGTGGCGGCGTCCGAACTGCCGCCGCCGATCCCGCCGCCCATGGGCAGGCGCTTGGTCAGCCAGAGGTCGGCGCCTTGCGTGGTACCGCTTTCCTGTTGCAGCAGGCGGGCGGCGCGCAGGATGAGATTCTGCTCGGGGGCGACGCCGGGCAGGCCGTCGTGCAGGTGCAGGGTCCCGTCGTCACGTCGGGCGAAGCCCAGGTCGTCGCCCCAGTCGAGGAATTGAAAGAGCGTCTGCAGTTCGTGATAGCCGTCCGGCCGCCGACCGAGGATGTGCAGGAACAGATTGAGTTTGGCCGGTGCCGGCAGGGTGAAGGCAGGAGCCGCGGTCATTTGCCCAGCTCGCGCGGCTGCCAGCTCTTCACTACCAGGATGACTTCCAGGTCCTTGCCGGAGAGTTTCAGGCGCTCGGGCAGGGCGAAGCCGTCCTGCTCGGTATAGCGGGTGTATTCGACGGTCCAGCCGTCCTGTACCAGGCGCGCCAGGTGGCTGTCGGCATCCAGGGTGATCTGGCTGCGGCTGTCCGGCGCGGGCAGGCCGCGCACCCACCAGAACAGATGGGAGACCGGCAGGCGCCAGCCAAGCTGCTGTTCCAGCAGGGTCTCGGGCGAATCGGCCTCGTAGCGGCCCTGACCGGAGACGTCCAGGGTCACGGCGCCCGGGCGCCCGGTGAGGCGGGTGGCGCCGCGCCCCAGGGGGCCGGCGAGGCGGATGTCGTAATAGTCCTGGCGCTGTAGCCAGAACAGAGTGCCGCTACCGGAATCGCGGGGGGAGCGGATGCCGACCTTACCGTCGATCTGCCAGCCGTTGATGGCGGCGACGCGTTGCTTGTGGGCCTGCCACTGGGCGGCGTTGCCCTGGCCTTCCACGGTCTCCTGGCGAGAGGTGGCGCAACCGGCCAGCAGGGCGAGCAGGAACAGGGTGAAGAGAGTGCGCACGCGGATCATCTGAGGGTTTCGCTTCCGGTCAGGCGTTTGAGGGTACTGCGCAGGACGGGGTTGTCGGCGTCGGCGTCGAAGCCGGCGCGCCAGACCTTGCGCGCTTCGCTGCGCTTGCCCTGGGCCCAGAGCACTTCGCCCAGATGAGCCGCCACTTCCGCATCGGGAAAGCGTTCGAAGGCCTGGCGCAGGTAGCTTTCGGCGTCGGCCAACTGGCCCTGGCGATAGCGGATCCAGCCCATGCTGTCGAGGATGGCCGGATCGTCCGGGCTCAGTTGATGAGCCTTGTCGATCAGTTGGCGTGCCTCGGCCAGGCGCGGCGTGCGGTCGGCCAGGGTGTAGCCCAGGGCATTGAGCGCCATGGCGTTGTCCGGATCATGGGCGATGATGTAGCGCAGGTCGCTTTCCAACTGGCCGAGATCGCCGCGCTTTTCCGCCAGCATGGAGCGGACGTAGAGCAGGTTGAGGTCGTTGGGATACTGCTGCAGCGCCTGTTGCACGGTCTGACCGGCGAGGGCGGTCTGGTCGACGGCGGCCAGGCCCTCGACTTCCAGCAGATAGAGGGGCACGGCGTATTCGCTCTGGCGCTTGCGGGCCTCGGCCAGGCGCTGGCGCGCCTCGGCGGTGCGCCCGGCTTCCAGCAGGATTTCCGTCTGGCGCTGCTGGGCGGCCAGGTAATCGGTGCCCGGACCGACCTGGGCGTATTCGGCCATGGCCTGTTCGGGCTGGTCGAGTTCTTCGTAGCTGCGTCCCAGGTTGAGGTGGGCGGCGTCCACATGGCTGCCGCGGGCGATCAACTCCTTGAGATAGACCTGGGCTTCCTGCCAGGCCTGGGCCTCCAGGCAGACCAGTGCCAGGGAGAATCTCAGGTCGTCGTCATCCGGGAATTGGGTGACCAGTTCGGCGAATTCGCGCTTGGCTTGGTCTAGGCGATCCAGTTCGACCAGCAGGCGGGCGTGGGCCAGGCGCAGGCGGCGATCTTCCGGATGCTGGCGGATGCCGGCTTCCAGCAGCGGCAGGGCCTCGACACTACGGCCCTCGCTTTGCAGCAGGCGCGCGCGCAGGAGCAGCGGGGCGACTTCGCGCTTGGCCGCCGGATTGCGCTCCAGCAATTTCAGCGCCTCGTCGGGGCGGCCGTCCTGCTGCAGCAGCAGCGCCTTGCCGAACAGCAACTGGCCGTTGTGCGGGTACTTGGTCAGTAGGCGGTCGAAGCTCTTGAGCAGACCGGCGCGGGTGGTCTCGTCGGTTTCCGCGGCGGACAGGGCGAGGAAATCGAAGTGGGTATCGCCCTGGCCCTGGAGCACCTTCTCCATATAGGCCATGGATTCATCGTAGCGCCCGGCGCGGGCCAGCATGATGGCGGCGGCGCGCTGGGCATCGAGGTTGTCCGGCGCGTTGCGGGCCCAGATCTGCGCGGTTTCCAGCGCCGGGGTATCGGCGCCGAGGTACTCGGCGATGCGGAAGGCGCGCTCGGCGACACCCGGGTCCTGGGTCGACTTGGCCTGTTCGACGTAGTTGGTCAGGGCGATGTCGAAGCGGTTGCGCTGGCCGGCCAGCTCGGCGACCAGCAGGTCGTAGAGGGTGTCTTCGCGGAAGGAGCCGGCCGGTTGCGGCGTGCTCGTCTTGGCGGTGGGCGGCGGGATGGCGGCGGCGGGCGTCGGTTGACGGCCGAGGTTCTGGCAGCCGGCGAGCAGCAGGGCGGTCGTCAGCAGCGCAAGGTATCTGGTCATAGGGTCGGGGCGGCCTTTTTACAGTCGGTCCATCATGCCACAAGAGTTGTCGTGGCCGCGTCTCGCAAGCGTAGCGACGGGCTACACCGTGCGGTGGTCGAGGCTGTTGACGCCTTTTGTCCGGCAAGATTCATTTGCCCAGGCTATGAGCGCCATTGTCCGACGGCTCGTCGCTGCTGGTTGTCGCCACCGCTCGCGCGTAGGACAATGTCCGGCTTTCCTCCTTCGCTCGACTGCTTGCGTCCATGGCCTTTCTCGCGCTCGGCATCAATCACAAGACCGCCTCGGTTGAGGTGCGCGAACGCGTGGCTTTTACCCCGGAGCAAACGGTCGAGGCCCTGCGTCAGCTGGAGCAGGCCACTCACAGTCGCGAAGCGGCCATTCTCTCCACCTGCAACCGCAGCGAACTCTATCTGGAGCTGGAGCCCGCCCTGGCGGAAGCCGTGCTGGCCTGGCTCGCCCAGTATCACCGGGTGCCGCTGGAGGAGCTGCGCGCCAGCATCTATCTGCATCAGGATGAGGCCGCGGTACGGCACATGATGCGGGTGGCGGCGGGCCTGGATTCCATGGTGCTGGGCGAGCCGCAGATCCTCGGCCAGCTGAAGTCGGCCTATGCCGTGGCGCGCGAGGCGGGTACCGTCGGCCCGCTGCTGGGACGGCTGTTCCAGGCCACCTTCAACACCGCCAAGGCGGTGCGCACCGACACGGCCATCGGCGAGAACCCGGTGTCGGTGGCCTTCGCCGCGGTCAGCCTGGCCAAGCAGATCTTCAGTGACCTCAGCCGCAGCCAGGCGCTGCTGATCGGCGCCGGCGAGACCATCACCCTGGTCGCCCGTCATCTCCACGAGCAGGGCGTGCGCCGTATCGTCGTCGCCAACCGCACCCTGGAGCGGGCCAGCCATCTGGCCGAGGAATTCGGCGCCCATACCGTGCTGCTGGCCGATATTCCCGACGAACTGGTCAACAGCGACATCGTCATCAGCTCCACCGCCAGCCAGTTGCCCATCCTCGGCAAGGGCGCGGTGGAGCGGGCGCTCAAACAGCGTCGGCACAAGCCCATCTTCATGGTCGACATCGCCGTGCCGCGCGATATCGAGCCCGAGGTGAGCGAGTTGGAGGACGTCTACCTCTATACGGTGGACGATCTGCACGAGGTGGTGGCCGAGAATCTCAAGAGTCGCCAGGGCGCTGCCCAGGCTGCCGAGAAGCTGGTGCTGGCCGGGGTCGAGGATTTCATGCAGCGGCTGCGCGAGCGCGCCGCGGTCGACGTGGTGCGTGCCTATCGCCAGCAGGGCGAGCAGATCCGTGACGACGAACTGGCCCGCGCCCAGCGGCAACTGGCCAACGGTGCCGATCCCCAGGAAGCCCTGGCGGCCCTGGCGCGTAGCCTCACCAACAAGCTGATGCATGCCCCCAGCGTGCAGCTCAAGAAACTATCCGCCGAGGGGCGCGTCGATGCGCTGACCCTGGCCCAGGAACTCTTCGCCCTCGACGAGGGTTTGGACAAGACATGAAGACCTCTCTGTTGCACAAGCTCGATGGTCTGCAGGACCGCTTCGAGGAGCTGACCGCGCTGCTGGGCGACGCCGATGTCATCAGCGACCAGACCCAGTTCCGCGCCTATTCCAAGGAGTACGCCGAACTCGAGCCGGTGAGCCAGGCCTTTAGCGAATACCGCAAGGTGCAGGCCGACCTGGAGGGCGCCCAGGCGCTGCTCAAGGACAGCGATCCGGACCTGCGCGAGATGGCCGAGGAAGAGGTGGCCAGCGCCAAGGCGCGCCTGCAGGAGCTGGAAGACGAGCTGCAGCGGATGATGCTGCCCAAGGACCCCAACGACGGACGCAACGTCTTCCTGGAAATCCGCGCCGGCACCGGTGGCGACGAGGCGGCGATCTTCGCTGGCGACCTGTTCCGCATGTATTCGCGCTACGCCGAGCGCCAGGGCTGGCGCCTCGAGGTGCTCTCGGAGAACGAGGGCGAGCATGGCGGTTTCAAGGAAGTCATCGCCCGGGTCGAGGGCGACAACGTCTACGCCAAGCTCAAGTTCGAATCCGGTGCGCACCGGGTGCAGCGGGTGCCGGAGACCGAGTCCCAGGGCCGCATCCACACCTCGGCCTGTACCGTGGCGGTACTGCCCGAGCCCGACGAGCAGCAAACCATCGAGATCAATCCGGCCGATCTGCGCGTCGACACCTATCGCTCCTCCGGCGCGGGCGGTCAGCACGTCAACAAGACCGACTCCGCCGTGCGTATCACCCACCTGCCCACCGGCATCGTGGTGGAGTGCCAGGAAGAGCGCTCGCAGCACAAGAATCGCGCCAAGGCCATGGCCTGGCTGTCGGCCAAGCTCAACGACCAGCAGGAAGCGGCGGCGCACAAGGAAATGTCCGACACCCGCCGGTTGCTGGTGGGTTCCGGCGACCGCTCCGAGCGCATCCGTACCTACAACTTTCCCCAGGGCCGGGTGACCGATCACCGTATCAACCTGACCCTCTATTCCCTGGGCGAGGTGGTGAATGGCGATGTCCAGCAGGTGATAGATCCGCTGCTGCAGGAATACCAGGCCGATCAGTTGGCCGCGCTGGGAGACTGAGCCATGGCCACCATCGGCGCCCTGTTGCGCGAGACCCAGTTGCCGGATTCGCCCAGCGCGCGACTCGACGTGGAGTTGCTGCTCGCCGCCGCCCTGGACAAGCCGCGCAGCTACCTGCGCACCTGGCCGGAAAAGCTGGTGCCACGCGAGGCCCTGGCGCGCTTCCAGAGCGATCTCGAACGACGCCGCCAGGGTGAACCGGTGGCCTATATCCTCGGGTACCAGGGCTTCTGGTCGCTGGATTTGGAAGTGAGCCCCGACACCCTGATTCCCCGCCCCGACACCGAGATCTTGGTGGAAACCGCCCTGGCGCTGCCCTTGGCCAAAGATGCGCAGGTTCTGGACCTGGGCACCGGCACCGGGGCCATCGCCCTGGCCCTGGCCCACGAGCGGCCGCGCTGGCAGGTCAGCGGCGTGGATCGCATCCCGGCGGCGGTGGCCCTGGCGCAGCGCAATGCCGAGCGGCTGCGCCTGGGCAATGTCCAATTCGCTGAGAGTCACTGGTTCGCCACCCTCACCGGGCAACGTTTCGCGCTGATCGTCAGCAATCCACCCTACATTGCTGGTAGCGATCATCATCTGGACCAAGGCGACGTGCGCTTCGAACCGCGCAGCGCCCTGGTGGCCGGTGCCGACGGCCTGGACGACATCCGCGAACTGATCACGACAGCCCCTGCTCACCTGCAGCCCGGTGGCTGGTTGTGGCTGGAGCATGGCTTCGAGCAGGCCGCCGCGGTACGCGAGTTGCTGGTGCGCCAGGGCTTCGCCGAGGTCGAGAGTCGCCAGGACCTGGGCGGTCACGAACGCATCAGCGGAGGTTGCTGGCCATGCTGAGCGACGGCGAACTGCTGCGTTACAGCCGGCAGATCCTGCTCGCCCAGGTGGACATCGCCGGGCAGTTGCGACTCAAGGAGTCCAAGGTGCTCATCGTCGGCCTCGGTGGTCTGGGCTCGCCGGTGGCGCTCTACCTGGCCGCTGCCGGGGTCGGCGAGTTGCACCTGGCCGACTTCGACCGCGTCGACCTGAGCAATCTGCAACGCCAGGTGCTGCACGATGAAACCCTGATCGGCCAGGGCAAGGTGGATTCGGCGCTGCAACGTCTGACGGCGCTCAATCCCGAGGTGCGCCTGGTGCCGCTGCGCGAGGCGCTGGATGCCGACAGCCTGGCGGCG
Source organism: Pseudomonas oryzihabitans (assembly GCF_006384975.1). Taxonomy (NCBI): domain Bacteria; kingdom Pseudomonadati; phylum Pseudomonadota; class Gammaproteobacteria; order Pseudomonadales; family Pseudomonadaceae; genus Pseudomonas; species Pseudomonas oryzihabitans. Next base: position 4,316,454 of record NZ_CP021645.1, read on the forward strand.
CGGGTAGCGGCGGTCGATCTGGTGCTGGACTGCTCCGACAACTTCACCACCCGCGCCGCGGTGAACGCCGCCTGTGTCGCCAAGGGACGGCCCCTGGTGAGTGGCGCGGCCATCCGCCTGGAAGGCCAACTCAGTGTCTTCGATCCGCGCCGCGCCGACAGCCCCTGCTACCACTGCCTCTATGGCGAGGGCAGCGAGGCGGAACTCAGTTGTAGCGAAGCCGGGGTGTTGGGCCCCGTAGTCGGGTTGGTGGGCAGTCTGCAGGCGCTCGAAGCGCTGAAACTGCTGGCCGGATTCGGCGAGCCGCTGGTCGGCCGCCTGCTGCTGGTGGATGCGGCGGGTAGTCGCTTCCGCGAGTTGCGGGTCAAGCGCGATCCGGGCTGCCCGGTATGCGGCGCGCGCCATGGCTGACGAGGCACCGGTCGGGGTCTTCGACTCGGGCGTCGGCGGCCTGTCGGTGCTGGCGGAGATCAGGCACCAGTTGCCGGCGGAAACCCTGCATTACGTGGCCGATTGCGGCCATATTCCCTATGGTGAGAAAACCCCCGCCTTTATTCGCGAACGCTGCCAACTGATCGCGGCACGGCTGCGCGAGCAGGGTGCCAAGGCGCTGGTGGTGGCCTGCAATACCGCGACGGTGGCGGCGGTCGCCGATCTGCGCGAGCGCTATCCCGACTGGCCTATCGTCGGCATGGAGCCGGCGGTGAAACCGGCGGCGGCCGCCACGCGCAATGGCGTGGTAGGGGTGCTGGCGACCACCGGCACGCTGCAGAGCGCCAAGTTCGCCGCCCTGCTGGACCGCTTCGCCCACGGCGTCCAGGTGCTCACCCAGCCGTGTCCGGGTCTGGTGGAGCAGGTCGAGCGCGGTGATCTGTACGGCCCCGAGACGCGCCTGTTGCTGCAGGGCTTCCTCGAGCCGTTGCTGGCTGCCGGCTGCGACACCCTCATCCTGGGCTGCACCCACTATCCCTTCCTGCGGCCGCTGCTGGCCGAACTGGTACCGCCCGAGGTCATCCTGGTCGACACCGGTGCCGCCGTGGCGCGCCGATTGCGTAGCCTGCTGGAGGCGAGCGATCGCCTGGCGACAGGGCCGGTGGGGCCGACACGCTTCTGGACCTCGGGCGATCCCCACGCCCTGGTCGCGGTGCTGCCCCAACTGTGGCCAGCAGGTGCCGAGGTAAAGGCGTTCGTCTGACTTTTTTGCCAGGGTTCCGCTCGCCAAAGCCCCTGCCAGCGGCTAGCATCCAACCCTGTAGGTAAAATACCGAAGCCTGTGAACCCCTTCACGACTTCACGGTCAATGCTGACAGTTCGTAAAAACTAGAAACATTCACAAGGGCACTCTCATGAACAAATTGCTTTCCTTCGCAGTAGCCACCGCGCTTTCGCTGGGTGGAGTGGCGTCGGTACAGGCTGCCGAGATCACCGGTGCGGTCGGAGCGACCAGCCAGAGCGGCATGACCTATCGCATCGGTGCCGGCTGGAACTGGGACAAGAGCTGGTGGGAAAGCTCCACGGGCCGTCTGACCGGTTACTGGGATGCGGGCTACACCTACTGGGAAGGCGAGAGCGGTCATTCCTCCGGCGAGCACTCGCTGTCCTTCGCGCCGGTGTTCGTTTACGAGTTTGGCAAGGGGTACGTGAAGCCCTTCGTCGAAGCCGGTATCGGCGTCGCCCTGTTCTCCAGTACCAAGGTCGGTGAGCAGGACCTGGGGTCCGCTTTCAACTTCGAGGACCGTCTCGGTCTGGGTCTGAAGTTCGGCGAGACCCAGCGCGTCGGCATCCGCGCGACCCACTATTCCAACGCGGGCATCAAGCAGCCCAACGAGGGTATCGAGTCGTACGCGCTGTTCTACAGCCACAGCCTGTAAACCGGCTGGGATGGAGAAAGCCGGACTTAGTCCGGCTTTTGCGTTTCTGTCTTCTTGCGCGCCATGCCGCGATAGGCGGCCAGGGCGCGCTCACGACTCTCGCCCAGATCCACCAGCGGGCTCAAGTAGCGCGCACCCGGGGTATGCACCGCCTTACCCTTGAGCGCAGCCAATTCCGGTACCCAGGTGCGCACATAGTCGCCTCGGGCATCGATCTTCAGCGCCTGGGTGTGGGGATTGAATACCCGGAAGTAGGGCACCGAGTCGGTACCGGTGGAGGCGCTCCACTGCCAGCCGCCATTGTTGGACGCCAGATCGCCATCGATGAGGTGCCTCATGAACCAGCGTTCGCCTTCGCGCCAGTCGATCAGCAGGTTCTTGCAGAGGAACATGGCGGTCAGCATACGCATGCGGTTGTGCATCCAGCCGGTCTGTAACAGCTGCCGCATGGCCGCATCGATGATGGGAATGCCGGTACGTCCCTGTTGCCAGGCCGCCAGGCCCGCGGGATCGTCGCGCCAGGGCAGGGCGGCGAGTTCCCGGTTGAAGGGTTGATGGCGCGAGACCCAGGGATAACCCACCAGCACATGGCGATAGAACTCGCGCCAGAGCAATTCGGTGATCCAGGTGGTCGCCCCCTGGCTGCCGCCGCTGAGTTGCCCCTGATTGGCCTCGACCGCCGCGTGCAGGCATTGGCGTGGCGACAGCACACCGGCATTCAGGTAGGCCGATAGCTGGCTGGTGCCAGGCTCGGACGGGATATCACGGGCCTGGTGGTAGTCGTACAGGTCATCGCGGATGAAGGCCTGTAGTCGCTCGCGTGCTGCCGTTTCGCCGGCTGGCCAGAGCTTCTTTAGCTCCGCACTGGTCGCTGCGAAGCCGTCGATAGTGTCTGGCAGGGTGTCCGCCGGAGTGCTGGGTGATTTCTGCTTGCGCGGTGCCGATAGGGGTGTGGGGAGACCCATTTCCAAGCGGCTCAGGCAGGTCTTCTTGAACTGGCCGAAGACCTTGAAATAGCCGCCGCTCTTGGTCAGCACGGTACCCGGGGCGAACAGGGTCTGGTCCAGGTAGCGATGGACCTTCAGGCCGGCCTCTGCGAAGGCCTGAGCGGTGGCCTCGTCGCGCGCCGCTTCGTTCAGGCCGTATTCATCGTTGAAATGCAGCTGGTCGAGGCTCAGTTCCTGGGCCAACTCGAGCAACACCTGGGGTGCTTGCGCCCAGCGCTCCGCGGTGCGGATCAGTAGCGGGATACCCAGGACCTGCAGTGCCTTGCCCAGCTCGGCAAGGTTGCGCAGCCAAAAGTCGACCTTGACCGCTGCCTCGTCGTGTTCCTGCCATTGCGCTGGGCTCAGCAGGAAGACGGCGGTCACCGGACCGCGTTCGGCGGCGGCATGGAGGGCGGGGTGGTCATGAACGCGCAGGTCGGTGCGAAACCAAACGAGCTGACTCATGCATAGCGTTCCTGACGCAACAGCCCCGCACTCTGCAGGCGATCGAAGGCTTCGCCCGGACTGCGCGCCGGCGCGGCGTCGGCGGTCAGGGACTCGCCCAGGGCGCCCAGGGTGAGGCAGGGCCGGGCATGCCGATTGGCGAATGCCTGCAATTGGCGCCGCAGATCGCTGTCGGGACGGCTGTCGCGGCAGAGGATCAGCGCGCGGGGATCGAGTTGCTCGACCAGGCGATCCAGATTGGCGGCCGGGATCGACCACTCCACCAGTTCGACCGGGCAATCCGCCGCGCTGATCAGCCAGGCGCACAGCCAGAGCGAGACGTTCATCGGCGTCTCGTCGAGGTTCAGCAGCACCAGCGGCGAACCGCGCAGGCTGTGCTGGCTGTGATAGATGCGGGCGCCCAGCTTGCTGCGCAGCCAGGAGTGGAAGAACACCTGTTGCAGACGACCATCGTCGGTGGCTTGGCAGAGGCGTTCCAGCTCCCGCAGGAGCGGTGACAGCAACTGGTCCAGCAACACGCGGGGTGGATAGAGCGAGGCGGCACGGTTGTAGGCCTCGTCCAGGGTCCGGGAAGCCAGGCGGCCGATGGCGTCCATCATTTCCTGGTGGATGCCCTGCCAGGGCGTGTCGCTGGGAATCGCCGCGGGGCGTTGTTCGTCGAGCAGCCCCTTGACCTGGCTGACCGCCACCCCGCGAGCGATCCAGGCAAGGATCTGCTGCACCCGCACCACATGGGCTTCGCTGTATAGCCGATGCCCCTTAGGGGTGCGCTTGGGCACCAACAGGCCGTAGCGGCGCTCCCAGGCGCGCAGGGTCACGGCGTTCACGCCGGTCCGCCGGGCAATCTCGCGAATGGGGAGCCACCCTTCGTGCAGGGCGGAGTCATAGTCCTGATCTTCACTGCGCGGCGGCGAAGACGAAGGGGTAGCGCTAGATAGCATTTCGCAGACTCAGACGTTCGGGATGCGGTTGTAGATAGGCCTGCTCGTTCACGTAACGATCCGGATGCTGGCGGAAGTGATGCTTGAGCAGCGTCAGGGGGACGACCAGCGGGACGGTCCCCTCGTGGTACTGCTCGATCAACTGTTGCATCTCCTGCTTCTCACTGTCGCTCAAGGCACGGCGCAGGTAACCGAACAGATGATAGAGCACATTGCAGTGGGTGCCACGGGTCGCGCACTTTTTCAGTGCACTCATCAGGCCACTGAAGTACTCCTGACCCAGCTCGTCCAGGTTGCGCTGGCCGAGGCTGCCGACCAACTGGCCGAGGGCTCGGGCCCGATGCGGATCATGGGCCATGAGCTGGTACTTGTAGCGGGAATGATAGGCCAGCAGCGTCCGTGGCGTCAGACCTTGTTGCTTCAGTTGTAACCAGTGGGCATGGGCGAACACGCGGGTGACGAAGTTTTCCCGCAGCACGGGATCGTTGAGCCGACCGGCCTCTTCGACCGGCAGGTCCGGTCGTAGACGCATGATGGCGGCGGCGAAGAGTCCGCGGCCGTCGCTGTCGCTCCCCTGGCCGTTGGCGTGATAGACCTTGACCCGCTCCATGCCGCAGGAGGGCGATTTCTGCATGAAGATGAAGCCGGACAGGTCGGTGAGTTCGGCGGCCATCTTCTCGCCGTAGCCGGTGAGCGCCGCGGTCACGTCGAGACTGGGATCGACGGTGCCGACGGCGCGCGGCGCCTGGGCGTCACCCACCAGGCGGATGGGTTCACGCGGCGTACCGAGACCCACGGCCATTTCCGGGCAGACGCGTACGAAGTCGAAGTGTTCGGCGAAGGTCTGGCTGCAGAGACGGGATTCCTTGTGCCCACCGTTGTAGCGGACCTCGTCACCCAGCAGGCAGGCACTGATGCCCAGACGCGGACGCGGCAGGCTGGAAGGAGAGGTGTTGAGCATGGCAGTCCCCTGTCGTGGATTTTCTTGTACAAGGCTTATCTATTTGTACAAGTTTCGTGAAACTTTCGACAGGGGTCTACACCAAAAGATTCGCCACAGATTACAGACGGCGTGCGCTTCGTCGTTTATTCCAGACTGCCCAGGAGCTGTTGCGCCGCCTCATGACCACTCAACCAGGCACCTTCCACGCGCCCACTGGAGCACCAGTCGCCACAGGCGAAGACGCCCATGTCGGGATCGGCCAGGGCACCCCATTGATGGGGTTGCGCCGGGCGGGCATAGAGCCAGCGGTGCGCCAGGGTGAAGCTCGGGGCCGGCAGCGGGCAGCCGATCAGCTCGGCGAAGGCGCCGTGCAGCCGCTCGATCACCTCCTCCTTGGAGGCATCGATGTGCGCCTTGCTCCAGGCACTGGTGGCATGCAGCACCCAGGTGTCGAGGGTGGCATCACGCTCGGGCTTGCAGCGATTACGGGCCAGCCAGTCCAGCTCGCTGCCCTGCACGAAGCAGCCTTCCACCGGCGTTTGCAGCGGAGTGGCGAAGGCCAGGGCCACCGACCAGGTCGGCTCCATGCCGACGCCGGCCACGGTCGCCGCCAACTTGGGCACGCTGGAGAGCAAGGCGGTCGCCTGGGGGGCCGGCACGGCGATGATCACCTGGGCGAAGGGGCCGTGGGTTTCGCCGTTGGCATCCAGCAGGTGCCAGTGACGCGCACCACGAAAGACCTCGGTGATGCGGCAATCGAAGGTGGCGGGTAGGTCGGCTACCAGGTGGCGGGTGATGGCGCTCATGCGCGGCACCCCGACCCAGCGCGGCTGTTCATCCTGGGACGGACTCAGACGGCCGTCGCGATACTGGTAGAGCACCGGATTCCATTCGGCCACGCAACCGGCACGCCGCCATTCGTTGAGGGCGTCGATGAAGCGCCGATCGCGGGCCGTGAAATACTGGGCACCCAGATCGAGGGCACCGGCCTCGCTTCTCTTGCTGGCCATACGGCCGCCGCTGCCGCGGCTCTTGTCGAAGATCTGGACCTGCTGCCCGGCGCGAATCAGCGTCTGGGCGGCGGAAAGTCCGGCTATTCCTGCGCCAACGATGGCGATAGGGGCAGTCATGATGGACCTCGCTTATCTGACGAATCGCCCTTGTCGAACGTTTGCGTGTGCAAGGGCTCTACGGCTACGACTGGCAACCGTTCTGGATCTTTCGACCCACGACCATACCAAACAATCCTCATCCCTTCGTTCAGTTGCCTACGAGCGGCGGGGCATTACGAGAAGGAAGTGACAACATGCATATCCTGCTGACGGGTGGCACCGGACTCATCGGCCGCGCCCTGTGCCACCAATGGGCGGCTGCCGGACACCAACTCACCGTCCTCAGTCGCGATCCGGCGCGGGTCGCCCGGGAATGCGGGCCCCAGGTGCGTGGCATCGCCCAGCTGGAGGCGCTGGATAACGAGCATCTGGATGCCGTGGTCAACCTGGCCGGCGCACCCATCGCCGACAAGCCCTGGACCCGGGCGCGCAAGGCCGAACTCTGGCGCAGTCGTATCGGCACCACCGAACGGCTGATCGAATGGTTGCGCGGGCGGAGCCAGAAACCCGCGGTACTGCTCTCCGGCTCGGCGACGGGTTTCTATGGCGACAGTGGCGAAAAACCGGTGAGCGAGGCTGATGGCCTGGCCGGTCCGGATTTCGCCGGCGAGCTGTGCCTGGCCTGGGAGCAGGTGGCCAACGAGGCCGAGGCCCTGGGTATCCGCGTGGTCAATCTGCGCACCGGGCTGGTCCTGGCCGCCGACGATGGCTTCTTGCTGCGCCTGCTGCCCCCCTTCCGCTTCGGCCTGGGCGCGCGCCTGGGCAGTGGACGCCAATGGATGCCCTGGATTCATTTGCAGGATCAAATCGAGGCCATCGATTTTCTTCTCAACCGCAGCGACGCCCAGGGTCCCTATAATCTCTGTGCTCCCCAGCCCGTGCGCAATAGAGACTTCACCGAGGCGCTGGGACGGGCCTTGCGGCGCCCGGCGCGATTGCTGATCCCCGCCTTCGCCCTGCGCCTGATGGGAGAGCTGTCCATCCTGCTGCTGGGTGGCCAGCGCGCCCGCCCCGAGCGCCTGCTCGCGGCCGGGTATGTCTTTCGCTATCCCGAGCTGGATCAGGCCCTGGCCAATCTGCTCGCTGCCAAGGATTCACGATGACTGCCAACGCTCTGCTGCTCGCCAACCTGGGTTCGCCCGATTCGCCCCACGTCCCCGACGTGAAGCGCTATCTGAACCAGTTCCTGATGGACCCCTATGTGGTCGATCTGCCCTGGCCACTGCGCCGGCTGTTGGTGTCGCTGGTGCTGATCAAGCGACCGGCCGCCTCGGCCGAGGCCTATGAGTCGATCTGGTGGGACGATGGCTCGCCCCTGATCGTGCTCAGCCGCCGCCTGCAGGAGGCGGTACGACCGCATTGGCCGCACGGGCCGGTCGAGCTGTGCATGAGATACGGCGAGCCCTCGGTGGAGTCGGTGCTCAAGCGCCTGGCCAGCCAGGGTATCCGCGAGGTGACCTACGCACCGCTCTATCCGCAATTCGCCGACAGCACCACCACCACCGCCATCGTCGAGGCCCGGCGGGTGATCGAGGAGCACCAGCTGCCGCTGACGCTGAAGATCCTGCCGCCCTTCTATGACCGCCCGGAATACCAGGCAGCGCTGGCAGCCAGCGTCGAGCCCTATCTGGCGGAGCCCTACGATCACCTGCTGCTGTCCTTCCACGGCCTGCCCGAACGGCACATCCGCAAGCTGGTGAAGGACCGCAGCCATGACCTGCGCGCGCCCGACAGCAGCAAAGTCAGCGCCAAGGCCCTGGCGGTGTGCTACCGCAGCCAGTGCCAGCGCACCGCCGAATTGGTCGCCAAGCGGCTGGGTATTCCCGACGGCAAGTGGTCGGTGTCCTTCCAGTCACGCCTGGGCAAGGACAAGTGGATCGAGCCCTACACCGAGGCGCGGCTGGACGAACTGGCCAAGGCCGGCGTGAAGCGCCTGCTGGTGATGTGCCCGGCCTTCGTCGCCGACTGCATCGAGACCCTGGAAGAGATCGGTGATCGCGGTCGCGAGCAATTCATCGAAGCCGGGGGCGAGGAACTGGTGCTGATTCCCTGCGTCAACGACCACCCGGCCTGGGTAGAGGCGCTGGTGGAATTGTGCGAAGAGGTGGCGGAGCGGCCGCCGCAGCCCGTCGAGCAACCCAAGATGCCGGCCTAGACCGACATCTTGAGCGGTGCCGTCAGAGCAGCGGGCGCTCTGGCGGTTCGGCGTCCTTCTTCCAGGCGTTGTGGCCCGGCAGAACGAGGTTGAGACCGATGGCGATCAGGCCGCACAGGGAGATGCCCTTGAGGCCGATCTCGCCGTTGCCGAAGACGATGCCGCCAATGCCGAATACCAGGGTGACGGAGACGATCACCAGGTTGCGCGCCTCGGCCAGATCCACCTGGTGGCGGATCAGGATGTTCAGGCCCACCACCGCGATGGAGCCGAACAACAGGCAGAGGATACCGCCCATCACCGGGACCGGGATGGTCTGCAGCGCCGCGCCGAACTTGCCGACGAAGGCCAGCACCATGGCGAAGCCCGCCGCCCACAGCATGACCCGCGGATTGTGGTTCTTGGTCAGCATCACCGCGCCGGTCACCTCGGCGTAGGTAGTGTTGGGCGGTCCGCCAAATAGGCCAGCGGAGGAGGTGGCCAGGCCGTCACCCAGCAGGGTGCGGTGTAGACCGGGTTGCTTGAGATAGTTCTTGCCCGTCACGCCACCGACCGCGATCACCCCGCCGACATGCTCGATGGCCGGCGCCAGGGCTACCGGCACCATGAACAGGATGGCGCCCCAGTGGAATTCGGGAGCGACGAAGGCCGGGATCGCCAGCCAGGGCGCGGCACCTATGCTCTCGGTATGGACGATGCCGAAGACGAAGGCCAGCGCGTAGCCGACGAACACGCCGGCGAGAATGGGCACCAGGCGGAACATGCCCTTGCCATAGATGGCCACCAGCAGGGTGGTGATCAGCGCCGGCATGGAGATCAGCATCGCCGTGGCGTAGGGCACCAGTTGGGCACTGCCGTCACCGGCCTTGCCCATGGCCATGTTGGCCGCCACCGGCGACAGCCCCAGGCCGATGGAGATGATCACCGGCGCGATCACCACCGGTGGCAGCAGCCGGTCGATGAAGCCCACGCCGCGCAGTTTCACCGCCAGGCCCAGGAAGGTGTAGACGAAGCCGGCCGCCACCACGCCGCCGAGCACCGCCGGCAGGCCGAATTCGGCCTTGGCGGCGATGATGGGGGCGATGAAGGCGAAGCTCGACGCCAGGAATACCGGAACCTGGCGGCCGGTGATTAGATGGAACAGGAGGGTGCCGAAGCCCGCGGTGAACAGGGCCACGTTGGGATCCATGCCGGTGATCAGCGGCATCAGCACCAGGGCGCCGAAGGCCACGAAGAGCATCTGGGCGCCGACGAGGATTTCCCGCCAGAGGGGTTCTTTGGCGACCACGCTCAGGCGTCCTTCTGCTTGGTGCCGAAGATCTTGTCACCGGCATCGCCCAGCCCCGGCAGGATGTAGCCGTGCTCGTTGAGGCGCTCGTCGACGGACGCGGTGTAGAGCCGCACGTCCGGATGGGCCTGGGTGACCGCGGCGATGCCCTCGGGCGCGGCGACCAGTACCAGGGCGCGGATTTCCTTGGCGCCGGCCTTTTTCAGCAGGTCGATGGTGGCGATCATGGAGCCGCCGGTGGCCAGCATCGGATCGATGATCATGGCCAGGCGCTGGTCCAGTTCACCGACCAGTTTTTCCAGATAGGTGTGGGCCTGCAGGGTGGATTCGTTACGGGCCAGGCCCACCACGCTGACCCGGGCACTGGGGATCAGGCTGAGGACGCCATCAAGCATGCCGATGCCGGCGCGTAGGATGGGCACCACGGTGACCTTCTTGCCGGAGATCTTTTCCACCTGCACGGTGCCGCACCAGCCTTCGATGTCCACTGTCTCCACCGGCAGATCCTGGGTCGCCTCGTAGGTGAGCAGGGCGCCCACTTCCTGGGCCAGCTCGCGGAAATTCTTGGTGCTGATGTCGGCGCGACGCATCAGACCCAGCTTGTGGCGGATGAGCGGATGGCGGATTTCATGGACGGGCATGGGGTTCTCCAAAGACGATGGGGCAGCGGATCGGCGCGAACGGAGGGCGGGCCAGAAAAAAATCGCGGTACATTAAAGCATCCGACCGCGACTGGGCAGTAGCCTGACCAGACTAGCCGCCTGGTGGCGCTTGAGCTCGGCGGGCGGTGTCTGTACCTTTGCCGCCTTTTATCCGCGCCGCCCGCGAGGCTGGCGCCCCGTCCCCGGAGAAGCCCCATGTCCGCCGATCTCGCCCACATCCGCCAGGTCATGCAGGAGGCCGACTGCCTCTATGACGAAGCCCAGGTCGAAGCGGCCATCGACCAAGTCGCCGCGGCGATCACCGCCGATCTCGCCGAGCGCAACCCGGTGGTGTTCTGCGTGATGAACGGCGGCCTGATCTTTACCGGCAAGCTGGCCACCCGGCTGAATTTCCCGCTGGAAATGTCCTATCTGCACGCTACCCGCTATCGCAACGAGACCACCGGCGGCGAGCTGTTCTGGAAGGCCAAGCCGGAAGTCTCCTTCATCGACCGCGATGTCCTGATCGTTGACGACATCTTCGACGAGGGGCACACCCTCAAGGCCATCATCGATTTCTGCCGCCATGCCGGCGCCCGCCAGGTGCATACCGCCGTCCTGATCGACAAGACCCATGACCGCAAGGTCAAGGGCCTGGAAGCCACCTACGTGGGCCTGCCCTGCATCGATCGCTACATCTTCGGCTACGGCATGGACTACAAGGGCTACTGGCGCAACGCGCCCGGCATCTATGCCGTGAAGGGCCTATGAGTCTGAGGCTGTTCGATCAGGCGCTGTTCGCCGACCTGCTGCGGCAGGCGGCGCTCAGCCCACGGCGACGGGCCCATCACAACCTGCACGCCATGGATGAGCCCTGCCATCGCCTGGTAGTCGGCATGTGCGAAGACAGCTACGTGCCGCCCCATCGCCATCTGGACCCGCACAAGGCCGAGAGCCTGTTGGTGTTGCAGGGGCGCCTCGGGTTGCTGACCTTCGATGAACAGGGCCAGGTGCTGTTGCGTCGCGAACTTTCCCAGGCCGCCGGTTGCCTGGGCGTCGATCTGGCGCCGGGTCACTACCATGCGCTGGTCGCCTTGGGCGGCGATTGTCTGTTCTTCGAATGCAAGGCCGGTCCCTTCGCGCCCCTGGGCGAAGGCGAGCGACCCGCCTGGGCGCCGCTGGAGGGCGCGGCGGATGCCGATCGTTATCGAGCCTGGATGCGTGCTCAGTTCGATTGAACTTCTAGTCGGTTGCGCGGTATAGACTTGCTATTGTCACTGGCGACCAGGCGAAGGGCGGGGTTAGAATCGACGCCGCCCTTTTCCAACAAATCCCCCAGCACAGGTAGCTAAAGGATGCGCAAGGACAAAAAGCAGGTCATCGGTGAAGAGATCAGCGACGAGCAGATCAAGCTGTTCCTCGACGTCGAGCCGGCCGACGACACCCCAGCGTCTCTACACAAGCTGGTCAAAGCCTACCGTGGCCTCCGTCCGGACGATTTCGAGCGTTTCGTCGGTTTCTTCGTCGAAGCCGGTTACGATCTCGATGCACGCAATGCCGACGGCGAAGATTTCATCGAACTGATCCGCAGCCATCGCCAAGCCGAGCCTTATATTGATGCCCTACGCGCCGCTCATGCCTAATTTGCGGTAGCAAAAATAAACCCCGCCATGGCGGGGTTTATTTTTGCCTGGAAAATGGGCCGCTTGAGCGGCCCGTGCCCATCAGGCTTCGCGATTGCGCGTCAGCAGCGCGGGCTTCTCGCTACGCGGACGGCTTGGCAACTCTTCCAGTTGCTCCAGCGTAGGCAGGCGGTCGGCGCGCGACGGCTTGTGCACGATCTTCGGCTGCGGCTTGCTCGGCGCCCGCTCTTCGGCGGCGTAGGAGCGTGCCTCGTTCGGTGCCGCTTCGTAGGGACGTGCGGCACGGGGCTGGCCGTTCTGGCCGCGGCGCTTGCCCGGCTGCTGCTGTTGCTGACCGCGAGGACCGCGCGCGGCACCGGCACCCTGGCCTTGACCCTGACGGGGCTGGCCGTTGCCGGCGGCAGCGGCCGGACGAGCGCCATTGCCGCTGTTGCCGCGACGCTGACCGTTGCGGCCCTTGCCCTGGTAGGGGCTCACGTAGTCGACGCTGTTGCCGAAGTTGTCGTAATCGTCGTCCAGGAATTCTTCCGGATCACGATTGCGCGGCTGCTGGACAACGGCCTGGCCGGGTTGAGCGGCGGCCTTGTCCTGGCCCACGTCATCGCGGTCGCGACGATTACGGCGGTTGCGGGTGCGGCCCTTGCGCTCGCCCTGGGGCTGCGCGGCGGCCTGGTCGCCCTTGTTGCTGGGCTTGCCCTGGCCTGCGCCCTGGCTCTGACCTTCGCTGCGTGCCGGCTTGTCGGCTTTCTTCTGGCGATTCTGCTGCGGCTTACCACGGGGTTCGCGCGGCGCGCGCACTTCCGGTTGCTCCGGCGGCACGCTGGCAGGGTCGAAGCCCTGCATGTCGCCGTCGGGGATGCTCTGCTTGGTCAGGCGCTCGATGGCCTTGAGCAGCTTCTCTTCGTCCGGCGCCACCAGCGAGATGGCCTCGCCGTTACGGCCGGCCCGGCCGGTACGGCCGATGCGGTGGACGTAGTCTTCTTCGACGTTGGGCAGCTCGAAGTTGACCACATGGGGCAGTTGATCGATGTCCAGGCCGCGAGCAGCGATGTCGGTCGCTACCAGCACGCGGATGTCGTTGCTCTTGAAGTCGGCCAGGGCCTTGGTACGGGCGTTCTGGCTCTTGTTGCCATGGATCGGCGCGGCCGGCAGGCCATGCTTGTCCAGGTACTCGGCCAGGCGGTTGGCACCGTGCTTGGTACGGGTGAACACCAGTACCTGTTCCCAGGCACCCTGGGTGATCAGGTGGGCGAGGAGGGCACGCTTCTGGTTGGCCGGAATGCGGAACAGCCGTTGCTCGATGCGCTCGACGGTGGTGTTCGGCGGGGTGACCTCGATTCGCTCGGGATCCTGCAGCAGCTTGCCGGCGAGGTCGGTGATGTCCTTGGAGAAGGTCGCCGAGAACAGCAGGTTCTGCCGCTGCGCGGGCAAGCGGGCCAGGACCTTCTTCACGTCATGGATGAAGCCCATGTCGAGCATGCGGTCGGCTTCGTCCAGCACCAGGATTTCCACGGCGGACAGATCGACGCTCTGTTGGCCGGCCAGATCCAGCAGGCGGCCCGGGCAGGCGACGAGAATGTCGACGCCCTTGGCCAGCGCGGTGACCTGCGGCTTGAGGCCGACGCCGCCGAAGACGCAGGCGCTGCGCATGGGCAGGTCGCGGGCATAGACCTTGAAGCTGTCATGGACCTGAGCGGCCAGTTCGCGGGTCGGCGTCAGCACCAGCACGCGAGGCTGCTTGGCGGCGTAGCCACGGCCATCGGGATGACCATTGGGAAACAGCCGCTCGAGTACCGGCAGGGCGAAGCCGCCGGTCTTGCCGGTGCCGGTCTGGGCGGCCACCATCAGGTCACGACCCTGCAGGACGGCCGGGATGGCGCGTTGCTGAACAGGGGTAGGCGTCACATAGCCGGCGTCTTCCACGGCGCGGGCAAGGGCCTCGGAGAGACCGAGGGAAATGAAGGACATGCGGGGTTCCTGTCTCTGTCGGCGTCCCGCCGACGTGGGGGCGCGGTTGCGCTCCTGGTTGACGTCCGGAAGATCCGAGCGTCTCGCCCGCACTCGTCATCCTGCGCTGGATGAAGAGCCGGGCGATGACCGGAAGCGGTAATCACGATTGGTCGAAGCCGCCATCCTTAGGTATGGCCAGCCTCAAAAGCCAAGATTTCGCCAAATGGCGATACAAGGCTCCGCTTGGTTCAGGGTATAGAAGTGCACACCGGGTGCCCCGCCTTCGAGCAGACGCTCGCACAGGGCGGTCATGACTTCTTCGCCGAAGGCCTGGATGCTCTGGGTATCGTCCCCATAGGCTTCCAGTTGCTTCCGCAGCCAGCGAGGCAATTCTGCGCCGCAGGCATCGGAAAAACGTGCCAACTTGCTGTAGTTGGTGATCGGCATGATGCCAGGAATCACTGGAGCTTCGACTCCTAGTTTGCGGACACGTTCCACAAAATGGAAGTAGCAATCGGCATTGAAGAAGTACTGGGTGACCGCGCGGTCAGCACCGGCCTGCATCTTGTACACGAAATTGCGCACGTCGTCCGTAAAGCTGCGCGCCTGCGGATGGGTTTCCGGATAGGCGGCGACCTCGATATGGAAGTGATCGCCGGTTTCCTCGCGGATGAAGGCGACCAGGTCGCTGGCATGGCGCAATTCGCCACCGCCCGACAGGCCCATACCGGAGGGCAGATCGCCACGCAGGGCGACGATACGGTTGATGCCGGCTTCGCGGTACTGCTGCAGCAGTTCGCGCAGCTTGGCCTTGCTGTCACCCACGCAGGACAGGTGCGGCGCGGTCGGCACGCCGACCTCGTCGTTGAGCTGGCGCACGGTGCGATAGGTACCGTCGCGGGTGGAGCCGCCAGCGCCGTAGGTGCAGGAGAAGAACTCCGGCCCATGGCTCGCCAGTTCCCGCGCCGTGGCGATCAGCTTCTCGTGCCCGGCCTCGGTCTTGCAGGGAAAGAATTCGAAACTCAGACTGGGTTTCACGTCGTCTCTCTCGTGAGCAGCCTCCCGCTCCGGGGAGCGAGAGGCTTGGCCATCAGTAGCGGTAGCTATCCGGCTTGAAGGGGCCGTCCTGGGTCACGCCGATGTAGCTGGCCTGGGCCGGGGTCAGACGGGTGACGACGCCACCGAAGCCTTTCACCATTTCCAGTGCCACTTCTTCGTCGAGCTTCTTCGGCAGGACCATGACGGTGACATTGGCGGTCTTCTCGGCGACCGGCAGGTCGGCGAACTTCTCCTGGTACAGGTGAATCTGCGCCAGCACCTGGTTGGCGAAGGAGCCGTCCATGATGCGGCTGGGGTGGCCGGTGGCGTTGCCCAGGTTCACCAGACGGCCTTCGGCCAGCAGGATCAGGTAGTCATCGTTGGCCGGATCGACGGTCACGCCGGTACGGTGGATCTTGTGTACCTGCGGCTTCACCTCTTCCCAGCCCCAGTGCTTGCGCATGAAGGCGGTGTCGATCTCATTGTCGAAGTGACCGATGTTGCACACCACGGCGCGCTTCTTCAGCGCCTTGAGCATATTGGCGTCGCAGACGTTGACGTTGCCGGTGGTGGTCACGATCAGGTCGATCTTGCCCAGCAGGGCGCGGTCGACGGAGGCTTCGCTGCCGTCGTTCAGGCCGTCGACGTAGGGCGAGACCAGCTCGTAGCCGTCCATGCAGGCCTGCATGGCGCAGATCGGGTCGACTTCCGAGACCTTGACGATCATGCCTTCCTGGCGCAGCGAGGCGGCCGAGCCCTTGCCCACGTCGCCGTAGCCGATCACCAGCGCCTGCTTGCCGGAGAGCAGGTGGTCGGTGGCGCGCTTGATGGCGTCGTTGAGGCTGTGGCGGCAGCCGTACTTGTTGTCGTTCTTGCTCTTGGTGACCGAGTCGTTGACGTTGATCGCCGGAACCTTGAGGGTGCCGTCCTTGAGCATGTCCAGCAGGCGGTGCACGCCGGTGGTGGTCTCTTCGGTGATGCCGTGCACGCGCTCCAGTACCTGCGGGTACTTGTCGTGCAGGATCTGGGTCAGGTCACCGCCGTCGTCCAGCACCATGTTGGCGTCCCAGGGCTGGCCGTCCTTGAGGATGGTCTGCTCGATGCACCACTCGTACTCGGCTTCGGTCTCGCCCTTCCAGGCGAACACCGGGATACCAGCGGCGGCGATGGCGGCGGCGGCCTGGTCCTGGGTGGAGAAGATGTTGCAGCTGGACCAGCGCACTTCCGCGCCCAGGGCCACCAGGGTCTCGATCAGCACGGCGGTCTGGATGGTCATGTGGATGCAGCCGAGGATCTTGGCGCCAGCCAGCGGCTGCTCGCCGGCGTACTTGCGGCGCAGGCCCATCAGGGCGGGCATTTCCGATTCGGCGATGATGACTTCGCGACGACCCCAGGCGGCCAGGGAGATGTCGGCGACCTTGAAATCGTTGAAAGCGGCAGGCGTGAGGACAGCGCTCATTGAAGAGTCTCCATTCGTTAGGTGCGAATGGGCGCCGTTGATGCGTTCTGATGACGCTCCGCTCGAGCCTGACAACGTCTGGCGTCATGCCCGCCGACTGTCCGCGCCTGCGGCGGGTCGGCTAGGATGGGATAACGCAGCGTGCTGCAGCGCCCCTCGAACGGAAGGCGGGGCGGCCTGGTGGCCGCGGTGCGCGGGCAGTATAACGAGGATCGCGATAAACCCAAAGGGTGGCGCTGTGCCTCATGTCGACCGGAATCTCCCGCGCACACCCTGATCTGATGCTTCAACCGCCTAGACATTCAAGGAGCCCTGATGAACTTCCATACCCGCAAGTGGGTGAAACCCGAGGACCTCAATGCCAATGGCACCCTGTTCGGTGGCAGCCTGCTGAAGTGGATCGACGAGGAGGCGGCGATCTACGCCATCGTCCAGCTGGAAAATCCCAAGGTGGTGACCAAGTACATCTCGGAGATCAATTTCATTAGCGCCTCGCGCCAGGGCGACATCATCGAACTGGGTATCACGGCCACCGAATTCGGTCGTACCTCCATCACCCTGAGGTGCGAGGTGCGCAACAAGATCACCCGCAAGAGCATCCTCACCATCGACAAGATCGTCTTCGTCAACCTCGACGAGGAGGGCAATCCCGTGCCGCACGGCAAGACCGAGATCACCTACGTCAAGGACAGGTTCAAGGATTCGCCTTGAGTCCCTGGGCGGTCACGTCCAGCCGGCGTCGCTCGGCCCAGTAGAGCAGCAGTTCGCGCAGTTGCGAGAGTTCGATCGGCTTGCCCATGTGGCCATCCATGCCGGCCTCCTGGGCGCGATCCTTGTGCTCGGCGAGGATGTGCGCGGTCAGGGCTACCACCGGGGTGCGCGATCTATGGTTCTGCTGCTCCCAGGCCCTTAGCCGGCGCGTCGCGCCGAAGCCGTCCAGCAGGGGCATCTCGCAGTCCATCAGGATGAGGTCGTAGCTGTTCTGCTGGATCTTCTCGAAGGCTTCCAGGCCATTGCTCACGGTGTCGGGTTCCACGCCGAGCTTCTTGAGCATGCCGCGGATCACCTTGACCGAGATGCTGTTGTCCTCGGCCACCAGCACTCGGAAATCGGCCGGGATGCCGCTGGGCTGTTCCTGGGGCTCGGGTTCGTTGGTGCGCTGGCCGCGCCGGGACAATTCGTCGGCGAGGGTGGCCCTCAGGGTATAGCCGGCCACGGGCTTGGCCAGGATGCGCTTGATGCCGGCGTTGCGGGCGATGACCTTGCTCGGGGCGTTGCTCAGGCCGGTGAGCATGATCAGCAAGAGGTCGTGGTTGAGATTCTCGTCTTCGTTGATGCGGGCGGCGAGCTGCATGCCGGTCATGCCCGGCATCTGCTGATCGAGCAGCACCACGTCGAAATACTCGCGCAGGTGCGACTGGGTACGCAGCAGCGCCAGGGCCTCGCGACCCGAGGCCGCGGTGACCACCTGCATGCCCCAGGCGCTGCACTGCTGCTGCAAGACCTTGCGGCAGAGTTCGTTGTCGTCCACCACCAGCACGCGCACGTCCTGCAGGGGATAGTCGCTGTCACCGCGGGATAGCACCAGCGCCTGGGCCGGGATGGGCAGGCTGATCCAGAAGCTGGAACCCCCTTCGGAGTTGTTCTGGATGCCGAATTCGCCTTGCATCAAGAGCACCAGCTGGCGAGCGATGATCAGGCCGAAGTCCAGGCTGTCGGTGTCGCCGCTGAGGAAGTCCCGGCTGTTGAGGTGGCTGGACAGCAGCTGACGGCTCAGGGCCGCGTCCAGTGGCGTACCGCTGTCCTGGACCGCGATGCGTAGCCGGGGCGCCTGGCCGGTGGCCTCTTCCAGGGACATCACCAGCAGGATCTCGCCTTCCTCGGTGCGTTGGAAGGCGTTCTCCAAGAGGTTGAGCAGGATCTGGCGCAGGCGGGTGGGATCGCCGATGAAGCGGCGGGGCACCTGGGGCTGGATGAAGCTGAGCAACTCGACCCGGTGTTCTTCGGCACGGGGCCGGAAGATGTCCAGGCAGTCGTCGAGCAGGGCGTTGAGATCGAAGGTCACCTCTTCGAGTTCGATCTGGCCGCTTTCCAGGCGGGTGATGTCGATGATCTCGTTGATCAGGTTGAGCAGTTCGGCGCCGGCGCTGTGGATGGTCTGCACGTAGTCGCGCTGCTTGGCCGACAGCGCCGTGCCCTGCAGCAATTCGGTCATGCCCAGCACGCCGTTCATGGGCGTGCGGATCTCGTGGCTGATGCGCGAGAGGAATTCGGCCTTGCCCTTGAGTTCCGCATGGTTGGCGGCGTGATCGCGGGTCTTGGCGAAGTGTTCTTCGCGCAGGTAACGGCGCCGCTCTTCCAGTGCCAGGGTCAGCAGGATACCGCTGAGCATACAACTGCTGATCAGGGCGCGACCCAGCCAGATGGGGGCGTTGGCGTAGCCGGCCAGGATCGGCAGGGCGATCAGGCCGGACAACCCCAGTAGAGCAAAGGCCGCCATCAGCAGGCGGGCGTAGCGGGCGCCCTGATGCCAGCGCTCGATGGCGATGACCAGGCAGGCGAGCAAGACCAGGGCATTGACCGCCATCAACCAGTCGCCCAGGTAGACGTCGCCCGCGGCGATCCGCATCAGGGCGGCCAGACCGACCAGCACCAGTAACCCCTTGATCAAGCGACGGGTCCAGACCGGTAGCCTGAGCCAGCCGAAGAAGGCGCCGATCAGATTGAGCCCTGCAGCACTACAGCCGAGTACGGAGAGGTCGGTCAATAGCGGCGCCTGTCCCTTGAAGGCGCCGAGCAGGAATTTGCTCAGGCCGAACAGGTTCATGGCCACGCAGACCAGCATCACCAGCACCAGGGTAAGGGCGCTGGTGGCTCGGCTACGGTAGTAGAACAGCTGCACCCCGTTATACAGCGCCAGCATGGCGAGACAGCCGAGCAGGACGCCGAACATCACCAGGCGATGGGTGACCTCGGCTTCGGCGCTGTTGCTCAGCGTCAGCGAGATACGCATCGGCTGGGACGATTCGAACCTCAGGAACAGATCCAGCGTTTCAGTGCTGGGCGGAACCGGAAAGACGAAGTCGCGGCTGATCTGCTGTGGCGTCAGCAGTGGTCTGGCCAGGCCATCGCGAATCTCGCTGATGAGCTGAGCTTCGCTGTAGGCGTAGAAGTCCAGGTAGGCGACGTTGGGCGAGACGATACGCAGCAGGCGTTGTTGGGGGGAAGGCTGGATGCGGGTATGCAGCCAAAGCGCGCCGGGCCCTGCCGGACGGTGCGTCTTGTTGGTGGTCAGCGGCTTGAAGGCGGAAAGGCGGTCACGGACATCGTCCAACCGGAACTCGCCCGTGGCATCCTCGTATTGCGCCCAGCCCGCATCCAGCGGGCTCTCGGCCTGTACGGAATTGGTCACCAGCAGCAACAGTAGCCAGGTGACCACAAAGCCTAGGGCGATCCAAAGCCGGTGCACGAGAGTTCCCTTCGCGGATGCAGGAGTCGAGTATAGATCAGACCGCCGTGGCTGCTAACGTTATCGTCAGGGCGGCCTGATCCTGGGCGAACGTCACTGTCGTTCGCGGGCGATGGCACGGTAGCCGATGTCGCTACGGAAGAAACAGCCATTCCAGGAAATTTCGTGAGCCAGGGCATAGGCGTTCTGCTGGGCAGCGGAAACCGTATCACCCAATGCCGTGGCGCACAGCACCCGACCGCCGGCGGTTACCACCTGACCATCGCGCAGTGCGGTGCCGGCATGGAACACCTTGCCCGGCAAGGCGGCGGCAGCGTCGAGACCGGCGATGGCGTCGCCCTTGGCGTAGTCGCCCGGGTAGCCACCGGCCGCCAGGACGATGCCCAGGCTCGGCCGCGGATCCCAGCAGGCTTCGATCTTGTCCAGCGCCTCGGCCAGGGCGGCTTCCACCAGCAATACCAGGCTGGATTGCAGGCGCAGCATGACCGGCTGGGTCTCGGGATCGCCGAAGCGGCAGTTGAATTCGATGACCTTGGGCGCGCCGCTCTTGTCGATCATCAGGCCGGCGTAGAGGAAACCGGTGTAGACGTTGCCTTCGCTGGCCATGCCGGCCACGGTGGGCTCGATGATCTCGCGCATGACCCGCGCGTGGATGTCGGGAGTGACCACCGGCGCCGGGGAGTAGGCACCCATGCCGCCGGTGTTGGGGCCGCTGTCGCCATCGCCGACGCGCTTGTGGTCCTGGCTGGTGGCCATGGGCAGCACGTTCTGGCCATCGACCATGACGATGAAGCTGGCTTCCTCGCCGTCGAGGAATTCCTCGATCACCACCCGCGCACCGGCATCGCCGAAAGCATTGCCGGAGAGCATGTCACGTACCGCGTCCTCGGCTTCGGCGAGGGTCATGGCGACGATCACCCCCTTGCCGGCGGCCAGGCCGTCGGCCTTGATGACGATGGGCGCACCCTGCTCGCGCAGATAGGCCAGGGCCGGCTCCACCTCGGTGAAGTTGGCGTAGGCGGCGGTGGGGATGTTGTGGCGCGCCAGAAAATCCTTGGTGAAGGCCTTGGAGCCTTCCAGTTGCGCGGCGCCGGCGGTAGGGCCGAAGCAGGGCAGACCGCGACTACGGAACAGGTCGACCACCCCGGCCACCAGCGGCGCCTCGGGGCCGACGATGGTCAGCTCGACGTTGGCCGCGGCGAAGTCGGCCAGTTGCTCCAGGGCCAGGACGTCGAGGGCGACGTTCTCGCACTTGGCTTCGGTGGCGGTGCCGGCGTTGCCCGGAGCGACATAGACCTTGGTGACCCGGGTGTCCTGGGCGACCTTCCAGGCCAGGGCGTGTTCACGACCACCGCTGCCGATGATGAGTACGTTCATGAGGCTTTCCTCTGGGCGGATGCCAGGAGCATCCGCCATGCAAAGTGGGATCGACGGCGAAGACCCCCTGGCCCTCGCCGCGGCGGGCCTTAGTGGCGGAAGTGGCGCATGCCGGTGAAGACCATGGCGATGCCCGCTTCGTCGGCGGCGGCGATGACTTCGGCATCGCGCATGGAGCCGCCCGGCTGGATCACCGCGGTGATGCCGTTGGCCGCGGCGTTGTCGATACCGTCACGGAAGGGGAAGAAGGCGTCCGAGGCCATGACCGCACCGGCCACGGCGAGACCGGCGTGCTCGGCCTTGATGGCGGCGATGCGCGCCGAGTTGACGCGGCTCATCTGGCCGGCGCCGATGCCCACGGTCTGCTGGCCCTTGGCGTAGACGATGGCGTTGGATTTGACGAACTTGGCCACCTTCCAGGCGAAGATCAGATCCCGCAGCTCCTGCTCGCTGGGCGCGCGATGGGTCACCACCTTGAGGTCGGCGGCGGTGATCATGGCGATATCGCGGCTCTGCACCAGCAGGCCACCGTTGACGCGCTTGAGATCCAGGCCGGGCTTGCGCTCGGCGGGCCACTCGCCGCACTCCAGCAGACGGACGTTGGCCTTGGCGGCGACGACCTCACGGGCTTCGGCGCTGACGCGCGGGGCGATGATCACCTCGACGAACTGACGCTCGACGATGGCACGGGCGGTCTCGGCGTCCAGTTCGCGGTTGAAGGCGATGATGCCGCCGAAGGCCGATTCGCTGTCGGTGGCATAAGCCAGCTCGTAGGCCTGGCGGAGGTCGCCGGCCACGGCCACGCCACAGGGGTTGGCGTGCTTGACGATGACGCAGGCCGGCTCCGCGTAGCTCTTCACGGTTTCCAGGGCGGCGTCGGTGTCGGCGACGTTGTTGAAGGACAGTTCCTTGCCCTGCAACTGGACGGCGGTGGCCACGCAGGCTTCGCTGGCGTGCTCGACGTAGAAGGCCGCCTGCTGGTGGGGGTTCTCGCCATAGCGCATGTCCTGCGCCTTGATGAACTGGGCGCTGAAGGTGCGCGGGAAGGCGGCGCGGCCCTCGGTGGACAGGGTCTCGGCCTGCTGGTCGATGCTGCCCAGGTAGTTGGCGATCATGCCGTCGTAGGCGGCGGTGTGCTCGAAGGCCTTGAGCGCCAGGTCGAAACGCTGGGCGTAGGTCAGGCCGCCGGCCTTGAGGTCGTCGATGATGGCCTCGTAGTCGCTGGCATTGACCACGATGGTGACGTCCTTGTGGTTCTTGGCCGCGCTGCGGACCATGGTCGGACCGCCGATGTCGATGTTCTCGATGGCATCGGCCAGGCTGCAACCGGGCTTGGCCACGGTGGCGGCGAAGGGGTAGAGGTTGACCGCGACCAGGTCGATGGGACGGATGCCGTGCTCGCTCATCACCTCATGGTCGACGCCGCGCCGGCCGAGGATGCCGCCATGGATCTTGGGATGCAGGGTCTTGACCCGGCCGTCCATCATTTCCGGAAAGCCGGTGTAGTCGGCGACTTCCACAGCGGGGATGCCTTCGTCGCGCAGGAGCTTGTAGGTGCCGCCGGTGGACAGGATTTCCACGCCGATGGCCGCGAGTTCACGGGCGAAGTCGACGACGCCCGTCTTGTCGGACACGCTGATCAGCGCACGGCGGACGGGGAGGCGAGAGGTCTGGTCGGTCATGGTCATGTCCATCAGGAGAAGAGAGGCCGCCGGCCGGGCCCCCTGGCCCGTCGGCGAGGAGGCGGATCAGAGCAGGTCGTACTGCTTGAGCTTCTTGCGCAGGGTGCCGCGATTGAGCCCGAGCATTTCCGAGGCCTTGGTCTGGTTGCCCTTGACGTAATTCATCACGCTTTCGAGCAGCGGTGCTTCCACTTCGCAGAGCACCATGTTGTAGACGTCGGTCACCGGCTGCCCATCGAGATGGGCGAAGTAGTTGCGCAGCGCCTTTTCCACGCTGTCGCGCAGCGTCTGGCCCTCCTGCAGGGGTGCGGTCAGATGCTGCTTGAGATCGCCGTTGTCGCTCACGGGCGCTATTCCAGTCAAAGAGGTCTCGGTCATCGAATTCATGCCACCTGCTTCCCGATCGGGGGCTGCGCGAAGAACGCCCGAATACTGGCGTGCTGCGCCTGGGTGTCTTGCAGTCGGTTGAACTGGGCGCGCGATTCCGCTGCGCCGGAACGGTCGGCGAGGTACCAGCCGACATGCTTGCGGGCGATGCGGACACCCATTTCCGGGCCATAGAAGGCGTGCAGGGCGTCCAAATGCTCCAGCAGGATGGCTGCTACTTCGGCGTCACTAGGGGGCGGCAGGTGTTCGCCGGTCGCCAGGTAGTGGGCGATCTCGCGGAAGATCCAGGGGCGGCCCTGGGCCGCGCGGCCGATCAGCAGGCCGTCGCAACGGGTATGCTCGAGCACCGCGCGGGCCTTTTCCGGGCTGTCGATGTCGCCATTGGCGAACACCGGGATGCCGACCGCCTGCTTGATGGCGGCGATGGTGTCGTACTCGGCCGTGCCGAGGAATCTATCGTCCCGGGTCCGGCCATGCACGGCCAGGGCCTGGATGCCGGCAGCTTCGGCCAGCTGCGCGATGCGCAGGCCGTTGCGATTCTCGGGGTTCCAGCCGGTGCGGATCTTCAGCGTCACCGGCACGTCCACCGCGGCCACCACGGCGGCGAGGATCTCGGCCACCAGGGCCTCATCCTTCATCAGCGCCGAGCCGGCGGCCTTGTTGCAGACCTTCTTGGCCGGGCAGCCCATGTTGATGTCGATGATCTGGGCACCCAGTTCGACGTTGCGCTGGGCCGCTTCGGCCAGCATCGCCGGATCGCCCCCGGCGATCTGCACCGAGCGCGGCTCCTGCTCGCTGGCGTGGATCAGGCGCAGCCGCGATTTGCGGCTGTCGTAGAGCCGCACGTCGCTGGTCACCATTTCCGACACGGCCATGCCTGCGCCGAGTGCCAGGCACAGTCGACGGAAGGGCAGGTCGGTGACCCCGGCCATGGGCGCGAGGATCAGCGGATTGGGCAAGGTATAAGGGCCGATGCGTACCATCGACATATCTTTTTCCCTGGCGAATAGGCGCCTGTTCCGCCTGCGCCGGGAACCGGCCGCGGACAGGGGCTGCTGTGCTTGAAAAGGGTTGGGAATGATACCCGCTCGCCGCCTCGGGATAAAGCGCGAGTTGGCTAGTTTATGAGCAATTCGCCCCTGGGCTCACTCCGGCGAGAAGAAGCTCAGGCTGTAGTTCACCGCCCGCGGACCGGGGTCGAGGATGTCCAGGGCGATGTGGATCGGTGTCTGCGGCGGCATCTCGTCCTGGCCCTTGAGTTCGCCGCTCAGGTATTCGCTCGGCTTGAAGCGGCGACTGGCGATCAACTGGCCATTGAGGTCGGCGAAGCGCAATTCGAGCAACGGAAAGGGCTGCGAAAAGGGCGCCCGGTTGTAGAGGATGGCGTCGACGCGCAGGGCGCCGGAGAATTGCGGATGGCTGCGCACCACCAGGTTGCTGCTGCGGATCTGCGAGACATCGACCCTGGAGGGTACCTTGCAGCCGAGGTTGGCGCAGGCCTGGACGAACAGCGGTCGATAGTCGTCCTGACGCGCCAGTTCGTCGAAGTGGTAGTAGACGTACTGGCCGGCCAGGCCGAGCAGCGCCAGCAGGCACAGCAGCATCCACAGCAGACGCCGGCCCCAGCGCGGCCGTTCGCGGCGCGTATCCAGCTGCAAGGGCTCGTCGTGCAGATCGACCAGGGGGTCGTCCTGCCATTCCGGCTCGCTACGCAGGGCGGCCGCCGGCTTGGCTGTCACGCTGTCATCTTCGCCGTCGCGATCGGCGCTGAGCGGCTCGACGGTGGGCTCCTGCCAGTCGTCCAGCCGCCCCAGTCCGGGTTCGGCCCGGTCATCTTCGTCGGCATCGACCCGTCCGAGCGCCGGCTCCTGGCGTTCGTGCGGCGGCGCGGTCAGGGGGGCAGGCGGTGGGGCGGGCGCGGGGCGCAACGGAGCGCGGGGCGTGGCGAGTGCTGCCGGCTCGGCGGTTGGCGCGGGTTCCACGGCGGGTTCGCGCCGGGACTCGGTTTCGCGAGCGGTTTCGAGCGAGGGTTCGTCTGCGGGCAGTCGTTCGGGCTCCGCGTGCAGGCCCAGGGGTTCCGGTTCGGGCTCCCGCTCGGCGGTGACGGCACCTAGGGCGGGCAGTTCGAGCAGCTCTTCGTCGTCCTGCGGGCGCCGCGCGGCCAGGCCTGGCTCAGGCGCGGGCTCTTCCTGCGGTGTCGTCACGGCGGATGCGGATGCGGGTGCTGGCGCGGCCGGAGGCGTCCGGCGTTGCTCCTCCAGCGCACCCAGGCGGGCGACCTCGGCGTCCAGTTCCAGATGGCTCAGGTCGAGTTCGTCGTGCGGCCAGTTGGCTTCGCGGGGAGACGGTGCTGCCGTTGGCGCGGGTGTCGCCGCGGTGGCGGGTGTCGCTTCCGGCGCGGTCAGGGGCGCTGCCTGGTTGGTGGCGTTGAACACTTCCAGGCAGACGCCGCACCTCACGTCACCGTCCGCAGCGGCCAGATGTTCTTGGGTGACGCGGAAGCGAGTGTGGCAATGCGGGCACTGGGCGACGAGAGAATCGGTCATGGCGAGGCGACAGCCAGGGAATTTAAGCGCGCTAGTGTACCCGAAGGCCCTGGCGAAAGAAGCGCCTCCGCCAGGCCGCCGGGTGAGCGGCTCGGCGGTGGGACAACGGCTTAGCGGCGGCGGGTACCGCTGATGCGCACCCAGCCGTCCAGGGTGGCGGTTGGCTCCAGGTCGAAGCAGCCGGCGTAGGCGGCACGGACGTCCTCGGCCTGTTCGGCGAGGATGCCGGAGAGGGCCAGGCGTCCGCCGATGCGGGTGAGGCGGGTGATCTGCTCGGCCAGGCCGACCAGCGGACCGGCGAGGATGTTGGCCACCACCACGTCGGCCGGCTCCGCCGGCAGGTCGGCGGGCAGATAGAGGGGGAAGCGCGCCGGATCGATGCCGTTGCGGTTGGCATTCTCCCGCGAGGCTTCCAGGGCTTGGACGTCGATATCGGTACCCACCGCGCGCTCGGCGCCCAGCAGCAGGGCGGCGATGGCGAGAATCCCCGAGCCGCAGCCGAAGTCCAGTACCTGCCGACCTTCGACCGGCTCACCGTCCAGCCACTGCAGACAGAGCGAGGTGGTGGGATGGGTGCCGGTGCCGAAGGCCAGGCCCGGGTCCAGCAGCAGATTGACCGCGTCCGGCTCCGGCGCCTCGTGCCAGCTGGGCACGATCCACAGCCGCTGGCCGAAACGCATGGGCTGGAAGTTGTCCATCCAGCTGCGTTCCCATTCCTGGTCTTCCAGGCGCTCCACCTCGTAGGTCAGGCCGTTGGCCAGCAGCTGCACGCGCTGCTCCAGGGCCGTGGCGTCGGTGTCGCCTTCGAACAGGGCCAGCAGGTGGGTCTGGGACCACAGCGGGGTGGTGCCGAGATCCGGCTCGAAGATCGGCTGGTCCTCGGCATCCATGAAGGTCACCGAGACGGCGCCCAGTTCGAGCATGAGGTCTTCGTAGGTTTCCGCCTGGGCGGGGGTGAGGGCGAGGCGGACTTGCAGCCAGGACATGGTGGGCTACCTGAATCGGGTCAAAGCGGGGAGGGTAAATGAAAACGGGCTGCCCGAGGGCAGCCCGTCTTTTGGGTAAGAAGCCGGCGGGACGAGCGAGCTAGGTCAGGCAAGGCGGAAATCGCCGAGGAAGCCCATTTCACCTAGGGTAAATGGGCATTCCGACCGGGCTGGCGATCCAGGCGATTTCCAACGCAGCCTGGCCGACGCGCAGCCGTCACGTCTTAGTGGCGCATGCCGAGCTTCTTCTCCAAGTAGTGGATATTCACCGCACCCTGGCCGAAGGCCTGGTCGCGGGTCAGCATCCGGTGCAGATCGGCGTTGGTCTTGATGCCGTCGACGATCAGTTCGTCCAGGGCGTTGCGCATCCGGGCCATGGCCTCGTCGCGGGTCTTGCCCCAGGTGATCAGCTTGGCGATCAACGAATCGTAGTTCGGCGGAACCTTGTAGCCGCTGTACAGGTGCGAATCCACCCGTACGCCGTTGCCGCCCGGTGCATGGTAGTGCTTGACCAGGCCCGGGGAGGGCATGAAGGTCTTGGGATCTTCGGCGTTGATCCGGCACTCGATGGCGTGACCGGTGATCTTGATGTCTTCCTGCTTGATCGACAGTTTGTTGCCCGCAGCGATGCTGAGCATCTCCTTGACGATGTCGACGCCAGTGATCATCTCGGTCACCGGATGCTCCACCTGCACGCGGGTGTTCATCTCGATGAAATAGAAGCGGCCGTCTTCGTAGAGGAATTCGAAGGTGCCGGCGCCGCGGTAGCCGATGTCGATGCAGGCCTTGACGCAGCGCGCCAGGACTTCTTCACGGGCCTTTTCGTCGATCTGGGGCGCGGGCGCCTCCTCGATGACCTTCTGGTGGCGACGCTGCAGCGAGCAGTCGCGGTCGTAGAGGTGCACGGCGTTGCCCTGGCCATCGGAGAGCACCTGGACTTCCACGTGACGCGGATTGCCGAGGAACTTCTCCATGTAGACCATGGAGTTGCCGAAGGCGGCACCGGCTTCGGTCTGGGTCAGCTTGATCGACTTGATCAGCTCGGCCTCGTCCTCGACCACGCGCATGCCGCGACCACCACCGCCACCGGCGGCCTTGATGATCACCGGATAGCCGACTTCGCGGCCGATGCGCAGGCACTCGGCCTCGTCATCCGGTAGGGCGCCGTCGGAGCCCGGGACGGTGGGGACGCCGGCCTGCTTCATGGCGTTCTTGGCGGACACCTTGTCGCCCATCAGGCGAATCACGTCGGCGGTGGGGCCGACGAAGGCGAAACCGGACTGCTCCACCTGCTCGGCGAAGTCGGCGTTCTCGGCGAGGAAGCCGTAGCCGGGGTGGATGGCGGTGGCGCCGGTGACTTCCGCGGCACTGATGATGGCCGGGATGTTCAGGTAGGACTGGGGCGAGGGGGCCGGGCCGATGCACACCGATTCGTCGGCGAGGGACAGATGCATCAGTTCGCGGTCGGCGGTGGAGTGAACCGCCACCGTCTTGATGCCCAGCTCCTTGCAGGCACGCACCACGCGCAGGGCGATTTCCCCGCGGTTGGCGATCAGGACTTTTTCCAGCATCGTGGGCTCCACGGGCTTAGACAATGGTGAACAGCGGCTGGTCGAATTCGACGGGCTGACCGTTCTCGACCAGCACCTGGCCGATGGTGCCGCTGGCTTCGGCTTCGATGTGGTTCATCATCTTCATGGCTTCGACGATGCACAGGATGTCGCCTTTCTTCACCTGCTGGCCGACTTCGACGAAGGGCGGGGTGGTGGGCGAGGAAGCGCGGTAGAAGGTGCCGACCATGGGCGAACGCGCCACGTTACCGGTCAGTTGCGGAGCGGCGGCTTCGGCGGCGGGGGCAGCAGCGGCCGGAGCGGCAGCCGGAGCCGGGGCAGCGACCGGAGCGGGTGCGGCGGCGTAGACGGTCTGCATGCCCTGGCCACGGCCGGTGTTGCGGCTGATGCGGACGGATTCTTCGCCTTCGCGGATTTCCAGCTCGTCGATACCGGACTCTTCCAGCAGCTCGATCAGTTTCTTGACTTTACGGATGTCCATTGGCGTTGGCTCTCCCCTCGGGTTCTTGATGATGTTCTAGAGAATCAGGTCGCGTTCAGCTGCGGTTGGCGAGCTGTTCGCAGGCGGCTTCCAGCGCCAGGCGGTAGCCACTGGCGCCGAGCCCGCAGATGACCCCGACCGCCACATCGGAAAAGTAGGAGTGGTGGCGGAAGGGTTCGCGCTTGTGCACGTTGGATAGGTGCACCTCGATGAATGGGATGCTCACCGCGAGCAAGGCGTCACGTAGGGCGACACTGGTATGGGTGAAGGCGGCCGGATTGATCAGGATGAAATCCACCCCTTCGTCGCGCGCGGCGTGGATGCGTTCGATCAGCAGGTGCTCGGCATTGCTTTGCAGGTATTGCAGGCGATGCCCGGCGGCGTTGGCACGCGACTCGAGGTCGGCGTTGATCTGCGCCAGCGTAGTGGCCCCATACACGCCCGGCTCACGGGTGCCCAGCAGATTCAGGTTGGGCCCATGCAGTACCAGCAGATGCGCCATAGCCGCTCGCCTCACGTTTTCGCAACCAGATTGGCCGCGGACTATGCCGTAACCGGAGGTGACTGTCCAGTCGCTGGACGTTTGCCGGAAATGCCGGCACGTTGGGCGAAATTTCTTTAGTCGCTGGCGATCAGCCTTTTTGCCTGGTCCAGCCGGGCAAGAAAGGCAGCGGCGTCGATTTCGCCGACGATACGACTCGCATAGCCCTCCTTGCCGTGCCGATCGTAGAACAGCACGGCGGGTGGACCGAACAGACCCTGGCGTTCCAGCCATTGCCGTTGTTCCCGGGTGCTTTGCGTCATATCGAAGCGAATCAGCGTGAAATCGCGCAGTTGCGCCTGCACCGCCGGGTTATCGAAGACCTCGCGTTCGAGCAGCTTGCAGCTGATGCACCAGTCGGCGTAGACATCGACCAGCACCGGACGACCCTGGCCGAGACTGGCGGCCAGGGCCTGCGGATCGCTCAGGGTGCGCATGCCTTCCTGGCGTGCGGTTGCCGAAGGCGCGGGGGCTTCGCCCAGCGGCCGCAGTGGATCGCTGGCACCGCGCAGGGCACCGATGCCACAGGTCACGCCGTACAGCAGCAGGGCCAGGCCGGCCAGTTGCGACAGCCGCTGGCGGGGGGGCTTGGGCACGAATTCCAGGGCGCCGAGGAAGAGACCGACACCGGCGGCCAGCAGACCCCAGGCGGCCAGCGCCAAGGGCCCCGGCAGCAGGCGTTCGAGCAGCCAGAGCGCCACGGCCAGCAGGAGCACGCCGAAGGCGTTGCGCATGCCCACCAGCCAGGCGCCACTGCGCGGCAACAGCGCCCCGCCGCCCGCTGCGACCAGGATCAGCGGGGTACCCATGCCCAGGCCGAGGGCGAAGAGGGCAAGCCCCCCACCCAGCCAATCGGCAGTGCTGCTGATATAGAGCAGCAGCCCTGCCAGGGGCGCGGACACGCAGGGCGAGACGATCAGGCTGGACAGCACGCCCAACACAGCGGCGCCGCCGACCGAGCCGCCGCGGGTACCGCTGGCCAGGTGTTCCAGGCGATCACGCAAGGCGCCCGGCAGGCGCAGTTCGAAGAGGCCGAACATGGCCAGGGCGAACAGCAGGAACAGCATGGCGAAGGGGATCAGCACCCAGGGCGATTGCAGTTGCGCCTGCAGGTTGAGACTGGCGCCGAAAACGCCCATGAGCGCGCCCAGTGCGGCAAAACTCAGGGCCATGGGCACCACATAGGCCAGCGCCAGCAGCAGGCCACGTCCCGGGCGTGCCTTGCCGGCCAGCACCACGGCCGACACGATGGGCAACATCGGCAGTACGCAGGGTGTGAAGGTCAGCCCGAGTCCGGCGAGAAAGGCGAACAGGATCCGTGTGCGCCAACCCTGCTCGGCGACGGAGGATGATGCTCCTTGCGTGGCCGTCGGGGAGGGCGTCGCCCCAGCGATCTCCAGGACGCGGGTTTCCGGTGGATAGCAGAGTCCGCGATCGGCGCAACCTTGATAGGTGACCTTGATCTGGCCACCGCGGTTGGGAGCCAGGGGCAGGGGTATGTCCACTCCGGTGTGATAGACCTGGACGTCGCCGAACCATTCGTCGTGCTTGGGCTCGCCGGGTGGCAGCGGTACCGGGCCGGTCAGCAGGCCGGGAGTGGCGTCGAAGGCGAAGCGCTGGCGATAGAGGTAGTAGCCTTCGGCGATGGTGAAGCGCACCACCGTGTGCCCCTCGGCGTCGCGGTGCTGCTCCAGGCGAAAGGCCTGGTCCACCGGCAGGAAGGCCTGGCTGGAGCGCTGGCCGTTCAGCCCCAGGTCGGCGGCCGGCCGCGGCGCATCGAACAGGCCGGCCGCGGCGGGCAGGGTCAGCAGGAGGGTGA
Source organism: Pseudomonas oryzihabitans (assembly GCF_006384975.1). NCBI lineage: Bacteria > Pseudomonadati > Pseudomonadota > Gammaproteobacteria > Pseudomonadales > Pseudomonadaceae > Pseudomonas > Pseudomonas oryzihabitans. The sequence continues at coordinate 4,347,805 of NZ_CP021645.1, forward strand.
GCAGGAGCAGCAGGACACGCATGGGCTTCTCAACGGTCGGCAGCGGCCGATCATAGCAGAGGTGCCAGCAGCGTCCGGCTAGTCCTGGCCGTACTGGCGTACGCAGTTGCGCCCGGCCCGTTTGGCACTGTAGAGCGCTTCGTCCGCCTGCTTGGCCAGCAGCGTAATCTCCTGGTCGGGTTGCAACTGCGCCAAGCCCGCGCTGAAGGTGCAGCTGAGTTCCTTGGGCGGGGCGGGAAAGCAGATCTCGGCGAAGCGCTGGCGGATTTCGTCGATCAGCCGGGTGGCGGTGACCAGATCGGTATCGGGCAGCACCACGGCGAATTCTTCGCCGCCGTAGCGGCCGATGTGGTCGGACTTGCGCAGCCGCTGCTTGAGAAACAGCGCCAGGCTCTTGATCACCCGATCGCCCATGGGATGGCCATAGTGGTCGTTGACCTGCTTGAAATGGTCGATGTCGAGCATGGCGAAGGTGATCGGTCGCTGGGTGCGCCGGGCGCGGAAGCAGGCGTCTTCGAGCAATTGCAGGGTGTGGGTGTGGTTGTACAGACCGGTGAGGCTGTCCTGGACGATGCGGGCCTGGAGGCTGCGGGCGCGAGCGGCGCGGGTGCGCACGGTGGCGATCAGGTGGCGCGGCTTGATCGGCTTGGTGAGGAAGTCGTCGCCGCCTTCGCTCATGGCATCCAGCTGCTTGTCGAGATCGTCCTCGGCCGACAGATAGATGATGGGCACGCTGACATAGCGCTCGTGCTGGCGGATGACCTTGGCCAACTCGGTCCCGATGCACTCGGGCATGTACATGTCGAGGATGATCAGGTCGGGGGCGAATTCGGCCAGGTGGGCCATGACCGCGCCCGGTTGCATCAGGGTACGGGTGACGATACCGGCACTGTTGAGCGCCATTTCCGTGGCCATGGCCTGGGCGCGGGAGTCGTCCACCACCAGGGCGCGGATTGGGTCGTAATAGACGGTGCGGGTGAGGGTTTCGATCTTCTCCAGCAGGCGCGCCGAATCCAGGGTACCGGTGTAGAACTCCTGACCGCCGGCCCGTACCGCCGCCAGGCGAAACGGCGTATCGGCTTCCTGATGGCTGTAGAACAGCACCGGCAGCTTGCGCTCCAGGCCGACCTGGGCCTCCAGGGCCAGCTGGATGCCGGCGCCCGTGCCACCGAAGTCCACATCCATGACGATCACTGCGGGGTGACGGCTGTCCATCATCAGACGGAATTCATCGGTATCGCGGCTGATCTGGATGATGACGCCGAAATATTCCATCTGCTGCGCCAGTCGTTCGGCGCGCTCGATATCGAGCAAGGCGATGTAGATCGGCTTGCGCAGCGGCGGCAGACTGGTGGTTTCCAGTTGATCGCCCTGGCGCAGGCCGGTGTGCGACAGGCTCTGCATGGCCTGGCTGAGTTCGGTGATGGCCTGACTGTTGAGCCGGCCCCGGTTGGCGACCACCTGGGCCAGGGTACCGCCTATGGCTTCGGCGAGGTCGGCATGCCCCTGCTGCTCGAAGCGCTTGGCGTATTGCAGCAGACGCGCGTTGGCGTCGGTCAGTTCGGCGAGGCTGCTGGCATTCCACTCGTTTCGTTGCAGCCGCTGCCAGATCTCCAGGACCTGACGCGATTGATGAATGACCCGCTGGGCGAAGTGCAGCTTGAGGCGGTCTCGATTCGGGTCGTCATGCTCGCTCACGAAATGATCCGTCATTCTGGAGGTGGTGGCCCTATGCTACCAATTGCTGACTGGCAGGGGGGAGGCGGTACCCTGGTTAGCGGCGGCAATGCCGCGGGGACGGACACTGCCGGTCGCTTCTGGAGTAGCGTTCGTCGCTTGCTGCTCTAGTCTGGAAGGTGGCGGCTGACGCGGCCTTGGGCCTTTTCCTGGAAATCCCGGCGCAACCGGCGCCCTTGCCAGGAGTCCAAGCGCAAACCCTTTTGAAATCACGCAAGGAAATGTTCATGCGGTCGTGGAATGTGAAGTCGGGTTGGCTCCGGCTGGTAGCGGTGCTGGTGGCTCTCTATCTGCTGGTCACCTTGGCGCTCGGCTGGTACTGGAGTCGCGAGCCGGATTTCTTCCCGGTACAGCAACATGCCCAGGAAGCGGCCGCGGCCAGCGGGCGCAAGCTGGTGCTTGGCTACACCACCGTCGAGACGCTCAAGCAGGTGGCCTCCACCCTGCTCGACAAGCCGGGTGGCTACCTGTCCAACGACATCATGCCGCCGGGCGTCTGGCTCGACGACATGCCCTCCTGGGAATATGGCGTGCTGGTGCAGACCCGTGACCTGGCCCGCGCCTTGCGCAAGGACTTCGCCCGCTCCCAGTCGCAGTCCACCGAGGACGTCGACCTGGCCCAGGCCGAACCGCGCTTCAACTTCGACAACCACAGCTGGGCCATGCCCTCGTCCGAGTCGGAATACCGCGCCGGCATCGCCTCGCTGGACCGCTATCTCGCCCGCCTCGGTGGCCAGAACGTCCAGGGGCAACCCACCGCCTACTTCTATTCGCGCGCCGACAACCTGCGCAACTGGCTGGGTGACGTCGAGACCCGTTTGGGTTCGCTGTCCCAGCGACTCTCCGCCAGCGTCGGTCGGGTACGCCTCGACGCCGAGGTAAGGCCGAATCAGGACATTCCTGCCGGCCAGGTGCCGGAGGTGCACGAGCAGCGCGTCGAGACGCCCTGGCTGCAGATCGATAACGTCTTCTACGAGGCCCGCGGTCAGGCCTGGGCGCTGTCGCACATCCTGCGCGCCATCGAGGTGGATTTCGCCGACACCCTGGCGAAGAAGAACGCCACGGTGAACGTGCGCGAGATCATCCGCGAACTGGAAGCGGCGCAGCAGCCGGTCTGGAGTCCGATGATCCTCAATGGGAGCGGCTTCGGCATCCTGGCCAACCATTCGCTGGTGATCGCCAACTACATCTCCCGCGCCAATGCCGCCATCATCGACCTGCGCCAGTTGCTGGAGCAGGGCTGATGGCGATCAGCGACCGGGAAGCGGCGCATCGTGCCGCGTCGGATCGCGAACTCGTGGTCTGGGTGGATCGCGAGGATCGCGAGCAGGGCAACCTGCCTCGGGCCGAGTTGCGCGCCCGCGGCCTGATCGGTCGCTGTACCTTCATCCTGCTGTTCAATACCGCCGGAGCGTTGTGCGTGCATAGGCGCACCTTGAGCAAGGCACTCTATCCGGGTTACTGGGACGTGGCGGCCGGCGGCATGGTGGCGCCGGGGGAGAGCTATGCCGAGTCGGCGGCGCGGGAGTTGGCCGAAGAGCTGGGCGTGAGCGGCGTACCGCTGCGCGAGCATGGCACCTTCTATTACGAGGAGCCGGGCAACCGGCTCTGGGGCGGGGTATTCAGCGCGTGTTGGGACGGCCCCTTGCGCTTGCAGCCGGAAGAGGTGCTGGAGGCGCGCTTCCTGCCGCCCGCGGTCGTTCTGCAGCAGGCTCGTGCCCTGCCGTACTGCCCCGATTCCCTTGAGGCACTGCGGCTGGTCGTCGGGCGCGACGATGTCGCATCCTTGCCTTAATTTCTCGCATTCGTCCCTTAGCATCCGGCGGCGATGCTGCTACATTGCGCGGCCCCGGAATAGCGCGGCTCGTGTCGGCTGGCGCTGCATCCAAGGTTTCCTCCAGGCGCCCTACGCCTGATGCCCGACGCCTGTCCCCAAGCTGGGAGGACCGCCCCATGAGCAAGAAAACCGCATCCCTGTCGGACCTCAGCCGGCTGGTGTACTCCACCGATGTCGGTCGCATCCGCCCGGAAGAGCCGCAGGCTCCGGCACCGGCTGGCGATGGCATCGCCCGGGTCCGGCGCGAGACCAAGGGGCGTGGTGGCAAGACGGTGACCACTGTCACCGGCGTGCCATTGACGGGTGATGAGCTCAAGGAGCTGGCCAGCGTGCTCAAGCGCCGCTGCGGAACCGGCGGCGCACTCAAGGATGGCGTCATCGAGATCCAGGGTGATCACGTCGACCTGCTGGTCGGCGAACTCGAAAAGCGCGGCTTCAAGACCAAGCGCGCAGGCGGCTAGGCCGTACCTTCGGGCCCCTGCGTACAACTTACCGCCCCTGCCGGCGGTCCATCCAAGCAAGATTCCTTACAGGAGATTCCCGCGAATGTCCCCACGACGCACGCGCAAAGACGATGGCAGCCAGTGGACCGTGGCGGACAGCCGCAGTGTCTACGGTATTCGCCACTGGGGCGCTGGCTATTTCGCCATCAGTGACGCTGGCAACGTGGAAGTCCGGCCCCATGGCCCGGACGGTCAAGCCATCGACCTGCACGTCCTGGTCGGCCAGTTGCGCGAGGCGGGGCTGTCCTTGCCGCTGCTGGTCCGCTTCCCCGATATCCTGCAGGGCCAGGTGCGTCATCTGACCGGTGCCTTTGATCGCAACATCGAGCGACTCGACTACCAGGGGCGCTATACCGCGCTCTATCCGATCAAGGTCAACCAGCAGGAAGCGGTGGTGGAAAACATCATCGCCACCCGCGATGTCTCCATCGGCCTGGAAGCCGGCTCCAAGCCCGAGCTGATGGCGGTGCTGGCCCTGGCGCCCAAGGGCGGCACCATCGTCTGCAACGGCTACAAGGACCGCGAATTCATCCGCCTGGCCTTGATGGGCCAGAAGCTCGGCCATAGCGTCTTCATCGTCATCGAGAAGGAATCCGAGGTCCAGCTGGTGATCGAGGAGGCGGCCGAGCTCAAGGTCACGCCCCAGGTCGGCCTGCGGGTCCGGTTGTCGTCCCTGGCGTCGAGCAAGTGGGCCGATACCGGTGGCGAAAAGTCCAAGTTCGGGCTCTCCGCCGCCCAGCTGCTGTCGGTGATCGAGCGCTTCCGCGCCGCCGGCCTGGAGCAGGGCGTGCGCCTGCTGCACTTCCACATGGGCTCGCAGATCGCTAACCTGGCCGACTACCGCCAGGGCTTCCGCGAAGCCATCCGCTACTACGCCGAGCTGCGCGCCCTGGGGCTGCCGCTGGATCACATCGATGTCGGGGGTGGCCTGGGCGTGGACTACGACGGTACCCACTCGCGCAACGCCAGCTCCATCAACTACGACATGGACGACTACGCCAGTACCGTGGTCGGGATGCTCAAGGAGTTCTGCGACCAGCAGGAGCTGCCGCATCCGAACATCTTCTCCGAAAGTGGCCGGGCCATGACCGCCCACCACGCCATGCTGGTGATGCAGGTCACCGACGTCGAGCGCCACAACGATACCGTGCCCACCATGGAGCGCTTCGAGGGCAAGGCCGAGGTGGTGCAGTGGTTGGCCGAGCTGCTCGGCGACACCGATCCGGAGATGGTCACCGAAACCTACTGGCGCGCCACCCAGTACGTCAGCGAGGCCGCCGCCCAGTATGCCGCCGGCACCCTGAGTCTGAGCGACAAGGCGCTGGCCGAGCAGTGCTATTTCGCCATCTGCCGCCGCCTCTACAACCAGCTCAAGGCCCGCCAGCGCTCCCATCGCCAGGTGCTGGACGAACTCAACGACAAGCTGGCCGACAAGTACATCTGCAACTTCTCGGTGTTCCAGAGCCTGCCCGACACCTGGGCCATCGACCAGATCCTGCCCATCGTGCCCCTGACCCGGTTGGACGAAGAGCCGGTGCGGCGCGCCGTGCTGCAGGACCTGACCTGCGACTCCGATGGCAAGATCAAGCAGTACGTCGACGAGCAGAGCATCGAGACCAGCCTGCCGGTGCACGAGGTGCGCGAAGGCGAGGACTATCTGCTGGCGGTGTTCCTGGTAGGGGCCTACCAGGAGATTCTCGGCGACATGCACAACCTGTTCGGCGACACCGACTCGGTGAACGTCTATCAGGATGCCGATGGCAGCGTGCGCCACGGGGGGATCGAGACCCACGACACCATCGAGGACATGCTCAGGTACGTGCACCTCTCGCCCGAGGAGCTGATGACCTACTACCGCGACAAGGTCGCCGGCGCCCGTCTCACCGCCCGCGAGCGCACCCAGTTCCTCGATGCCATGCGCCTGGGCCTGACCCGTTCTTCCTACCTGGCGGGCTGACGAAGCGAACCCTGACGGCTGGGTGGGCTCTATAGCCTTGCCGTCAGGATGGAGGAAAAAGGTATGAAGCTGCGCATGGCGCTTCTTCTGGCAGGCAGCCTGGCCTTGGTTGCCTGTGGCAAGGTCACCCAGGAGAACTATTCCCGGCTCAAGGCCGGGCAGACCAAGGCTGAAGTGGAGCATATCCTGGGCGCGCCTACCGAATGTGCGGGTGCCCTGGGCGTCACGACCTGTACCTGGGGGGATCGCGGTTCCTTCATCAGCGTGCAGTATCTCAATGACAAGGTGGCGATGTTCGCCGGGCAGGGTCTGCGATGAAAACCTCTACCAAATTGTTGCTGCTGGTCGGCGCCGCGGGTCTGCTCGCGGCCTGCGCCAGTGGCCCGAAGCCGGTACCGCCGCTCACGGCAGGCAACGTCGATTTGCAGCGCTACCAGGGCCACTGGTACGAGATCGCCCGGCTGCCGATGTTCTTCCAGCGCAACTGCGCCCAGTCCGAGGCCAACTACCACGTCATGGCCGATGGCAAGGTGGCGGTGTTCAATCGTTGTCGCACCCTGGATGGCAAGGTCGAAGAAGCCACCGGCACCGCGACACCGATCAAACCCGGCGTGACCGATCGCCTGGACGTGCGCTTCGACACCTGGTTCAGCGGCGTGCTGCCCAATATCGCCAAGGGTCCGTACTGGATCCTCTATGTCGATGACGACTACAAGACCGCCCTGGTCGGCAGTCCGGATCGCAAGTACCTCTGGGTGCTGGCCCGCAAGCCCGAGCTTTCCGCGGCAGAGCGTGAAAAGCTGCTGCGCATCGCGCGCGAGAAAGGCTACGACCTGAACCGTCTCGTCTGGCGCGAGACCGACGCCAACATGCCCTGAGCCCAGGAGACCGCCCGTGAAACTCTGGACCGACGCCTTCGCCGACCAAGGCTTCATGCCCAAGCGCCACGAATTCGACGTCGCCGATTTCGGCGCCCACGGCGAGAACATCTCACCTGCCTTGCAGTGGTCCGATCTGCCGGCCGACACCAAGAGTCTGGCGCTGACCGTCTACGATCCCGATGCCCCCACCGGTAGCGGTTTCTGGCACTGGGTGGTGGTCAACCTTCCGGTGACCACCCAGGGCCTCGCGGAAAACGCCGGCCGCGCCGATGGTTCGGGCCTGCCGGCTGGTGCCCTGCAACTGATCAACGACTACGGCACCCGCGGCTTCGGCGGCGCGGCGCCACCCAAGGGTGACAAGCCGCACCGCTATATTTTCCAGCTGCATGCGCTCAAGGTCGAACACCTGCCGGTGCCGGCGGAAGCGACCAATGCGGTCGGCCGCTTCATGATCCACCTCAATCAACTGGCCGCGGCGACCTATACCGGACTCTACGAGATCAAGTGAACCCCTGACGGGCGGGCTAGTAGAGCTCGTCCGTCGAGGTCGCCAGGCGAACGCCAGCGGCGCGCATCTCGTCCAGGAAGGCAGTGCCCTGGGCTTCGAAGCCGGGCACCGAATGACTGCAATCGGTCAGCAGCACCACATCCTGGTGCCGACTCGCCGGCCAGAAACCCAGCAGGTCGCGCAGGGTGCTGGCCACGCAGTGCGACAGGGCTTCGCCAGCGACCAGCAGCGTACCGGCCTGCGCCAGCCGCGCGATCAGTCCGGCATCCACCGAGGTCTTGGGATCCTTTGGATCCGGCACCTCGGCACGTAGCGCCGAATAGTGCTCGGTATGGGGATTGCCGCCCTTGGCGACGAAGTCCACCAGCCGCCCGTGAGTGCGGCCCCAGGCGTTGAGGGCCTGGTGCACGTCCTGCTGCACACCATGTCCCCAGCCACCGACCAGGCAATGCTCCGGCCAGATCACCAGCCGATAGCGCCCGCCCGCTTCCAAGGCCTGCACATAAGCCAGGCCGCGGGCCCGTTCGGCTGGATCGCGGGTTTGCCAGCGCCCACTGGCCACCTCGTCGGCGCCTATCTGGGTGAAGGGCGCCGGCGGCTGGCCCGTGGCGTCCTGCCACCAGTGCGGGTGGGCGATGTGCAGCGGCTGGTGCGAATCCAGCGTCACATGAATCTGGTCGAGTCGCGCGCCGAGGCGCTCGATCAGGCCGGCGACGCGCTGCAGGCCGGCGACCGCGCCGGGCACTGGCAGGGCGGCCCCCGGCAGATCACAGAAGTCGTTCTGGGGGTCGATCAGCAACAACTGCAGGGTGGAACGGGACATGGCGGGCTCCTCCGGCGATCAGGGAGATGGTGCGGTGCGAGCCGATGCGAGGCAAGTCCAGGCGGCATAGAAACCCGGTAAGGTGCAGGTCTATGATGAAGGGGCAGACCTGCCTGTGGAGCGTGATATGTTGAATCTGTATCCGGAAATCAAGCCTTACGCCCGCCACGAGCTGGCCGTGGAGGCGCCCCACGTGCTCTACGCCGATGAGAGCGGCTCGCCCGACGGCCTGCCGGTATTGTTCATCCACGGTGGGCCGGGTTCCGGATGCGATCGCCTCAGCCGGCGCTTCTTCGATCCCAATCTCTACCGCATCGTCACCTTCGACCAGCGCGGCTGTGGTCGCTCCACGCCCTATGCCAGCCTGGAAAACAACACCACCTGGCAGTTGGTCGAGGACATCGAGCGGCTGCGCGAGCACCTGGGCATCGAACAGTGGGTACTGTTCGGCGGCTCCTGGGGCTCGACCCTGGCGCTGGCCTATGCCCAGCGCCATCCCGAGCGCGTCCGCGCGATGATCCTGCGCGGCATCTTTCTCTGCCGCCCGGTGGATCTGCACTGGTTCTACCAGGAGGGGGCGAGCCGGCTCTTCCCCGACTTCTGGCAGGACTACCTGCACCCCATCGCCGAAGAGGAGCGCGACGACCTGATCAACGCCTACTACCGGCGCCTGACCGGGCCGGACGAGCTGGCGCAGATGTCCGCCGCCCGCGCCTGGTCCTGCTGGGAGGGCCGTACCGCCACGCTGAGGCCCAATCCCGATGTCTTGGAGAAGTTCAGCGAACATGCCCTGGCCATCGCCCGCATCGAATGCCATTACTTCGTGAACGACGCCTTCCTCGAGCCGGACCAGCTGTTGCGTGACATGCCGAAGATCGCCCATATCCCGGCCGTGATCATCCATGGTCGCTACGACATGGTCTGTCCGCTGGACAACGCCTGGGCCCTGCACCAGGCCTGGCCCGGCAGCGAGTTGCAGATCATCCGCGATGCCGGCCATGCGGCGAGCGAACCCGGTATCTGCGATGCCCTGGTGCGCGCGACCGACCAGATCGCCCGGCAGTTGCTCGACCTGCCCCAGGAGGCCGAGTGAAGGCGCTGCTGCAGCGGGTCACCCGCGCCAGTGTCGAAGTCGAGGGTGCCACGGTCGGCGCCATCGGCCCCGGCCTGCTGGTGTTCGTCGGTATCGAGCCGCAGGATGACGAAGCAGCCTGTGCCCGGATACTCAAGCGCCTGCTGGAGTACCGGGTGTTCGCCGATGGCGAGCAGCGCATGAACCTGTCGCTGCAGGATGTTGGCGGCGGTCTGCTGCTGGTGTCCCAGTTCACCCTAGCCGCCGATACTCGCAGTGGGCGGCGGCCGAGCTTTTCCACCGCCGCGCCACCCGCCCAGGGCGAGCGCCTGTTCGGGCACCTGGTGAGCCTCGCTCGCGACCTGCATCCCGAGGTTCAGACCGGCCGCTTCGGTGCCGATATGCAGGTTTCCCTGATCAACGATGGGCCCGTGACATTTTTATTGTCGATTTAGTGAGGGCGCCCCTTACAGCGCCCTGCCAAGTGTCTATGATTGCGCAGTTCGAGTTTGAACGGTCGTCCAACCGGGGAATCATTGCTCTCAGGGGGAGTCGGACCACTGCCTATCCGTTTCGCGACCGCGAGTCGCCGAACGTATTCGTACGCTGATTTAGGAGGCTGCGTGTTATCCAATTCCAAAGTTAAGCTGGGCCAGCAGGGCTTCGCCCTCGTCGGGCTATCCGTCGCACTTGGCCTGTTCAGCGCTCAAGCCCTGGCCTTCAGTCTGGACGATGTGGCCGCCAAGGCCAAAGAACTCTCCGACCAGAAATTCGTCGCGCCCAAGAGCAACCTGCCCGCATCCTTCAGCGGCATGAAGTATGCCGACTATCAGCAGATCACCTTCAATCAGGACAAGGCCTACTGGAAGGATGCCAAGACCCCCTTCCGCCTGAATTTCTATCACGAGGGCATGCAATACAGCGTGCCCGTGAAGATCAATGAGGTCACCGCCACCGGTGTCGAGGAGATCAAATACGATCCGTCGATGTTCAATTTCGGCAAGCTGCAGATCGACCAGTCGCAGCTCAAGGACCTCGGCTTCGCCGGCTTCAAGGTGCTCTATCCGCTGAACAAGGCGGGTAAACAAGACGAAGTCATGACCATGCTGGGCGCGAGCTACTTCCGCGTCATCGGCAAGAACCAGGTCTACGGCCTGTCCGCACGTGGCCTGGCGATCGACACCGCGCTGCCGTCCGGCGAAGAATTCCCGCGCTTCACCGAATTCTGGATCGAACAGCCCCAGCCGGACCGTCGTAACCTGGTGATCTATGCCCTGCTGGATTCGCCACGGGCCACCGGCGCCTACCGCCTGGTGCTGACCCCCGGTTCGGACAGCACCGTGGACGTCGAGTCCAAGGTGTTCCTGCGTGACAACGTCAACAAGCTCGGCATCGCTCCGCTGACCAGCATGTACCTGTTCAGCCCGACCCAGCCGAGTCACCAGGTCAATTACCGTCCGGCCCTGCACGACTCCGACGGCCTGGCCATCGCGGCGGGCAATGGCGAATGGCTGTGGCGCCCGTTGAACAACCCACGCCGTCTGTCGGTCAGCACCTATACCATCGAGAATCCCCGTGGCTTCGGCCTGTTGCAGCGGGGTCATCACTTCTACCAGTACGAAGACCTGGATGAGCGCTACGACAAGCGTCCCAGTGGCTGGGTGGAGCCCAAGGGCGACTGGGGCAAGGGCCGTATCGAGCTGGTGGAGATCCCGACACCGGATGAGACCAACGACAACATCGTGGCCTTCTGGACGCCGGAAAAGCTGCCGGAGAAGGGCCAGTCGATCGATATGAGCTATCGCATCAACTTCACCGTCGACGAGCCAAAGTTCCACACCAAGGATCTGGCCTGGGTCACCCAGACCCGGATGTCCACTGGCGATGTGCGTCAGCCCAACCTGGTTCGCCAGGCCGATGGCAGTCTGGCTTACATCATCGACTTCGCCGGTCCGAATCTCGAAGACCTGCCGGACGATTCCCAAGTCGGCTCCCAGGTCAGCCTGGACGCCAACGGTGAACTGGTCGATCACTCGGTGCGCTACAACCCGGTTACCAAGGGCTATCGCCTGACCTTGAAACTCAAGGTCAAGGATGCGACCAAGCCGGTGGAAATGCGCGCCAACCTCGCCCAGGGCGACAAGCCGCTCAGCGAAACCTGGACCTACCAGCTACCTGCCAATGAATAACAGTACCCGCGATACTTCGGTCGCCGCGACCGGCGACTACCTCGAGCACCTGCCGCTGCCCGCTGGGCAGCGGCAGGTGCTGGACACCACGACCGACATCGAGACGTTGCACCGGCAACTGGCCGGCGCCCGGGGAGAGAGTGCCCAGGGTGCCGAAGCGGTGATCGCTTCCACCGAAGCCCGCCTCGCCGCTGGCTGGGGCGACACCCTGGAAGACGGTGAACTCCTGGGCAGCGATGCCCAGGGGCGTGTCTTCATCAAGGCCACGCCGCCCATGACCCGCTCCATGATGGTGCCCGATCCCTGGCGCACCAATCCCGTGGCGCGGGGCTGGAAGCGGCTGCTCGGCCGCAAGGATCACAGCCGCTGGCAACCCGATCCCGACGCCGATGCCCATGCCAATTGGCGCAAGGTAGGCTCCTTCCGGCGTTTCATCCTGCTCATCCTGATGCTGGTGCAAACCGGCATCGCGACCTGGTACATGAAGGCCGTCTTGCCCTACCAGGGCTGGGCGCTGGTTGATCTGAGCGAGGTCTATCGCCAGGGCTGGGGCGAGTCCATCCGCCAGGTACTGCCTTATGTGGTGCAGACCAGCATCCTGCTGCTCTTCGCCCTGCTGTTTTGCTGGGTCTCCGCCGGTTTCTGGACCGCCCTCATGGGCTTCTGGCAACTGCTGAGCGGGCGCGACAAGTACAGCATCTCGGCCAGCTCCACTGGCACCGAGCCGATCGATCCCCAGTCCCGTACCGCCCTGGTGATGCCCATCGCCAACGAAGACGTGCCGCGGGTGTTCGCCGGTCTGCGTGCCACCTATGAATCGGTCAGGGCCAGCGGCGAGCTGGAACACTTCGACTTCTTCATCCTCAGCGACAGTAACGATCCGGACAAATGCGTGGCCGAGGAAAAGGCCTGGCTGGAGCTGTGCCGCGAGGTCGGTGGCTTCGGGCACATCTTCTATCGTCGTCGCCGCCGTCGGGTGAAGCGCAAGAGCGGCAACATCGACGACTTCTGCCGGCGCTGGGGCAGCCAGTACAAGTACATGGTGGTGCTCGACGCCGATAGCGTGATGAGCGGCGAATGCCTGGCCAGCCTGGTCCGGTTGATGGAGGCCAACCCGCGTGCCGGCATCATCCAGACCGCGCCCAAGGCATCCGGCATGGACACCCTCTATGCCCGCCTGCAGCAATTCGCTACCCGGGTGTACGGGCCGTTGTTCACTGCGGGCCTGCATTTCTGGCAGCTGGGCGAATCCCACTACTGGGGCCACAACGCCATCATCCGGGTCAAGCCGTTCATCGATCACTGCGCCCTGGCACCGCTACCAGGCAAGGGCTCGTTCGCCGGTGCCATTCTTTCTCACGACTTCGTCGAAGCGGCGCTGATGCGGCGCTCCGGTTGGGGCGTGTGGATCGCCTACGACCTGCCGGGCAGCTACGAAGAACTGCCGCCCAACCTGCTGGACGAGCTCAAGCGCGACCGCCGTTGGTGCCATGGCAACCTGATGAACTTCCGGCTGTTCCTGGTCAAGGGCATGCACCCGGTGCACCGCGCGGTGTTCCTCACCGGGGTGATGTCCTACCTTTCGGCGCCGCTGTGGTTCCTCTTCCTGGTGCTGTCCACGGCGCTGCTGGCGATCCACAAGCTGCTGGAACCCCAGTACTTCTTCCAGCCGCGGCAACTGTTCCCGGTATGGCCGCAGTGGCATCCGGAACAGGCCATCGCCCTGTTCTCCACCACCCTGGTACTGCTGTTCCTGCCCAAGCTGCTCAGCGTGGTGCTGATCGTCGCCAAGGGCGCCAAGGAATTCGGTGGCGGCCTGCGCCTGTTCATCTCCATGCTGCTGGAAATGCTCTTCTCGGTGCTCCTGGCACCGGTGCGGATGCTGTTCCACACGGTGTTCGTCACCGCTGCCTTCCTCGGCTGGTCGGTACAGTGGAATTCGCCCCAGCGTGACGACGATGACACGCCCTGGAGCGAAGCCTTCCGTCGCCACGGCTCGCAGATGCTGCTCGGCTTGATCTGGACCGCAGGCGTGGCCTGGCTGGATCCGCGATTCCTCTGGTGGCTGTCGCCCATCGTGGTGTCGCTGATCCTCTCGGCGCCGGTCTCGGTGATTTCCAGCCGGACCAACCTCGGTCTGGGCAGCCGCCGGCATCATTTGTTCCTGATTCCGGAAGAGTACGCCCCGCCGCGAGAGCTGGTGGCGACCGACGAGTACCTGCACCTGAACAACCGCAATGCCCTGACCAAAGGCTTCCTGCGCGCCGCTGTCGATCCGGTGCTCAACGCCCTGGCCATCGGCATGGCCCGTGCACGCCATGGCAAGGTGGTGGAGCCGGCGCGACGCCTGCGCGAAGAGCGGGTGGCGCGGGTGCTGGCAGCGGGTCCGGACAAGACCAAGGGCGACGACCAGTGGCGTCTGCTCAGCGATCCGGACGGCATGGCGCAATTGCACCTGCAGGTCTGGAAGGCTGAAGAGCACCGCAATTGGCGCGAGGCCTATGCCACGCTCAGGCCGCGCTCGCACAGCGACTCGGCGGCGGATGCGGTATCCAACCCGGCCAAACTAAACCCGCGGCCTGCCTCCTGACGAGCTAGCGTCGCAGCATGAAAAAGCCCCGGTGTCGAAAGACGCCGGGGCTTTTTCATTAGCGGGCATCCGGATTTTCCGGTGGACAGGAGCCGCTGAAATAGCGCCCCTGTAATTTCACTCTCCGGATTTTCCGGTGGACGCACTGTTTTTCAGCTGAAGTGTTGGATGCTGATTCGTGAGCAACAAGAACAGTTTCTATGCTGCCAGCGGGATGGCTCTATTCCCCCTAGCAAACGCTTTAGCGTTTGCGCTTCCGCTAGCATCCTGCGAGGCGACAAGACTTGGGGTATGGCCGGGATGGCCGCCTGCTATGGAACTCATAGCGAGTAATGGGGGTTCAAGGCGGCACAGGCTTTGCGGACGGTGTCTGCGAGAACGCCCTGCAGGGGGTGCGGCGCTGCGATTTCCGGAAGAAGCATATTCACCTGATAATCGATGGCAACGGTCAGCGGCCGCACTACCAGGTCCGGTCCGCTGAGTTCCAGTGCGGTGAAAGGGTTTACGATGGCAACGCCCAGGCCCTGACGCACCATGGCGCAGACAGCCACTGCGCTCGTGGTTTCAAGCAGGGTTGCGCGATGTACTTTAGCCTCCTCGAATATCGCATCAATAGCGGTTCGATACGGGTCGCCAACCGCGAGACTGATGAAGCGCTCGCCTGTAAAGTCGCGTGGTTGCAGTCGCGCCTTGCGGCACAGGCTGTGATCACGTGGCAAAACAGCCACTTCATTGACTTTCAGTAAGGGCTGCAAGGCAACGCCAGCAGGTGCCTCTTGGGTTTCACTCAGTCCCAGGTCAAAACGCTGTTCACTCATGGCTTGCTCCAGCCAGGGCGACTCCAAGGGATGCACGCTGACGCCTTGTTCAGGGTGTGCATGTGAGAGATCTACCAGTGCGCGGGGTACCAAGGCATGGGCCAATGCCGGCAAACACGCAATGCGCAGGCGACCTGTCGTTTGCGTGCGCAATTCGCTAGCGCGCGCTGCGATCTGTTCCAAGCCGATAAACGAGCGTTCTACTTCCTTCATCAGCGCAAGTGCCCGCACGGTAGGTCGTAATCGGCCCCGCACCCGATCAAAAAGGTTAAACCCCAGTAACTGCTCCAGACGAGCCAGCTCGCGACTCAAAGTGGGCTGGCTTGACGCGCACGCGTCAGCTGCACGCCCCAGGTTGCCGTGGAGCATGATGGCGCGAAACATTGTCAGCTGGCGATGAGTTAAATTCATATCAATATTGTATAGCTACACAACAAGAATGGCATTGATTGAATAGACCATGAAGGAGATCATCCACCCATGAACCCTTTTACTCCCGCTACCATCGCTCCTTTGGCCCAGCAGTTCGGTACCCCGCTGTGGATCTATGATGCCGACACCATTACGCGCCAGATTGCCGCTCTGCGGTTGTTTGACGTCGTGCGTTTCGCTCAGAAAGCCAACTCCAATACACACATCCTTCGCCTCATGAAGCGACAGGGCGCAATGGTGGACTCGGTGTCTTTGGGTGAAATCGAACGCGCGTTGGCTAGTGGTTTTACGCCGGGCTTGCACAACGGGCACGCAGACATCGTGTTCACGGCCGATCTGCTGGACCGCGCTACGCTTGCGCGCGTGGTGGAACTCAATATTCCCGTGAACTGCGGCTCCATGGACATGCTGGACCAATTGGGTGCGGTCACCGCGGGGCACCCGGTGTGGCTACGCATCAACCCAGGTTTCGGGCATGGCCATTCCAAGAAAACAAATACTGGTGGCGAGCATAGCAAGCATGGCATCTGGCATGGCGACCTAGTACGCGCCTGCGAAAAGATAAAGTCCAACGGCCTGGCCTTGCAGGGCCTGCACATGCATATCGGCTCAGGCGTGGACTACGCGCACCTGCAGGAAGTGTGCGGTGCCATGCTGAAGCTGGTAGAGGTAGTGAATACGCAGGGTTTGGACCTGCACGCCATCTCCGCAGGCGGCGGTCTGTCCGTTCCCTACCAGGCCGGTGAACCCACGATTGATACGGCGCACTACTTTGCATTATGGGATGCAGCGCGCCATGCCGCGGAACAACTGCTGGAGCACCCAGTGAAACTGGAAATAGAACCGGGCCGCTATTTAATGGCCGAGTCCGGCGTGCTGGTCACTGAGGTACGCGCCACGAAGCAACAGGGCGCCAACCATTTTGTGATGGTGGACGCCGGCTTCAGTGATCTGGCTCGCCCGGCCCTATACGGCGCGTACCACGGCATGGAGTTGATCCGCTCTGATGGCACAGCGGTTAATGGCCTGCAGTTTGACACGGTGGTTGCCGGACCTCTGTGCGAGTCGGGAGATGTGTTTACGCAGGGAGAAGGTGGCGTGGTGTTGCACCGGTCCTTGCCGCAGGCGCAGGTGGGAGATCTGCTGGTGTTGCACGACACCGGCGCGTATGGCGCCTCCATGTCATCGAACTACAACGCGCGCCCGCTGATTGCCGAAGTGCTGATGGAAAATGGTGAGCCCCGGCTTATTCGACGAAGGCAGACTGTGGCTGAGTTGCTCGCGCTGGAGGCGGTGTAAGGCGCACACAATGGCCTTGGCAACGCAAATGCCCGTCAATGTCCTCAATCTCCCTGGCCTGCAGGTGCTCGACTTCAAGGAAACCGATACCGACTACCATGTGAAGGCAGCGCCGACCATCGTTTCCAAGCTCTGCCCACACTGCGGGCGCTCCAACGAAACCGTTACCCACGCTCAGAAAACGTTGTTCATCCGCGACCTTCCGTCCCACGGCAAGAGCGTAGCGGTTCACCTCGATGTGCCGCGTCTGCGCTGCAAGCCCTGTGGCAAAACCTTCACGGCAGCGGTGCCCGAAGTCGATACCGCCCGCCAGATGACAGAGCGCCTGGCCAAGTGGGTTGGGCGTCAGGGGCTGGAATACACCTACGCCGAGATTGCCAAGCAAGTAGGGATCGACGAAAAGACCGTCCGCAATGTCTTCGATGAGTATGTGGCGGAACTGGAGAAAGAGTTCAAGCGAGAAACGCCGGTCTGGCTGGGCATCGACGAAATCAAGCTGGGCCGCTTCCGGGCAGTCTTCACCAACATCCAGGGCCGGGCACTGATCGACATGCTACCCGACCGCTACGGCACGTCCATTGTTGCTTTCCTGCACTCCCTGCCGAACAAGGAACGGATCACGCACGTTGCCACGGATATGTGGCGTCCATACCGGATCGCCGTCCAGCAAGCCTTGCCGGATGCCAAGCTCGTGGTGGACAAGTTCCACGTCGTCAGCAAGGCCAATGCCTCGTTTGATGCGGTCAGGCGCAGCATCGGCAACCAGGACAAGAAACGCCACGCCCTCGGACTGAAACGCGCCCACAAGCTCTTTGCCAAGCGCCAAGCCGATCTGGATGATGAACAGCACCTGACTGTTTCCGGATGGCTCAACAGCTTCCCGCTGCTGGCCGCTGCTTATGACTTGAAGGAACGGCTCTACAAGGTCTATGAGGTAGAAACGAAGGAAGAGGCATGGGGCGAGTATCTGGCTTGGGAAGCCAGCATCCCGGATGAGCTTGCCCAACCCTTCCGGCCCGTGAAGACGGCTTTCCGGAACTGGAAGACCTACATCCTGAACTACTTCGACGATGAGCGCGTCACGAACGCCTTTACCGAGTCGTTCAACGCCAAGATCAGGCGGGTATATCGGGATGGGCGGGGCTACACCTTCGAGCGGCTGCGGGCCAAGGTGCTGTTCACCGACAAGCTGCAAAAGCGGGTGCACATCCAGGAGAAGGTCAAGGTCAGGAAAAAGCCGAAGTTCGAGGAAGTCGGCATGGCTCGCATGTACCTCATGACGCGCATGGTCTGTGAAGAAAGAGCGGAATACGAGCTACGGATACAGATCCGGCAGGGCAACCTCGGAACTGACCTGACCACCTTGGAGGCTCTTTTCGACTCAGGGCTGTTTTAGGCCGTTACCCCCGTCCGTCCACCGGAAAATCCGGATACCCTCATTAGCGCTACCGGATTCAGAAGAGGCGGGCGAGTAGGGCGGGTACGGCGTTCTCCACGCGCAGGATACGCTCACCCAGCTGGACCGGCTGCAGGCCGGCTTCCTGGAGCTTGGTGACCTCATAGGGAATCCAGCCGCCTTCCGGACCTATCGCCAGGGTCACGGGCTCGTTCAGGGCGCGGGGGCAGGCCGGATAGTCGCCTGGATGGCCGACCAGGCCGCGCGTATGGGCTGCCAGAGCCGGTAACCGATCCTCGACGAAGGGCTTGAAGCGTTTTTCGATCAGCACCTCCGGCAGCACCGTATCTCGTGCCTGTTCCAACCCCAGGCGCAACTGCTCCTCGATAGCAGCGGGCTCGAGAAAGGGCGTCTGCCAGAAACTCTTTTCCACCCGGTAGCTGTTGAGCAGCACCAGACGCTCAACACCCATGGCGGCAACGGTCTGCAGCACGCGGCGCAGCATCTTGGGCCGGGGCAGGGCGAGCAGCAGGGTAAGCGGCAGCTTGGCCGGTGGCGGCTGATCGAGGGTCACCTGCAGGCGGGCCTGGGTGGCATCCAGGGCCTCGAGCTGACCGGTACCCATCAGCCCATCCAGCAGGCCCACCCGCAGCTGATCTCCGGCCTCGGCCTGGTGGACTTCACGAAGATGGGCGAGGCGGCGCTGATCGCGCAACACGACCTCGCCAGCGGCCGTGAAATCGGCCGCGTCGAGCAGAATTAGATTCACGGGCGTTCGGCGGGCGGTTGCGGCTCGGGGGTGGCGTCTTCATCGTCCAGAGGGCGTTCGCGCTTCTGTACGAAGCGGCCGAACAACAGGCCGATCTCGAACAGCATCCACATGGGCACGGCCAGCATGGTCTGGGAGAAGACATCGGGAGGCGTCAGCAGCATGCCGACCACGAAGCAGCCGATGATGACGTAGGGTCGAATCTTCTTCAGATAGGCGACATCCACCACGCCGATCCAGATCAGCAGTACCGTAGCCACGGGGATCTCGAAGGCGACGCCGAAGGCGAAGAACAGCGTCAGGATGAAATCCAGGTAGGCGTTCAGATCCGGCATCATCATGGCGCCTTCCGGCGTGATGCTGCTGAAGAAGTGGAAGATGAGCGGGAACACCAGGAAGTAGGCGAAGGCCATGCCGGCATAGAACAGGATGATGCTGGAGATCAGCAGCGGGATGGCGATCTTCTTCTCGTGGCGGTAGAGACCGGGCGCCACGAAGCCCCAGACCTGGTGCAGGATCACCGGCATGGCGATGAACAGGGACACCACCAGGGTCAGCTTGAAGGGTGCCAGGAACGGCGAGGTGACGTCCGTGGAGATCATGGTCGCGCCTTCGGGCAACACGCGACGGATCGGCTCGGAGGCGAAGGCGTAAATCTTCTGGGCGAAGTAGAACAGCCCAAGAAAGATCAGAAAGGTTGCCAGTACGCAGCGCAGGATGCGCGTACGCAATTCGGTCAGGTGCGAGACCAGGGGCATTTCCTGGTCGTCGTGTTCGGAAGGCTTGTCGCTCATGGTGCTCTTGGCGGCGTCTGGGGCGGATCCTGCGGGCGTTCGGCAACCACGTCCTGGGGCATGGGCGGAGCAGCGGCGGCGGGCGGCGTCGGGGCTTCCGGGGTGGCGGCAGCGGGCTTGGGCCGGTTATCGCGCTGTTCCATGGACAGGATATGCTCGTTGCGCAGTTGCTGGCGAATTTCGTCAGCCCCTATCTCCCGCTCGACCTCCTGGCGGATGTTGTTGAAGCTCCGCCGCAAGCGACCGATCCACAGGCCCGCGGTGCGCGCCGCACCAGGCAGGCGCTCTGGACCCAGCACCAGCAGGGCGACGAACCCCACCAGCATCATCTCGGGAAAGCTGATTCCGAACATGTGGGGGCCTTAGTCCTTGCGTACCACCGGCTCTTCGACCTTGCGGTGCTCGGCGTCGAAGGTCTGGGGGCGGCTCAGGGGCGCATTGGGGTTGGCCGTGGTGGTGGACGGCTGCTCGGGCTTCTCGTCTTCATCGCTATGCATGGCCTTGCGGAAGCCCTTGATGGCTTCGCCGACGTCGGAGCCGAGGTGCTTCAAGCGCTTGGTGCCGAAGACGACCACGACGACGAGCAAGATGACGAGCCAGTGTTTCCAGTCGAAGATACCCATGGTTTTTCCTCGTTGCGAAGCTTGTGGTCAGGATTGAGTGCGGGCCGCCTTCTCGGCGTGCCCGGAGAGGCCGAAGCGGCGGTCCAGCTCGTCCAGCACGGCCTGCGGGTGCTGGCCAAGCGCCGAGAGCATGATCAGGCTGTGGAACCAGAGGTCGGCGGTCTCGTAGATGAGATCGTCGCACTGACCACTGACGGCAGCGTCCTTGGCGGCAAGAATGGTCTCGACGCTTTCCTCGCCGACCTTTTCCAGGATCTTGTTCAGACCCTTGTGATAGAGGCTGGCCACGTAGGAGGAGTCCGGAGCGGCCTGCTTGCGTTCTTCCAGCACCTGCGCCAGGCGCGCGAGGGTGTCAGTCATGGCCGTGACCTCCGGCATAGATGGCGCTGGGGTCCTTGCGCACGGGATCGACGATTTCCCACTGGCCGTCGCGCAGTACACGATAGAAGCAGCTTTCCCGGCCCGTGTGGCAGGCGATGCCACCGAGCTGTTCGACCTGCAGCACCACCACATCGGCATCACAATCCAGGCGCAGCTCGAGGACGCGCTGGATATGCCCGGATTCCTCGCCCTTGCGCCACAGTCGGTTGCGCGAACGCGACCAGTAGACGGCACGGCCTTCGGCGGCGGTCAGGGCCAGGGATTCCCGGTTCATCCAGGCCATCATCAGGATACGCCCCGTGGCGGGGTCCTGGGCAATGGCCGGTACCAGGCCATCGCTGTTCCAGTGGATCTCGTCTAACCAGTTGCTCATGTGTCTGTTCGATACTACGAATTAGGGTACTGGGCTCTGTCTGAAAAATGCCTGCGCTCGGTCATGCGGCGTTAAAAATCCGTTCGGAATGCTCATTTACCACTCGTAAACTCCGCTTCCTCACGGATTTTTGCCTTGCCTGACCTTCGCTCGGCGACTTTTCAGACAGGCCCTAGCCTCGCACAAGACGCGGTCCGAATACAGCGGCAAGGCACCAGTGGCTAAGGGGTTGTATGTCGCCCGATGAACAGGGCGGGTGACAGCTTAAAGGAGTTCAGCGCCTGATCACCAGAACCAGGCCGCCGACCAGCATGGCCCAGGCGGGCCAGGCCTGAGCGTGGGGTTCCAGGCCCAGCTGGGTGGCGCCGACCAGCAATACGGCACCTATCACCCGGACGATCCAGTCGTCGTTGCGGCTGCCCCAAGGATTGGGCGGGTCCTTGCGGTGCGGTTGGGTGATCCGTTCCAGGGTATCGCGAGCCATCTGCGCCAGGTGCGGGATCTGCTCCAGTTGCTGCTGGATATTGCGGGCGATCTGCGGCGGGCTGAGCCGCTTGCGCATCCACTTTTCCAGATAGGGCTTGGCGGTGGACCAGAGGTCCAGGTCCGGATAGAGCTGGCGACCCAGGCCTTCGATGTTGAGCAGGGTCTTCTGCAGGAGCACCAGCTGGGGCTGGATCTCCATGTTGAAGCGGCGGGCCACCTGGAACAGCCGCAGCAGCAGCTGGCCGAAGGAGATGTCCTTCAGCGGCTTCTCGAAGATGGGCTCGCAGACGGTACGGATGGCCGCCTCGAGCTCGTTGACCTGGGTATTGGCCGGCACCCAGCCGGAGTCGATGTGCAGCTGGGCGACCTTGCGGTAGTCGCGCTGGAAGAAGGCCCAGAGGTTACGCGCCAGGTAGTCCTGATCCTCGGGGGTCAGGCTGCCGATGATGCCGCAGTCCACCGCGATATAGAGCGGGTCCCAGGGCTTGGCGGTGCTGACGAAGATGTTGCCGGGGTGCATGTCGGCATGGAAGAAGCTGTCGCGGAATACCTGGGTGAAGAAGATTTCCACCCCACGCTCGGCCAGCAGCTTGAAGTCGGTCCCCTGGTCGCGCAGCGCGGCCAGATCGGTCACCGGAATGCCGTAGATGCGCTCCATGACCAGCACCCGCTCGCGGCACCAGTCCCAGTAGATCTGCGGCACATAGAGGCGCTCGGAGCCCTCGAAGTTGCGCCGCAGCTGGCTGGAGTTGGCGGCTTCGCGCAGCAGGTCGAGTTCGTCGTAGATGGTTTTCTCGTAGTCACTGACCACGTCCATCGGATGCAGCCGGCGCGCTTCCGCGGAGAGCTTTTCAGCGGTGCGGGCCAGCAGGAACAGCCAGGCGATGTCCTGGCTGATGATGCCTTTCAGACCGGGGCGTACCACCTTGACCACCACTTCCTCGCCGGTACGCAGCTGGGCGGCATGCACCTGGGCCACCGAGGCCGAGGCCAGCGGCTGATGGTCGAAGCGGGCGAAGGCCTGTTGCAATGGCACCCCGAGCTGGGACTCGATGAGTGCCACGGCTTTTTCCGGAGGAAAGGGTGGAACCTTGTCCTGCAGGAACATCAGCTCGTCGGCGATATCCTCGGGCATCAGGTCGCGCCGGGTGGAGAGGATTTGGCCGAACTTGATGAACACCGGCCCCAGGCCTTCCAGGGCCAGACGCAGCCGGGCGCCGCGCGGCAGGGTCTTGCTCGGGCGCGGCAGCCAGCGCCAGGGCATGAAGTAGCGGGTGGCGCGCAGGTACCAGGGCAGCGGCAGGGCGAAGACGATATCGTCGAGCCGATAGCGGATGACCACGAAGAGGATCCGCAGCAGGCGGCTGAGAGCAGCGAACAGCTTCATTCGTCGGGGTTATCCCTGGCGTTGCGGGCGGCGCCCAGGCGGTCGAGACGGGCTTCGAGGCGGTCCACGTCCAGGCGCAGGGCGTCGATCTCGGCGAAGCGCGCTTCGCCTTCGAGACGACCGACGAGATGGCGGCTTTCCTCGTTCAGCCAGTTGGACAGCGTCAGTTGCAGACTGTCACGACCCTGCTGGCCGAGTGCCTGACCGCGGCGTGCCAGATCACCCAGCAGCGCTGCCGGTAGCGGACCCAGCCAACGGCTGACCTCGTGCTGCCAATCCAACTCCAGGTTTTGCAGGATGTCGGCCAGCTCGATCAACAGGGTGCTGTCGCCTTCCAGGCGTACGTCCGGCTGGTGCAATACGCGCTGCTTGTCCCGGGCGAGAGCCAGTTCGGCCAGGCGCGTCGCCGGGGCGCTCAGGGTGCAGTCGATGTCACCCTCGTGATGGGCGGCAAAGTGCAGGCCGTCACCCGCTGGCAGGACATAGAGGCGCAGGCTGGGCTGCCGGGCCTGCACGGCTATGACGCGCCCCGTCAGGCCTGCCAGGCGCGGCAGGGCCACCGGATCGAGTGCCAGCAAGGGATTCAGGCCACGCTCGAGCGCGGCGAGCAACGCCTGGGTGACGAGCGCCATCAGGGTTTGATACCGCGATGCAGGGCGACCACGCCACCGGTCATGTTGTGGTAGGAGACACGGGCGAAGCCGGTCTCTTCCATCATGGCCTTGAGGGTCTGCTGGTCGGGGTGCATGCGGATGGATTCCGCCAGGTAGCGATAGCTGTCGGCGTCACCGGCCACCAGCTTGCCCATCAGCGGCAGGAAGCCGAAGGAGTAGGCGTCATAGGCCTTGGAGACCAGCGGATTGGTCGGCTTGGAGAACTCCAGCACCAGCAGCCGGCCACCGGGCTTGAGCACGCGCAGCATGGAAGCCAGGGCCTGGTCCTTGTGGGTGACGTTGCGCAGGCCGAAGGCGATGGTGATGCAGTCGAAGTGGTTGTCGGGGAAGGGCAGCTTCTCGGCGTCCGCCTGGACGAAGCGCACGTTGCTGGCCACGCCTTCGTCGAGCAGGCGATCGCGGCCGACCTTGAGCATGGAGTCATTGATGTCGGCCAGGACCACCTCGCCGGTGGGGCCGACCAGGCGGGCGAACTGCTTGGTCAGGTCGCCGGTACCGCCAGCGATGTCCAGCACCCGATTGCCCCGGCGCACGCCGGAGAGTTCGATGGTGAATCTCTTCCACAGCCGGTGGATGCCCGCCGACATCAGGTCGTTCATCACATCGTACTTGGCGGCCACCGAATGGAAGACTTCCGCGACCTTGTAAGCCTTCTGGCTTTCCGGAACGCTCTGGTAGCCGAAGTGGGTCTGGGATTCGGCCTCGGGGCCTTTGCGCGGATCGCTCATGGGGCTACACCTGGGACAGGGACAAGAGGGCATTCTAGCAGGGGGATCGCCCGGCTTGCCTGGCTAAAACCTGGCTGACCGCTCGGTTCTCGCGATTGGCGACGTGGCGGGCCCTCGCTATAGTCATGGCCCTTTATCCGGAGTTCCCCGATGTCCCAGATCACCATCGAACGCAGTCATTCGCTCGGCCTGGAAAGCGTGCGGCAAAAGGCCAACCAACTGGCCGAGAAACTCACGAGTGACTATGGCGTTGCCTGTACCTGGGAAGGCGATACCCTGAAGTTCGCCCGCAGTGGCGTGGATGGCCGGATCGAGGTGGCGGAAGACCGCGTGCGGGTCGCGGCCACCCTGGGGATGATGTTCTCGATGCTCAGCGGCCAGATCGAGAAAGAGATCGAGCGCAAGCTGGACAAGGCGCTGGCGAGCTGATCCGGGGGCTCAGAGCATCAGCTTGACCGCGCTGACATGCGGATCCCGCGTCTTGCCGGCGCGGGCTAGTTTTTCCAGGTAGTCGGCCCAGAGCTGGTCGCGGCGGCTGCCGAGTTCGTAGAGATAGTCCCAACTGAACAGACCGCTGTCGTGGCCATCGTCGAAGGTCAGCTTGATGGCGTAGCGTCCGGCCGGTTCCACGGCGGTGATACCGACGTTTTGTTTGCCGAATTGCAGCACTGGATTGCCGTGCCCCTGGACCTCGGCTGAAGGCGAATGCACCCGCAGGAATTCGGCGGGCAGGTCGAAGGCTTCCGCGCCATAGCTGACGCTAAGGGTCTTCGAGGCCTTGTGGAGCTGGATGGCGGTGGGGGTGCGCATATTGGGTTCTCTTGGCGGCGTTTTGGCCCTGCCCGGGCAGAGCCATCGCGGCCATGGGCCGCTCCTACAGCAGCGTCATTCCCCGTAGGAGCGGCCCATGGCCGCGATCAGGTAAGTATCGGGGCCCTTAGGAGCGGCCGCATCGGCGGACCGCCATGGCCGCGATCAACCAGGCCTACCGTCACAGTATATAGCGCGACAGGTCTTCGTCCTGGGCCAGTTCGCCGAGATGGCCGTTCACATAGGCCGCATCGATGACGATGGGCTCGCCATTCTGCTGACCGGCCAGATCCGCGGCGCTGAAGGACACCTCTTCCAGCAGGCGCTCCAGCAGGGTGTGCAGGCGCCGGGCACCGATGTTCTCGGTCTTCTCGTTGACCTGCCAGGCGATCTCGGCGATGCGGGTGATGCCGTCGGCGGCGAAGTCCACGTGCAGCCCTTCGGTCTTGAGCAATTCGCGATACTGCTCGGTGAGGGAGGCATGGGGCTCGGTGAGGATGCGCTCGAAGTCGTGCGGGGTCAGCGCCTTGAGTTCGACGCGGATCGGCAGGCGGCCCTGCAGTTCCGGCACCAGATCGCTGGGCTTGGACAGGTGGAAGGCGCCCGAGGCAATGAACAGGATGTGGTCGGTCTTGACCATGCCCAGCTTGGTGTTGACGGTGCAGCCTTCGATCAGCGGCAGCAGGTCGCGCTGCACGCCTTCGCGGGAGACGTCGGCACCACTGGTGTTGCCACGCTTGGCCACCTTGTCGATCTCGTCGATGAAGACGATGCCGTGCTGCTCGACAGCCTCCAGGGCCCGGCCCTTGAGTTCTTCCTCGTTGACCAGGCGCGCGGCTTCTTCGTCGCGGACCAGCTTGAGGGCTTCCTTGACCTTGAGCTTGCGCTGCTTGGTCTTGCCCTTGTTCATGCCGGCGAAGAGACTCTGCAACTGGCTGGTCATCTCCTCCATGCCGGGCGGGGTCATGATCTCGACACCGGCCGGGGTATCGGCCACCTCGATCTCGATGTCCTTGTCGTCCAACTGGCCTTCGCGCAGGCGCTTGCGGAACAGCTGACGGGTATTGCTATCGGTCGCGGCCGGCTGGGGCTCGTTGCTGAAGCCCACCGAGGGCCGGGCGGCGGGCAGCAGGGCATCGAGGATGCGCTCTTCGGCGGCGTCTTCGGCACGGTGGCGATTGCGCACCATTTCCTGCTCGCGCAGCATCTTCACGGCCGCGTCGGCGAGGTCACGGATGATGGACTCGACGTCACGGCCGACATAGCCGACCTCGGTGAACTTGGTGGCTTCCACCTTGAGGAAGGGCGCGTTGGCCAGCTTGGCCAGGCGTCGGGCGATCTCGGTCTTGCCCACGCCCGTGGGGCCGATCATCAGGATGTTCTTGGGCGTCACCTCGGGGCGCAGCTCGGCGGGCAGCTGCATGCGCCGCCAGCGGTTGCGCAGGGCGATTGCCACGGCGCGCTTGGCGTCGTCCTGGCCGATGATGTGGCGATTGAGCTCGTGGACGATCTCGCGGGGGGTCATGGACATGGTCGGTCTCTAAACCGGATCACGCCTGGGGCGCGTCCAGCTCCTCGATGGTCAGGTTGCGGTTGGTGAACACGCAGATGTCACCGGCGATGTTCAGGGCGGTCTCGGCGATCTCGCGGGCACTCAGCTCGGTGTGCATGAGCAGGGCGCGGGCGGCGGCTTGGGCATAGGCGCCACCGGAGCCCATGGCGATCAGGCCCTCTTCGGGCTCCACCACGTCGCCGTTGCCGGTGATGATCAGGGAGGCGTCCTTGTTGGCCACGGCCAGCATGGCTTCCAGGCGGCGCAGGGCACGATCGGTGCGCCAGTCCTTGGCCAGCTCCACGGCGGCGCGGACCAGATGACCCTGGTGCTTCTCGAGTTGCGCCTCGAAGCGCTCGAAGAGGGTGAAGGCATCGGCGGTACCGCCGGCGAAACCGGCCAGCACCTCGCCCCGGTACAGCCGCCGGACTTTCTTGGCGTTGCCTTTCATGACGGTATTGCCCAGGGAAACCTGGCCGTCGCCGCCGATCACGACCTTGCCGTTGCGGCGTACAGAAACGATGGTGGTCAAGGGAATCTCTCCGCGTTGCTTGGGGCCGTCAGCCCCGGTTACGCGGAGATATGGGGATGGCCGCGACGCCCTTCAAGCGTCGCGGGGGGTGATTCGCCGAATCAGTGACCGCGGCGCTGTTGCAGCAACAAATTCTTGAAGCCGCTGCCGGCGAGTTGCTTCTGCGCCTGGGTCAGTTGGTCGCGATCGCTGTAGGGGCCGACCAATACCCGATACCAGGTGTCGTCCTTGACCTTGCCCGACTCCACGCGCACGTCCTGGCCGAGCATGATGATCTGGGCGCGGACCCGGTCGGCATCGGCCTGGGTACGGAAGGAGCCAGCCTGCAGGAAGAACAGGGTCACCGGCGGCTGGGCCTTGGTGGTCGCTTCCTTGGCTGGGGTGGCCGCGGTCTGGCCTGGGGCGGTACCCGGCGTGGCCGGGGTCGCGGTGGTGGACTGGCCCGGCTGTCCGGGTTGGGCTGTCGCCGTCGCGGCATCGGGTTTCGCCGGGGTGGTCGGCTTGGCGGCTGGCGCGCGCGGCACGGCGTCCGGCGGCACTATCACCTCGGATTCCGGCAGCAGGGTGTAGAAGTCGTACTTGGGCTTAATCGGCGTCGGCGGCGTGCCTTCGGTCTTGGCTGCGGCAGCCGGCGTCTTGCCATTGCCCGCGCTGGCCGCGGGGCGACCTTCTTCCGGCTTGGCGCGCTGCACCGCCTTGTTGCCCGGTTCCAGCTTCATCAAGAAGACCACGAAGGCGCCGATGGCCAGGCCCGACGCGAGCCAGACCCAGCCGGGCAGCGGCTGCTTCTTGGGGGCCGAGGTATTGCGACTGGCGCCGCGCTTGGGTGGGGCTTTCTTGGCCATCGGGCGGTGATCCGTCTCTTACATGCGGTCCAGGGTGTGCAGGCCGAGGAGCTCGAGGCCCTGCTTGAGGGTGCGTCCGGTAAGGGCGGCCAGGCGCAGACGGCTCTGGCGCAGCGCCTGATCCTCGGCGGTCAGGATCGGGCAGTTCTCGTAGAAGCTGGAGAACAGGCCGGCCAGGTCGTAGAGGTAGCTGCACAGCAGGTGCGGGGTGCCCTTGTCGCCGACGCTGGCGAGGATCTCGCCGAATTGTGCTAGACGCCCGCCGAGGTCCTGCTCCTGGGGGGCATCCAGGCGGATGCTGCCGGCGGGTTCGCTCTGCCCGGCCTTGCGCAGCACGCTGGCGACGCGGGTGTAGGCGTACAGCAGATAGGGCGCGGTATTGCCCTCGAAGCTGAGCATCTGCTCGAAGTTGAAGCTGTAGTCACTGGTACGGTGCTTGGAGAGGTCGGCGTACTTGACCGAGGCGATGCCCACCACGCGACCGATGTGGCGCAGTTCCTCTTCGCTGAAGGGTGTCTCGCCGCGCTCGGCGCGTCCGGCGTTGCGCTCCTTGACCAGTTGGTAGGCACGCTCCTCAGCTTCGTCGAGCAGGTCGACCAGCTTGACGGTGCCGCCGTCACGGGTCTTGAACGGGCGGCCGTCGGCGCCGTTCATGGTGCCAAAGCCCATGTGCTCCAGGTCCATGGCCGGATCGACGAAGCCGGCGCGGCGCGCCACCTCGAAGGCCATCTGGAAGTGCAGGGCCTGGCGCTGGTCGACGAAGTAGAGCGCCCGGTCGGCATGCAGCTGGCGGCTGCGATAGCGCATGGCGGCGAGGTCGGTGGTGGAGTAGAGATAGCCGCCACCAGCCTTCTGCACGATCACCGGCAGGGGGTTGCCCTCGGCGTTCTTGAATTCATCGAGGAAGACGCAGCGGGCGCCATCGCTCTCGGTGAGCAGACCGGCGGCGTCCAGATCGGCCACCACCTGGGCCAGGTCATCGTTGTAGGCGCTCTCGCCCTTGACGTCGGCCGGGGTCAGCTTGACGTTGAGGCGGTCGTAGACCTCCTGGCAGTGGGACAGGGAAACGGCGTTGAATCTCTCCCACAGGCGCAGGCAGTGAGCATCGCCGGCCTGCAGCGCCACCACCAGCTCGCGGGCGCGGGCGGCGAATTCCGGCGAGGCATCGAAGCGGCCCTTGGCGGCGCGATAGAACACCTCCAGGTCAGCCAGTTCGCCCTCGGCGGCCTGGGGCTGCTCTTCCATGTAGGCCAGCAGCATGCCGAACTGGGTGCCCCAGTCGCCGACGTGGTTCTGGCGAATCACCTCGTCGCCGAGGAATTCCAGCACCCGTGCCACGGCATCGCCGATGATGGTGGATCTCAGGTGGCCGACGTGCATCTCCTTGGCCAAATTCGGCGAGGACAGGTCCACCACCACGCGCTGCCGCGGATCGTGCTTGGGCACGCCCAGGTGCGGATCGGCAAAGGCTGCGTCCAGCCGCGCGGCCAGTTGCGCGTGATTCTGGAAGAAATTGAGGAAGCCGGGGCCGGCGATCTCCACCTTGCTCACCGCCGGATCGGCGGGGAGGGCGGCCAGCAGTTTCTCGGCCAGGTCGCGCGGCTTGGCCCGGGCCGGCTTGGCCAGCAGCAGGGCGACGTTGCTGGCGAAGTCGCCGTGGCTCTTGTCCTTGGTGTTCTCGACCTGGATGGCCGGGGCGACGTCGGCCGGCAGGGTGCCGTCGGCGATCAGGCGGTCGAGGGCGTGCTGGATGAGCTGGCGGATGCTGTCTTTCATGGTCGTTGGCCTTCGGCGTGCGCCGAGCGCGCACTGCGATGAAAACCCGGCATTATCCGTGGCTGGCCCGGCCTTGCCAATGGTAAGCCGAAATCGCTAGAACAGATCGATGGGATCGACGTCCAGTGACCAGCGCACCTGGCGCGCTTCCGGCAGGCTTTCGAGCTGGACCACCCAGATCCCCAGCAGTCGATGCAAGGGCGCGCGGCTACTGCTTTGCAGCAGCAACTGGGCTCTATGACGCCCCGCGCGCCGCTCCATCGGTGCCGGCACCGGGCCGAGCAATTCCACCTGGGGCAGGGCGAGATTCACCGCCAGTCCCTCGGCGACGTGGTAGGCCGCTTCCAGGAAGTTTTCCACCTGATCCTGGCGATGCGCATCGGCGCGCAGCAGCGCCAAATAGGCGAAGGGTGGCAGGCCGGCGGCGCGACGCTCCTGCAGGGCCTGGCGGGCAAAGGCCGGATAGCCTTCCTCGGCCAGTTGCACCATCAGCGGATGATCGGCCAGGTGGGTCTGGATCAGCACCTGGCCGGGTTCCTCGGCACGACCCGCGCGGCCGGCCACCTGGACGATCTGCTGCGCCATGCGCTCGCTGGCGCGGAAGTCGGCGGAGAACAGGCCGCTATCGGCATCGAGCACGGCCACCAGGGTCACCTTCGGAAAGTGATGCCCCTTGGCGAGCATCTGGGTGCCGACCAGGATGCAGGGCGCACCGCTGTGGATGGTGCGCAGCAGTTTGCCCAGGGCGTCCTTGCGCGCCGTGGTGTCGCGGTCGATGCGCAGCACCGGAATATCCGGAAACAGCAGTTGCAAGCGCTCCTCGGCGCGCTCGGTGCCAGCCCCCACCGGGCGCAGGTCGAGCTTGCCGCAGGACGGGCAATGCCGCGGCGGTGCCTGGCGGTGATCGCAATGATGGCAACGCAATTCGCCGGAGCCGCGATGATAGGTCATGCGCGCATCGCAGCGCGGACACTGGGCCAGCCAGCCACAGTCGTGGCAGAGCAGGGTAGGGGCGAAACCGCGGCGATTGAGGAAGACCAGTACCTGCTGGCCGCGCTCCAGGGTCGCGCCTATGGCTTTCAGCAGCGGCTGCGACAGGCCACTGTCCAGCGGACGGCTGCGCACGTCCAGTCGCTCGAAGCGCGGCGGTTGGGCCCCGCCGGCACGCAGCGACAGGCGCAGATGGGCGTAGCGCCCCTGGTCGGCGTTGTGCAGGCTTTCCAGCGAGGGCGTGGCCGACCCCAGGACCACCGGCAGATTCTCGAAGCGGGCGCGGACCACCGCCAGATCGCGGGCGTGATACCTCAGGCCTTCCTGCTGTTTATAGGAGGCGTCGTGTTCTTCGTCGACGATGAGCAGGCCGGGGTGCTTGAGTGGGGTGAACAGCGCCGAGCGGGTACCCACTACTATGTCCAGTTCGCCATCGCGGGCGGCCAGCCAGATGTCCATTCGCTCGCGATCGGTCAGCGCCGAGTGCAGCAGGGCGATGCGGGCGTTGAAGCGCTGCTCGAAGCGGCCCAGGGTCTGGGGCCCCAGGTTGATCTCCGGGATCAAGAGCAGCGCCTGGCGGCCCGCCTCCAGGGTGGCGCGGATCAATTGCAGATAGACCTCGGTCTTGCCGCTACCCGTCACGCCCTCCAATAGATAGCAATGAAAGCCGCTGCCGGCGCGAACCGCCTCGTAGGCCAGGCGCTGTTCGCTGTTGAGCGGCAATTCGGCCTGGGCCAGCCAGGCGCCCTGATGGCGAGTCGGCTGGTGATAGCGGGTCTCCACCTTGACCAGACCCTTGGCCTGTAGGAGGTCGAGACTATCCTTGACCAGCCCGAGCTGGCCGAGCAATTCATGCAGCACGCCATGGGGGTGCTGGCGCAGGGTCTTGAGCGCCTCGCGCTGTCGCGGTGCCCGGGCCAGGCGCGGGTCTTCCGGACGGGCATCGGGCTGGGCGATCCAGAAGCGCTGGAGACGCCGCTCCGCCGGTTCCCCCTGACGCAAAAGGGCAGGAAGTGCCCAGCTCAAGGTGTCACCGAGGCTGTGCTGATAGTACTGGGCGGACCACTGGCAGAGTTCGAACAGGGCGCTCGGCAGCGGCGGACGCTCATCGAGCAGCTGCAGGGCCTTGCGCAGCTTGTCCGGCGGTACCTCGGTCTCCTGGGCGACCTCGATCAGCACCCCGACCACCTCGCGGCGGCCGAAGGGTACCCGCAGCCGCACGCCCGGACGCAACTGCTCCTCGGCCGCACCCTTGGGCGGCAGGTAGTCGAACAGGCGACGCAGCGGGGAAGGCAGCGCCAGGCGCAGGATCAGGGGCACGGCAAGGCTCGCAGGGCTAAAGCCCGATGGTAGCAGACGGGCGGTGTGGGGGTTGCTTGCACGTCCTACCTGCTCTGGTATGATTCGCAGCCCAAATCTGTGCGGTATCCGGCAATGGCGCCGGGTGGCGGCACAGCTAGACCCCGAGGATAGTTCCATGAAAGCTGATATCCATCCGCAGTACGATGCCATCGAAGCCAACTGCAGCTGCGGCAACGTCATCAAGACCCGCTCTACCCTGAGCAAGAACATTCACCTGGACGTCTGCTCCGAATGCCACCCGTTCTACACCGGCAAGCAGAAGGTCCTGGACGCTGGCGGCCGTATCGACCGCTTCAAGCAGCGCTTCGGCGTGTTCGGCAGCAGCAAGTAATGCGCTGCCGTCGACCATCTCAGTATGGCTCGACACTGAAGAAGGCGTCCCTCTGGGGCGCCTTTTTCGTTTCGGCCCTGGTAACCGCACCTTTGGCCCTGGCCGCGGAGTGCCCCCTGCTGCCCGGCGGACAGGAGGTCGAGGTCCGGCAGGTGGTGGACGGTGATACCCTGCGCCTGGTCGATGGTCGCTCCGTGCGCCTGATCGGGGTCAATGCCCCCGAGCTGGGCAAGTCCGGCGGTACGGCGCAGCCCTATGCCGAGGCTGCGCGTCGACGCCTGCAGGCGCTGGTCGATGCCAGCGATGACCGCCTGCGGCTGGTGCCGGGCGTTGAGGACGCCGACCGCTTCGGACGCACCCTGGCGCATGTCTATGACCGACAGGGGCATAATCTCGAAGCACAACTGATCGCCGAGGGTTTGGGCTACGCCGTCGCCATCGCGCCCAACACCCGGCTGGCCGCCTGTCAGGCGGTAGCGGAAGGCGTGGCGCGCAAGGCGCGACTGGGTGTCTGGAAGCAGGATCCGGCCATTGCTTCCACCGCTATCGTGGAGGGTGGTTTCGCCGTGGTGCACGGCCGTCTGCAAGACGTCGAGCGCAATCGGGGTGGGCTCTGGCTGCAGCTCGACGGCGATCTGGTGGTCAGGGTGCCAGAGCGCTTCGCGGATGCCTTCGAGGGCGTGCCGCTACGGCAATGGATCGGCCGCACCGTCGAGGCGCGGGGCTGGATTTCCGATCGCAGCAGAGGCAAGGAGGCGGGTCGGGCGCGCTGGCAGATGACCCTGAGCGACCCGCACATGCTGGGTTTGCGAGTTGAATCGTTTTAGCCGAAAGTCGTATTGCGATTGATTTCAGGCATGTGGGCGATTGCTTGTGGCACCTTGAGTCTTTGCGTATTCTCGCCCGACCCAAGACCCACACCACGCGGATATACCAATAATGTCTGATCTCAAAACCGCCGCCCTCGAATACCACGCTCAGCCGCGCCCCGGCAAACTCAGCGTCGAGCTGACCAAGCCCACCGCGACCGCCCGCGACCTGTCCCTGGCCTACAGCCCCGGCGTCGCCGAACCGGTCCGCGAGATCGGCCGCGATCCCGAGTTGGCCTATCGCTACACCGGCAAGGGCAACCTGGTCGCCGTGATTTCCGATGGCACCGCCATCCTCGGCCTGGGCAACCTCGGCCCGCTGGCCTCCAAGCCGGTGATGGAAGGCAAGGGCGTGCTGTTCAAGCGCTTCGCGGGTGTGGACGTCTTCGACATCGAGGTGGACGCCGAGAGCCCCCAGGCCTTCATCGATACCGTCAAGCGTATCTCCATCACCTTCGGCGGCATCAACCTGGAAGACATCAAGGCACCCGAGTGCTTCGAGATCGAGCGCGCCCTGATCGAGCAGTGCGACATCCCGGTGTTCCACGATGACCAGCACGGTACCGCCATCGTCACCGCCGCCGGCATGCTCAATGCCCTGGAAATCGCCGGTAAGCGTCTGGAAGAGGCCAAGATCGTCTGCCTGGGTGCCGGTGCTGCCGCCATCTCCTGCATGCGCCTGCTGGTCAGCATGGGGGCCAAGGTCGAGAACATCTACATGGTCGACCGTCAGGGTGTGGTCCACAGCGGCCGCAACGACCTGAACCAGTACAAGGCGACCTTCGCCACCGAGACCGAAAAGCGCACCCTGGACGATGCCCTCGACGGCGCCGACGTCTTCGTCGGTCTGTCCGGCCCCAACCTGCTGTCGGCCGAAGGCCTCAAGCGCATGGCGGCCAACCCCATCGTCTTCGCCTGCTCCAACCCGGATCCGGAAATCACTCCCGAGCTGGCCCACGCCACCCGCGATGACGTGATCATGGCCACCGGTCGTTCGGACTATCCGAATCAGGTCAACAACGTCCTGGGCTTCCCTTTCATCTTCCGTGGTGCCCTGGACGTACGCGCCCGGGTCATCAACGAAGAGATGAAAATCGCCGCCGCCCTGGCCCTGCGCGATCTGACCAAGCTGCCAGTACCCAAGGAAGTCTGCGAGGCCTACAAGGTCGACAGCCTGAGCTTCGGTCGCGAGTACATCATTCCCAAGCCGATGGATGCCCGTCTGATCACCCTGGTGTCCGATGCCGTGGCCAAGGCCGCCATCGAAACCGGCGTGGCCACGCTGCCCTATCCGGCGAACTACCCGCTGAAGTCGGTAGACGACGTCTTCGCCAAGTAAGGCGATACCCAATAAAAACCCCGCCGCGGCGGGGTTTTTATTGGGCCGAGAATCTCAGAGGCTGTCCAGAATATCGCGAGCTAGAGCCAAACAAGGCGAAAATGCCTGAGGAAGCGGAGTTTACAGATAGTAAATGAGCATTCCGAAGGCATTTTCAACGCGGTTTGGCCGACGCGCAGCGGATTATGGGCAGCCTCTCAGAAGAGATCCATCGGCGCCGTCTCACTCGAGGGCAACGGCGTGCCCGGGGCAGTGCCACGGGGCAGTTCGTCCAGGCTCGGCGGGGTGTCCTCGCTCTTGAACAGTTCAAAGTAGGCGTTCGGCGTGCCGGGTGGTGCGGCGCGTCCGGTGACCGGATCGATCCGTACCGAGACGATGCCGTCCGGTTCCTTGAGCTGATGCGCCGGTTTGCCCTTGAGCGCAGCGCCCATGTACTTCATCCAGATCGGCAGGGCCACGGTGCCACCGAATTCCTGGCGGCCCAGGGTCTCCGGCTGGTCGAAGCCGGCCCAGACGGTGGTCACGTAGTCGCCGTTGTAGCCGGAGAACCAGGTGTCCTTGGATTCGTTGGTGGTACCGGTCTTGCCGGCCAGGTCGGTCCGGCCCAGCTCCAGTGCCTTGCGGCCGGTGCCGCGCTTGATCACGTCCTGCAGCATGCTGTTCATGATGTAGGCATTGCGCGGGTCGATGATCTGGGGTGCGAACACCGGCGCGGGATTGGCCGGATCGGCATTGATGCCATCGGTGGTCGGCGCGGCCGAGACCTCGACGCCAGCGTTGGGCTTGGCTTCGGCCTGTTGTGGTACCCGCGGCGGATTGGCGCGATAGACCACCTTGCCGTCGCGATCGACCACGTGGTCCACCACATAGGGCGTGACCTTGTAGCCTTCGTTGGCGAACGCCGACCAGCCGGTGGCCACTTCCAGGGGCGTCAGGCCCGGTGTGCCCAGTGCCAGCGACAGATTGCGTGGCAACTGATCGCGCTCGAAGCCGAAGCGGCTGACGTAGTCCAGCGCATAGTCGATGCCGATGGCCTGCAGCACCCGGATCGACACCAGGTTGCGCGAGCGATAGAGCGCCTCGCGCAGGCTGATGGGGCCGAGGAAGGTGTTGTTGTCGTTCTTCGGTCGCCAGGCTTCGTCCGGATTCTCGTCCATGAACACGATGGGGGCGTCGTTGACCAGGCTGGCCGCGGTGAAGCCCTTTTCCAGCGCCGCACTGTAGATGAACGGCTTGAAGCTGGAGCCCGGCTGGCGGCGTGCCTGGGTGGCGCGGTTGTAATTGCTCTGTTCGAAGGAGAAACCGCCGACCAGGGCGCGGATGGCGCCGTCCTGCGGATCCAGGGAGACCAGGGCGCTCTGGGCTTTGGGGATCTGCGAGAACTTCAGACTGCCATCGTCCTGCCGCTCGACGCGGATCAGGTCGCCGACCTTGACCACGTCCGCCGGTCCATTGGGACGCGGGCCCATGCTGTTGGCGCTGAGATAGGGGCGGGCCCACTTCATGCTGTCCCAGGGCACGGCTTCTTCCTTGCCATCGCGGGTCAGGACCAGGATGCCGCTCTTCTCCACCTGGGTGACGATGGCCGGGTCCTGGCCGCCGACCGTGCGCTGCTTCTGCAACTCGGCGAGCCAGTCGCTGCGGCTGCGGCCGGGGAAGCGGGCTTCCGGGCCGCGATAGCCGTGGCGCTGGTCGTAGTCGGTCAGGCCGTCACGTACCGCTTCGAAGGCGTCCGTCTGCAGGTGGCTGTCGACGGTGGTGTAGACCTGGTAGCCGTCGGTATAGGCGTCGCTGCCATAACGGCCGACCATCTCGGCGCGGGCCATCTCGGCGATGTAAGGTGCGTTGAGCTCCGGCACGGCCACGTGATGGTAGGCCTCCAGGGGCTCCTTGACGCTCTCCTGATAGGTAGCCTGGTTGATATAGCCGAGCTTGAGCATGCGCTCGAGAATCCAGTTGCGTCTTTCCAGGCTGCGCTCGGGGTTGGCCACCGGGTTGTAGCGCGAAGGCGCCTTGGGCAGGCCGGCGATCATCGCCATCTGGGCTATGCTCAAGTCCTTGATGGACTTGCCGTAGTACACCTGGGCGGCGGCCTCGATGCCGTAGGCCCGGTTGCCCAGGTAGATCTTGTTGACGTAGAGCTCGAGGATCTCGTCCTTGGTCAGGTGGCGCTCTATTTGCAGGGCGAGCAGGATCTCGGTGAATTTGCGCGAGAAACTGCGTTCGCTGGTGAGGAAGTAGTTCTTGGCGACCTGCATGGTGATGGTGCTGCCGCCGGTTTGTATATGTCCGGTGGTGACCAGTTGGCTCAGGGCGCGCGCCAGGCTTTTCAGGTCCACGCCATAGTGATTGGCGAAGTTGTCATCCTCGGCGGAGAGCAGGGCATGGATGAAGTCAGGGGGGATTTCATTGAAACGCAGCGGCGAGCGGCGCATTTCGCCAAATTCGGCGATGAGTTTGCCATCCGAGCTGTACACCCGCAGCGGGATCTGCAGTTGCACGTTACGCAGGGCATCGATGGAGGGCAGGCTGGGGCTGAGGTAGAGGAAGGTGCCGCTCAGGCCCAGTAACAGGCTGCAAATCAGGGCGACCAACGACCACCAGAAAAATTTCAGAACACGCATCAAGAGACTTTTCGAATGGAAAGAGGGAAAAGGCGACAGGTGACGGTCAGCCTACACGGCGTCGCCATTATAGGCGCGTTTGGCGGTTGGCCGCTATTTGCTCGGGTGTCAAGTCTGTTATCTAATGCCCGTCCGCGGAAAACCACCGTCGCTCATAGGGAGCTGATGTGCTAGGGCTATTCAGAAAGAAGGCGAATACGCTGCTGGGTATCGACGTCAGTTCGACATCGGTCAAGCTCATCGAGTTGAGCCGTGCAGGCGGGCGCTATCGGGTGGAAGCCTATGCGGTCGAGCCTCTGCCGGCCAATGCCGTGGTCGAGAAGAACATCGCCGAACTCGAAGGTGTCGGGCTGGCCATCGGCCGGGTGCTGGTCAAGGCGCGTACTTCCGCGCGCAGCGCCGCCGTGGCGGTGTCCGGTTCGGCGGTGATCGCCAAGACCATCGAGATGGACGCCGGCCTGTCCGACGACGAGCTGGAAAACCAGATCAAGCTCGAGGCTGACCAATACATTCCCTATCCCCTCGATGAGGTCGCCATCGATTTCGAAGTGCAGGGTCCGTCGCCGCGTAACGCCGAGCGCGTCGAGGTGCTGCTGGCCGCCTGCCGAAAGGAAAACGTCGAGGTCCGTGAGGCGGCGCTGGCACTGGCCGGGGTATCGGCCAAGGTGGTCGACGTCGAGGCCTATGCGCTGGAGCGCGCCTATCAGTTGCTCGCCAATCAGCTGGGCGGGCACGTGGACGACCTGACCGTGGCGGTGGTCGACATCGGTGCCACCATGACCACCCTGAGCGTGCTGCATAACGGCAGGACCATCTATACCCGCGAGCAGTTGTTCGGCGGTCGCCAGCTCACCGAAGAGATCCAGCGTCGCTATGGCCTCTCGGTGGAAGAGGCTGGGCTCGCCAAGAAGCAGGGCGGTCTGCCGGACGATTACCAAAGCGAGGTTTTGAGCCCCTTCCGCGAGGCCGTGGTCCAGCAGGTCGCCCGTTCGCTGCAGTTCTTTTTCGCCGCCGGTCAGTACAACGATGTGGACTACATCTTGCTTGCCGGAGGTACAGCGTCAATTTCCGGACTGGACCGTTTGATTCAACAGAAAATCGGCACCCCGACGGTCCTGGCCAATCCCTTCGCGGACATGGCCGTCAGCAGCAAGGTCAATGCGGCAGCCCTGGCCGGCGACGCCCCGGCGTTGATGATTGCCTGCGGCCTGGCCATGAGGAGTTTCGACTAGATGGCCCGCATCAACCTCTTGCCCTGGCGGGAACAGCTGCGCGAAGAACGACGCAAGCAGTTCCTGGTGATCCTGGGCGGTATCTTCGTGTTGTCGTGCGGCGCCGTGTTCCTGGGGGACCAGTACCTGTCCGGGGAAATCGCTCGTCAGGAGGCGCGCAACGCCTTTATCCAGCAGAACATCGCCCAATTGGACGTGCGCATCAAGGAAATCAGCGAACTCAAGACCCGGCGGCAACAGCTGCTGGCGCGCATGAAGATCATCCAGGACCTGCAGGGCAACCGGCCGGTCATCGGTCATGTCTTCGATCAACTGGTGCGAACATTGCCGGATGGCGTCTATTTCCGCGAAGTGAAGATGCTCGGCGACACCCTGTCGATCAGCGGCGAGGCGGAATCCAACAATCGGGTCTCCAATCTGATGCGTAATCTGGATGCCTCGGATTGGTTCGCGTCGCCTACGCTGATCGAGGTGAAGGCGACTACGGCCGGTGCCGTGGATCAGGCCAATACCTTCCAGCTCACCGTCAAACAGACCCAGCCCGGTGCGCCCACGGCCACACCTGCACCGGTCGCCACGGGAGACAAGCCATGAGTCTCGCCGATTCCCTGGCCAGTCTGCGCAAGATCGACATCAACGAACTCAGCCTTGAGAACCTGGGCTCCTGGCCCAAGCCGGTCAAGGTTATCGCCTGCCTGTTGATCGTGCTGGTGGTACTGCTGCTTGGCTACCAGTTCCACCTCAGCGACATGGAGGCGCAACTGGAAAGTCAAAGATCCCAGGAAGAAACCCTCAAGCAGCAATATTCCAGCAAAGCCTTCCAGGCGGCCAATCTGGACGCCTACAAGCAGCAGATGGTGGAAATGGAGGAATCCTTCGGTGCGTTGCTGCGGCAGTTGCCGGGCGATACCGAGGTGCCGGCGCTGCTCGAAGACATCACCCGCACCGGGCTCGGCAGTGGGCTGGAGTTCGAGCAGATCAAGCTGCTGCCGGAAGTGACGCAGCAGTTCTATGTGGAGCTGCCGATCCAGATCACCGTGGTGGGCAGCTATCATGACCTGGCGACCTTCGTCAGCAGCGTCTCCAGCCTGCCGCGGATCGTCACCCTGCACGACTTCGACCTCAAGCCGGTGGACGACAAGACCGGGAATGGCGGTTCGGTGTCCGGTGTCGGTGGCAAGCTGCGCATGAACGTGCTGGCCAAGACCTACCGCTACAACGACAAGGGGCTCGGCAAATGAGAAAGCCCCTGCTGTTTTGCCTCCTGACCACTGTACTGACCGGTTGCGGGTCCGGTGATACCAGCGATCTGCAGGCCTTCATGGACGAGACGCGCGCCAAGCCGCGCGGTTCCATCGAACCGCTGCCGCAGTTCCGGGCCTACGAACCTTTCACCTATGCCGCAGCCGCGCTGCGCAGCCCCTTCCAGGCGCCGGTGCGGATCGATCCCACAGCGCGACAGCGGGGAAATGGCAATATCAAGCCGGACGTGAATCGGCCCAAGCAATTCCTCGAAGGCTTCAACATCGAAACCTTCAATATGGTCGGCACCTTGGCCAACGCCGAGGGGCGCTACGCGCTGGTCAGCGGCGCGGGCGGCGTGCATCGCGTCAAGGTGGGGGATTACCTGGGGCGTAACGACGGCCGCATTACCAAGATCACCGACGGTGAGATCGACGTGATCGAAATCGTCCCGGATGGCGAGGGTGGCTGGCTGGAACGGCCGCGCACCATCACCTTGAAGGAAAAGACTTAATGGGCAGGGCGAGCACTGTGAACACTACTATCGCGCGACTGGGGCTGGGCTTGGCCATGCTGCTGAGCAGTCTGGCCGGCCAAGCCATGGCCGCGGATCTGCAATCCTTGAACGTCGCTTCCTTGCCTGGCGATCGCGTCGAACTCAAGCTGACCTTCGATCAGCCGGTTGCCGCGCCCAAGGGCTATACCATCGAGCAACCGGCGCGGATTGCGCTGGACCTGCCGGGGGTGGCCAACAAGCTGGGCACCAAGAGCCGCGAGCTGGGCAATGGTAATGCCCGCAGCGTGACCGTGGTCGAGGCGGGCAATCGTACCCGGCTGATCATCAATCTCACCTCCCTGGCCGATTACAGCACCCGCGTCGATGGGCGTAACCTGTTCGTCACCATTGGTGGGTCGGTAGCTCGTCAGGTGACCAATGCCCAGGCCAGCTTGACGCCGGATTTACCGCGTTCCCCAGCGCCCGCTACCGTGAGCGCGACGAACGTCATGTCCGCTAACGCGGCGCGGACGACCCTGCCACCTACCCCGGCTGCCTCGACCGTGGCGGCCATGACCGCGGCTCGTCCGCAATTGCGCGGCAAGGCGATCCGCCACATCGACTTCCAGCGTGGCCCCCAGGGCGAGGGCAACGTGGTCATCGACCTGAGCGAGACCGGCATCAATCCCGATATCCAGGAGCTGGGCGGCAAGATCCGCCTGGCCTTCGCCGGTACCCAGCTGCCCGAAGAGTTGCGCGTACGGCTGGACGTCAAGGACTTCGCCACGCCGGTGCAGTTCGTCAATGCCTCGGCCGACAACGGCGGTGCGACCATCGTCATCGAGCCGACCGGCACCTACGACTACCTGGCCTACCAGACCAACAATCGGCTGACCTTGAGCGTCAAACCGCTTACCACCGAAGAAAAGGAAAAGCGCGCGGCTGATCGTTTCACCTACACCGGTGAAAAGCTGTCGCTGAATTTCCAAGACATCGATGTCCGCTCGGTACTGCAGCTGATCGCCGATTTCACCAACCTCAACCTGGTGGCGAGTGACACCGTACAGGGCAACATTACCCTGCGCCTGCAAAACGTACCCTGGGACCAGGCGCTGGATCTGATCCTCAAGACCAAGGGCCTCGACAAGCGCCAGATCGGCAACGTGCTGCTGGTGGCGCCGGCCGACGAGATCGCCGCTCGCGAACGTCAGGAGCTGGAGTCGCAAAAGCAGATCCAGCAACTGGCTCCGCTGCGGCGTGACCTGATCCAGGTCAATTACGCCAAGGCCGCCGACATCGCCAAGCTGTTCCAGTCGGTGACCAGTGCCGACAAGACCGCCGACGAGCGCGGGTCAATCTCGGTGGACGAGCGGACCAACAGCATCATCGCCTACCAGACCCAGAATCGCCTGGACGAGCTGCGCCG
Source organism: Pseudomonas oryzihabitans (assembly GCF_006384975.1). NCBI lineage: Bacteria > Pseudomonadati > Pseudomonadota > Gammaproteobacteria > Pseudomonadales > Pseudomonadaceae > Pseudomonas > Pseudomonas oryzihabitans. The sequence goes on from NZ_CP021645.1 coordinate 4,389,488, forward strand.
TATCGTCTCGCAACTGGATATCCCGGTGCGCCAGGTGATGATCGAGGCGCGTCTGGTGGAAGCCAACGTCGACTACAGCAAGCAGTTGGGGGTTCGTTGGGGAGGTGCAGCTACCTCAGGTAACTTCGCCGTTTACGGTAAGGATGGTGCCACTACGGTTGATTCGACCACGGGCAAGGTCTACCTCCCGGGCACCACCACCATCGGCAACTACACCGCGACCAGTGGCGTGGCGCCGACGCCCTTCGTCGACATGGGTGTCAGCGGCAGCACTTCGGGCATCGGTGTCGGCTTCATGGTCGGTGGCAAGATGCTGGACCTGCAGCTATCCGCCCTCCAGGCGAGCGGTAACGGCGAGATCATCTCCCAGCCCAAGGTCGTCACCTCGGACAAGGAGACCGCCAAGATCCTGCGCGGTACCGAGATTCCCTATCAGGAAGCCAGCTCCAGTGGCGCCACCAGCACCAGCTTCAAGCAGGCGGCGCTGTCGCTGGAAGTCACGCCGCAGATCACGCCGGACAACCGCATCATCATGGAGGTCAAGGTCAACAAGGATGCGCCTGACTACCAGAACGCCCTGAATGGCGTGCCGCCGATCAGCAAGAACGAAGTGAATGCCAAGGTGCTGGTGAGCGATGGCGAGACCATCGTACTGGGTGGGGTATTCTCTAATACTCAGACTCGATCTACTACCAAGGTACCGATGCTGGGCGATATTCCCTATATAGGTCGCCTGTTCCGCCGTGATGCTGTCACCGACAGCAAAGTGGAGCTGCTGATCTTCCTCACGCCGCGTATCATGAACAACCAGGCGATAGCGGTTGGTCGATGACATAAGTGCGTAATCTGTTTCTCGTAGGACCGATGGGCTCGGGCAAGAGCACCATCGGTCGGCTCCTGGCAAAGGAATTGCGGCTGCCGTTCAAGGATTCCGACAAGGTAATCGAAGAACGCACCGGTGCCGCTATTCCCTGGATCTTCGATATGGAAGGCGAGCAAGGCTTTCGCGAGCGTGAGCGCGCCGCGATAGCCGAGCTGTGCGCCGAGAACGGCCTGGTCATGGCGACCGGAGGCGGTGCCGTGCTGCGCGAAGACAACCGCCGGGCGCTCAAGCGCGGCGGACGGGTCATCTATCTGCATGCCTCCATCGAGCAGCAGATCGAACGGACCGCCCGGGATCGCAATCGGCCGCTGTTGCAGACAGCGGATCCGGCCGCGGTGCTGCGCACACTCATGACCATGCGTGATCCTCTGTATCGCGAGATCGCTGACATCATCGTCGAAACCGACGAGCGGCCACCGCGGCTGGTGGTGCTGCAGATACTCGACCGTCTGAAAGCCCTGGCGCCGCATTAAAGCCTTGGGCGTTCTGCGCTATGCTAGGCGCCCTTTGAATCAAGGTGACGGCATGCGGACTCTTCACGTCGAGCTCGGTGAGCGCAGCTACCCGATCTACATCGGTCAGGGCCTTCTGGATCGGCCGGAATGCTTCCTGCCCCATCTCGCCGGGCGCAAGGTGGCCATCGTCACCAACGAAACCATCGCGCCGCTCTATCTGGAGCGCCTGATCAAGACCCTGGGCGACCGCTCCATCAGCGCCATCGTGCTGCCCGATGGCGAGGCGCACAAGAATTGGGAAACCCTGCAACTGATCTTCGACGGTCTGTTGCAGGACCGCCATGATCGCAAGACCACCCTGATCGCCTTGGGCGGCGGAGTGATCGGCGACATGGCTGGTTTTGCCGCGGCCTGCTATCAGCGCGGGGTGGACTTCATCCAGGTGCCGACCACGCTGCTGTCCCAGGTGGATTCCTCGGTCGGCGGCAAGACCGGCATCAACCATCCCCTCGGCAAGAACATGATCGGCGCCTTCTATCAACCGCAGGCCGTGGTGATAGATACCGACAGCCTCGCCAGTCTGCCGCCCCGCGAGTTGTCGGCCGGGCTGGCCGAGGTCATCAAATACGGCCTGATCTGTGACGAACCCTTCCTCGGTTGGCTCGAGGAGCACGTCGAGGCGCTGCTGGCGTTGGATCAGCTGGCGCTCACCGAGGCAATCGAACGCTCCTGTGCGGCCAAGGCCCAGGTAGTGGGTAGCGACGAGCGGGAGTCTGGGCTGCGCGCCATTCTCAACCTGGGCCATACCTTCGGCCATGCCATCGAAACCCACCAGGGTTATGGTGTCTGGCTACACGGCGAAGCCGTTTCCGCCGGGATGGTGATGGCGTTGCAGATGTCCCTGCTGCTCGGCTGGCTGAGCCCGGAGCAGCGTGATCGCGCGATACGGCTACTGCTGCGGGCCAAGCTGCCCGTGGTGCCGCCGGCGGATATGCTGCCGGCTGATTTCGAACGCCTCATGGCGGTGGACAAGAAGGTCCTGGACGGACAACTCCGGCTGGTATTGCTCAGTGACCTGGGCCAGGCCGTGGTCACCGCCGACTTCGCCCGCGACATTCTCGAGCAGACGCTGCGTACCGATTACCAAGCGCTGACCGCCCAGTAAGGAGAGCAAGAGAGTCCCATGTCCAATCTGCACGCCGATGAAGCCTTTCTCGGTCACTACCAGTTCACCCACGATCCCTTCGCCCCGCGCGTTCCCGGTTTCAAGTTCTTCCCGGCGCAACGCAAGCCGGTCCTGGGCCAACTGCACCACCTGGCGCGTTACAGTCAGCTGCTGCTGGTGGTCACCGGCCCCGAGGGCAGTGGCAAGACGCTGCTGCGCCAGGCGCTGGCGGCCAGCACCAAGAAGGAAGCCGTGCATTGCGTGGTGATTTCCGCGCAGAACGGCGGCGACGCCCGTACCGTGCTGGCGCAGGTCGCCAAAGGCGTAGGGGCGAGTAGCCAGACGCCCGCCGCCATCCTCGAACAGGCGGCAGAGGTGCGCCTGGCCGGTCAGGAGGTCTACATCCTGGTCGATGACGCCGAGGCGTTGGCGACTCCCGCCCTGGAGGCCCTGCTGGAGTTGGCCGGTGGCGCCGAGCGGGAGCGCCTGCACGTCTTCCTGTTCGGAGAGGCGGAAGTGGTCATGCGGCTCGAAGACATCGCCCAGGGCGAAGAGCGCTACCACGCCATCGAATTGCTGCCCTACAGCGAAAGCGAGGCCGAGGAGTATCTGGCCCAGCGTCTGGAAGGTGCCGGTCAGGGCCTGGAGATTTTCACCGACGAGCAGCTCGCGACCATTCATGAGCGCTCCGAAGGTTGGCCCGGGCGTCTCAACGAAGAAGCGCGCGACGTGCTGGTGGCGGGCATGAGCGCCCGCCGCAAGAAGGCGGCCGCTCCGGCGAAAGCCTCGCGCAATCTGCTGGCGGCCCTGCCGCGCAAGCACCTGGTCATCCTCGGCGTCGTGGTGCTGGCCGTAGGCGCTGCCGCCCTGTCGCTCAAGGGTGGCAAGAGCGAAGCGCCGGCCACCACCGCCAGTGGTCAGGATCTACCCATGAGTGGTCAGAACGCCGCTGCTACTGGCAAGGATGCCCAGAGCGCCCCCATTCAGTTCGACGGTTCTTCCAAGCCGTTGCCCTTGCCGTTGGTAGGGGAGTCGCAACCGGTGATCCGCGAACCGCTCGCCGAAGCGGCGGGTGGGCGCCAGGCCGGTACGGCCACGGGTAATGACGCGGGCGCAGGTGGTGTGCCTCCGACCGTCACGTCCGAGGCACCGCCCATCAGTGACGAAGACGAACTACCCAGCCGCACGCCGTCCCGGGCTCCGGCGCCCAGCGCACCCGCCGTCGCGGCACCCACCACCCGGCATACGGCACCCGCTGCGACGCCAGCTCCGGCTCCGGCCAAGCCGGCACCGGCTGCAGCCCCCACTCATGCTGCAGGGGGGGCTGGTTGGTACGGTACCCAGTCCGGTAGCAAGTATGCGTTGCAGGTAGTGGGGACCAGCACGGAGAAGGCCGCTCAAGCCTTCATCGCCGGGCAGGCCGACAGTGGCGAGTTCCACTACTTCAAGAAGATCCACCAGGGCAAACCCCTGTACGTGGTGACCTACGGCGACTTCGCCAACCGCGCAGCGGCCGAGGCGGCGGTAAAGCGACTGCCGGCCAAGGTACAGGCCAGCAAGCCCTGGCCGCGGACCTTCGCCAGCATTCAGCAGGACATAGCTACCAGCCGCTGATTGTTGTCTGGCAGGAAAAGAAAGCCCCGGCGCTATCACGAGAGTGGCGCCGGGGCTTTCTGTTTTGCGTCATCGAATTTTCATCAGGTGTCATCGGTATTTGTCGCAAACGATTTTTTCGATACACTGGTCAGCCTTTGACTGTCCGAAAAAAGTTCAAATAAACGTACAGTTTTGTGATGCCTTCGCAATAACCTGATTGCCGGTGAGAGCGCTATGAAAGCAGGCCTGTTCAATCCCGATAGCTTCAAGGACAACTGCGGCTTCGGCCTGATCGCCCATATGCAGGGCGAGCCCAGCCATGACCTGCTGGAAACGGCCATCGAAGCCCTGACCTGCATGACCCACCGGGGCGGTATCAACGCCGACGGCAAGACCGGCGACGGTTGCGGTCTACTCATGCAGAAACCGGATGCCTTCCTGCGGGCCATCGCCCAGGAGCAGTTCGGTGCCGAGCTGCCCGAGCAGTACGCTGCCGGTGTGGTGTTCTTCAACCAGGACGAAGCCCGCGCCGAGCAGGCCCGCGCCAACATGGACCTGGAGATCGAGGCCGCCGGCCTGACCCTGGTGGGTTGGCGCAAGGTGCCCATAGACACCTCCGTGCTGGGTGAACTGGCCCTGGCGCGCCTGCCGCGCATCGAGCAGGTATTCGTCGCCGGCCCCGGCCTGGACGACCAGCAATTCGCCGTCAAGCTGTTCTCCGCTCGCCGCCGTTCCTCGGTGCGCAATGCCGAGGACAGCGAGCATTACATCTGCAGCCTGTCCTCCCGGGTCATCGTCTATAAAGGCTTGATGATGCCGGCGGATCTCGCCGCCTTCTATCCGGACCTCGGCGATCCGCGCCTGGCCACCGCCATCTGCGTGTTCCACCAGCGCTTCTCCACCAACACCCTGCCGAAGTGGCCGCTGGCGCAGCCCTTCCGCTACCTCGCCCACAACGGCGAGATCAACACCATCACCGGCAACCGCAACTGGGCCCAGGCGCGGCGGACCAAGTTCGTCAACGAACTGATCCCGGACCTCGACCAGCTCGGTCCGCTGGTCAACCGCGTCGGTTCCGATTCCTCCAGCATGGACAACATGCTGGAGCTGCTGGTGACCGGCGGCATGGACCTGTTCCGCGCCGTGCGCATGATCATTCCGCCGGCCTGGCAGAACGTCGAGACCATGGACGCCGATCTGCGCGCCTTCTACGAATTCAACTCCATGCACATGGAGCCCTGGGACGGTCCGGCCGGCGTGGTGCTGACCGAAGGTCGCTACGCGGTCTGCCTGCTCGACCGCAACGGCCTGCGCCCGGCGCGCTGGGTGACCACCAAGAACGGCTACATCACCCTGGCCTCGGAAGTCGGCGTCTGGAACTACCAGCCCGACGACGTCATCGCCAAGGGTCGGGTCGGCCCGGGCCAGATCCTCGCGGTGGACACCGAGACCGGCGAGGTGCTGCAGACCGACGACATCGACAACCGCCTCAAGGCGCGCCACCCCTACAAGCAGTGGCTGCGCAAGAACGCCATGCGCATCCAGGCGACCCTGGACGACAACGATCACGGCTCGGCCTTCTACGACCAGGATCAACTGCGCCAGTACATGAAGATGTTCCAGGTCACCTTCGAGGAGCGTGACCAGGTCTTGCGCCCGCTGGGCGAGCAGGGCCAGGAAGCCGTGGGCTCCATGGGTGACGACACCCCCATGGCGGTGTTGTCGCGGCGCATCCGTTCGCCTTACGACTATTTCCGTCAGCAATTCGCCCAGGTCACCAACCCGCCGATCGACCCGCTGCGCGAGTCCATCGTCATGTCCCTGGAGACCTGCCTGGGTGCCGAGCGCAACGTCTTCGAGGAAACCGCCGAGCACGCCGATCGCGCCATCCTGAGCAGCCCGGTGATCTCGCCGGCCAAGTGGCGGACTATCCTCAACATGCCCAAGCCCGGCTTCGAGCATGTGAAGATCGACCTCAACTACCCCGAGTCCCTGGGGCTCGAGGCGGCGCTGCGCAACATCGTCGAGCAGGCCGAGGAAGCCGTGCGCGCCGGCAAGGTGCTGCTGGTGCTGACCGACCGCCATATCGAGCCGGGCAAGCTGCCGGTGCATGCGGTGCTGGCCACCGGCGCCGTGCATCACCACCTGGTCAACCTGGGCCTGCGCACCAGCAGCAACATCCTGGTGGAGACCGCCACCGCCCGCGATCCGCACCACTTCGCCGTGCTGCTGGGCTTTGGCGCCACCGCGGTCTATCCGTTCCTGGCCTACGAGGTGCTGGGCGACCTGATCCGCACCGGCGAGGTGCTGGGCGATCTCTACGAGGTGTTCAAGTACTACCGTAAGGGCATCACCAAGGGCCTGCTCAAGGTGATCTCCAAGATGGGCATCTCCACCGTCGCCTCCTACCGCGGCGCCCAGCTGTTCGAGGCCGTGGGCCTGGCGGACGAGGTTACCGACCTCTGCTTCCCTGGCGTCACCAGCCGCATCAAGGGTGCGCGCTTCGTCGATCTGGAGGCCGAGCAGAAGCTGTTGGCCGGGGAAGCCTGGAACAACCGCAAGCCGATCCAGCCGGGTGGCCTGCTCAAGTTCGTCTATGGCGGCGAGTACCACGCCTACAACCCGGACGTGGTCAATCTGCTGCAGGCGGCCGTGCAACAGGGCGACTACGCCAAGTTCCGCGAATACACCGCGCTGGTGGACCAGCGCCCGGTAGCTATGATCCGCGACCTGCTCAAGGTCAAGACCAGCGACCAGCCCCTGGCGCTGGAAGAGGTCGAGCCGCTGGCCAACATCTTTACCCGCTTCGATGCCGCCGGCATCTCCCTGGGTGCCCTGTCGCCGGAAGCCCACGAGGCCCTGGCCGAGGCCATGAACCGCCTGGGCGGTCGCTCCAACTCCGGTGAGGGCGGCGAAGACCCGGCGCGCTACGGCACCGTCAAGAGCTCCAAGATCAAGCAGGTGGCCACCGGCCGCTTCGGCGTCACCCCCGAGTACCTGGTCAACGCCGAGGTACTGCAGATCAAGGTGGCCCAGGGCGCCAAGCCGGGCGAGGGCGGCCAACTGCCCGGCGGCAAGGTCAATGGCCTGATCGCCAAGCTGCGCTACGCGGTGCCCGGCGTGACCCTGATCTCGCCGCCGCCGCACCATGACATCTACTCCATCGAAGACCTGGCCCAACTGATCTTCGACCTTAAGCAGGTCAACCCCAAGGCGCTGGTGTCGGTCAAACTGGTGTCCGAGCCTGGCGTGGGCACCGTGGCCGCCGGTGTGGCCAAGGCCTATGCCGACCTCATCACCATCTCCGGCTACGACGGCGGTACCGGTGCTTCGCCGGTCACCTCCATCAAGTACGCCGGCTCGCCCTGGGAACTGGGCCTGGCCGAGGCGCACCAAACGCTGCGCGGCAACGACCTGCGCGGCAAGGTGCGGGTACAGACCGACGGCGGCCTGAAGACCGGCCTGGACGTGATCAAGGCGGCTATCCTCGGCGCCGAGAGCTTCGGCTTCGGCACCGCGCCGATGATCGCCCTGGGCTGCAAGTACCTGCGCATCTGCCACCTGAACAACTGCGCCACCGGCGTGGCCACCCAGAACGACCGACTGCGCAAGGAGCACTTCATCGGCACGGTGGAAATGGTGATGAATTTCTTCACCTTCATCGCCGAGGAAACCCGCGAGTGGCTGGCCAAGCTGGGCGTGCGCAGCCTGGGCGAGCTGATCGGCCGTACCGATCTGCTGGAGATCCTGCCGGGCGAGACCGCCAAGCAACAGCATCTGGACCTGACCCCGCTGCTGGGCAGCGACCATATTCCGGCCGAGAAGCCGCAATTCTGCCAAGTGGAAAAGAACCCGCCGTTCGACCAGGGCCTGCTGGCCGAGGAAATGGTGCGGCTGGCGCTGCCGAGCATCGAGCAGCTCGAGGGCGGTGAGTTCAGCCTGAGCATCGGCAACTGCGACCGCTCCATCGGCGCCCGTGTCTCCGGCGAGATCGCCCGGCGCCACGGCAACCAGGGCATGGTCAAGGCGCCGGTGACCTTCCGCTTCAAGGGCACTGCCGGCCAGAGCTTCGGCGTCTGGAACGCCGGCGGTCTCCATCTCTATCTGGAAGGCGATGCCAACGACTACGTGGGCAAGGGCATGACCGGCGGCAAGCTGGTCATCACCCCGCCCCAGGGCGCGGGCTTCAAGAGCCAGGAGTCGGCGATCATCGGCAACACCTGCCTCTACGGCGCCACCGGTGGCAAGCTGTTCGCCGCCGGCACCGCCGGTGAGCGTTTCGGGGTGCGCAACTCCGGGGCCCATACCGTGGTGGAAGGCACCGGCGACCATTGCTGCGAGTACATGACCGGCGGCTTCGTTTGCGTGCTGGGCAAGACCGGCTACAACTTCGGCTCGGGCATGACCGGCGGCTTCGCCTATGTGCTGGACCTGGACAACGGTTTCTACGATCGGGTCAACCACGAACTGGTGGAAATCCAGCGCATCAACAGCGAGGCCATGGAGGCCTACCGTAGCCACCTGGAAGGGGTACTGGCCGAATACGTGCGCGAGACCGGCAGTGCCTGGGGCAGCCATCTCCATGAGAACCTGGACGACTACCTGCGCAAGTTCTGGCTGGTGAAGCCCAAGGCCGCAAGCCTGGCCTCGCTGCTGGTCAGCACCCGCGCCCGTCCGGAATAACGACTTCGATACCGGCTCCCGAGGGAGCCGGTTTCACCGTGCTAGCTCGTGGCGCCCAGCTGATGGGGCGTCGCTTCAAGAGGTTTGGAAATGGCTGAACGTCTGAACAACGACTTCCAGTTCATCGAGGTCGGTCGCAAGGATCCGAAGAAGAAACTGCTGCGCCAGCGTAAGAAGGAATTCGTCGAGATCCACGATCCCTTCAAGCCGCAGCAGGCCGCCGAACAGGCGCACCGCTGCCTGGGCTGCGGCAACCCCTATTGCGAATGGAAGTGCCCGGTGCACAACTTCATTCCCAACTGGCTCAAGCTGGTGTCCGAAGGCAACATCCTGGCGGCGGCGGAACTGTCGCACCAGACCAACACCCTGCCCGAGGTCTGTGGCCGGGTCTGCCCGCAGGATCGTCTCTGCGAGGGTGCCTGCACCCTCAACGATGGCTTCGGCGCGGTGACCATTGGCTCGGTGGAGAAGTACATCACCGACACCGCCTTCGCCATGGGCTGGCGCCCGGACATGTCCAAGGTCAAGCCCACCGGCAAGCGCGTCGCCGTGATCGGTGCCGGCCCGGCCGGCCTGGGTTGTGCCGACATTCTGGTGCGCAATGGCGTGACCCCGGTGGTGTTCGACAAGAATCCCGAGATCGGTGGCCTGCTGACCTTCGGCATCCCCGAGTTCAAGCTGGAGAAGACCGTGCTCAGCCGCCGCCGCGAGGTGTTCGGCGGCATGGGCGTGGAATTCCGTCTCAACACCGAGGTGGGCAAGGACGTGACCATGGAACAGCTGCTCGAGGAATTCGATGCGGTGTTCCTCGGCATGGGCACCTACACCTACATGAAGGGCGGCTTCCCCGGTGAAGACCTGCCCGGCGTGCACGATGCCCTGGATTTCCTGGTGGCCAACGTCAATCGCAACCTGGGCTTCGAGAAGGATGCCGCCGACTTCATCGACATGAAGGGCAAGCGCGTGGTGGTCCTGGGCGGCGGCGACACCGCCATGGACTGCAACCGTACCTCCATCCGCCAGGGCGCCAAGAGCGTGACCTGCGCCTACCGCCGCGACGCCGCCAACATGCCGGGCTCGCGCAAGGAAGTGAAGAACGCCAAGGAAGAAGGCGTGAAATTCCTGTTCAACCGCCAGCCCATCGCCATCATCGGCGAAGACAAGGTAGAAGGCGTCAAGGTGGTGGAAACCCGTCTCGGTGAGCCCGATGCCCGTGGCCGCCGCAGCCCCGAGCCGATTCCCGGTTCCGAGGAGATCCTGCCGGCCGAGGCGGTGGTCATCGCCTTCGGTTTTCGCCCGAGCCCGGCGCCCTGGTTCGAGCAGTTCGGTATCGACGTCGACAGCCAGGGCCGCGTGCTGGCGCCCGGTCTGGGTGAGTTCAAGCACCAGACCAGCAACCCGAAGATCTTCGCCGGTGGCGACATGGTGCGCGGGTCTGACCTGGTGGTGACCGCCATCTTCGAAGGCCGCAATGCCGCCGAGGGTATCCTCGACTACCTGGGCGTCTAAGCCGCCGCGGGTGGACAAGAGCCGACCGGCGCCAAGCCGGTCGGCTTTTTTCTTGGGCGTCGTTCAGGGGTGGGGCTGCTTTCTGGTGCAGTGACAGGTGGGGTGGACGCTGAGAGGCACGTGCTAGAGCCCTCGTCGCCGCTGGCACAGGGTCTGCAAAGATCCCGGCTCTCTCCCTGTGAGGTACTGCCATGAACAAGCCCGAAATGACCGCCGCCATTCTCGCCGCCAAGCAGCGCCTGGGCCTGAGCTGGGCCGCGATCGCCGCCAGCCTGGAAATGTCGCCGGTCTGGACCACCTCCGCCTGCCTGGGCATGAACAGCATGGCGCCCGAGGTGGCGGAGCGCCTGTGCCAGGTACTGGAGTTGCCGGCCGAGGTGTCCCTGGCCCTGCAAGCCTTCCCGCACAAGCACTGGGACAAGGCCGTGCCGACCGATCCGCTGATCTATCGCTTCTACGAGATGATCAACGTCTACGGCGATACCATCAAAACCCTGATCCACGAAGAGTTCGGCGACGGCATCATGAGCGCCATCGACTTCAGCATGGACATCTCGCGGGTGGCCGATCCCAAGGGCGACCGGGTGCAGATCGTCCTCAACGGCAAGTTCCTGCCCTACAAGAGCTGGTAAGCCGATCGCCGCGATAGACAAAAGGCACGCGCTGGCGCCGTGCCTTTTGCCAGCCGCTTTGCGACAATGCCGGCACTTTTGCTGCCGGATGTCGCCATGACCGCCCTGAAGAACGACCGTTTCCTGCGTGCCCTGCTCAAGCAGCCGGTGGATGTCACCCCGGTGTGGATGATGCGCCAGGCCGGGCGTTACCTGCCCGAGTACCGCGCCAGCCGGGCCCGTGCCGGGGACTTCATGAGCCTGTGCAAGAACCCGCAGTTCGCCTGCGAGGTGACCCTGCAGCCGCTGGAGCGCTATCCGCTGGATGCGGCCATCCTCTTCTCCGACATCCTCACCATCCCCGATGCCATGGGCCAGGGTCTGTATTTCGAGACCGGCGAAGGACCGCGCTTTCGCAAGGTGATCGATACCCCGGCCGACATCGAGGCGCTGCCGATTCCCGATGCCGAAAGCGATCTGGGCTACGTGATGGACGCCGTGCGTACCATCCGCACCGCGCTGGATGGGCGGGTGCCGCTGATCGGCTTTTCCGGCAGCCCCTGGACCCTGGCGACCTACATGATCGAAGGCGGCTCCAGCAAGGACTTCCGCAAGGCCAAGGCCATGCTCTACGACACCCCCGCGGCCCTGCACCTGCTGCTGGACAAGCTGGCCCAGGCGGTCACCGCCTACCTCAACGGCCAGATCCGCGCCGGCGCCCAGGCGGTACAGATCTTCGATACCTGGGGCGGCAACCTCTCGGCGGCGGCCTACCAGGAATTCTCCCTGGCCTATATGCGCAAGATCGTCACCGGCCTGATCCGCGAGTACGAGGGGCGCCGGGTACCGGTGATCCTCTTCACCAAGAACGGCGGACTCTGGCTGGAAAGCCTGGCCGACAGCGGCGCCGAAGCCCTGGGCCTGGACTGGACGTGCGATATCGGCGACGCCCGCCGGCGGGTGGGCACCAAGGTCGCCCTGCAGGGCAACATGGACCCCAGCGTGCTCTATGCCAAGCCAGCGGCCATCCGCGCCGAGGTCGGGCGCATCCTGGCAAGCTACGGCCAGGGCAGCGGCCACGTCTTCAACCTGGGCCACGGCATCACTCCCGAGGTGGATCCGGCCCACGCGGGCGCCTTCATCGCAGCGGTCCACGAACTGTCGGCACGCTACCACCAGGGTTGATTGTGCCGGAATCGGCACTACCGCTCCCAGGTCGGGCAAGCGGGGCGCTAGCGATTGCGGCATAGTCGGGGTTTTCCCGACGGAGCGCCGCCATGGCCCAGATGACCCCGGAAGACCTGCAGCACCTGGCCGAGGAGGTGCTCGCGGCCCATGGCTTCAGCCCGGCCCAGGGAGCGGCCATCGCCACTACCATGGTGGCCGGCCAGCGTGACGACTGCGCCTCCCACAGCATCTATCGGCTGCTGGGCATCATCAAGACGCTCAAGGCCGGCAAGGTGGTGCCGGATGCCGAACCCCAGGTCGAGGACGTGGCCCCGGCCATCGTCCGTGTCGATGCCCACGGCGGCTTCTCGCCGCTGGCCTTCGCTGCCGGTCTGCCACTGCTCGAAGCCAAGGCGCGTGCCTGCGGCCTGGCGGCGATGGCGATCAACCGTTGCGTACATTTCTCGGCGCTCTGGGTGGAAATGGAAGCCCTCACCGCTCGGGGGCTGGTGGCCCTGGCCTGCAATCCGACCCAGGCCTATGTCGCTCCGGCAGGTGGTCGCCGCCCGCTGTTCGGCACCAATCCCATCGCCTTCGGCTGGCCGCGACCGGAAGGACAACCCTTCGTCTTCGATTTCGCCACCAGTGCGGTAGCCCGCGGCGAGATCGAGCTGCACCGCCGCGCCGGCCAGGCGTTGCCGGAAGGCTGGGGAGTGGATGCCGAGGGTACTCCCAGCACCGATGCCCAAACCGTGCTGGAGGAGGGCGCCATGCTCACCTTCGGTGGGCACAAGGGCTCAGCCCTGGCGGCCATGATCGAGTTGCTCGCCGGTCCGCTGATCGGCGATCTGACCAGCCCCGAATCCTCCGACTTCGACGCTGGAGCGGGTGGGCTGCCCTATCACGGCGAACTCATCCTGGCGTTCGATCCCCAGCGTTTTCTCGGCGGCGCGGTGGCCGAGTACCAGCAGCGCGCCGAAGCCCTGTTCGCTGGCATCGAGGCCCAGGGCGCGCGCCTGCCCTCGCAGCGGCGCTATCAGGCGCGAGCGCGCAACGAGGCGCGCGGCTGGATAGAGGTGCCGGATAGCCTACTGAGCGACGTTCGGGCGCTCCTGCCCAACTGACCGGTGAAGGCGACCGGGTTCACCTCGACGACATTGCAACCACGAGGGCGCTGAACCCCGCCGCCGGCTCAGGGGTCCACGGCTGGCTACTTCCGTGCCAGCCTGGGTCTCCATGTACGCCGACGATACCGACCGCCCTCATCATCGAGGCCTGCTCCTGCTGAGCATCACCCTCATGGTGCTGGTGTACTTTCTCGACAACCTGTCCATCGCCCTGGCCAATCGCTACGTCTACGGCGGCCTGGGCATCGACCAGCGCAGCTATAGCCTGGCCACGGCCTGCTACAGCGCCGCGGTGATCCTGACCAGCGCGCCGCACCAGTGGTTCGCCCAGCGCCTGGGCTATCGCAACCTGATCTTCGCCGCGGTCGGCATTCACCTCGTCGGCCAGGTGTTCTGCCTGATCGCCACCGACCTGCCGCTCTTCATCGCCGGCCGCGCCCTGATGGGCGCCGGTGCCGCCACCTTTTTCGCCGGCGCGCGGGTACTGGTGCAGATGTACTTTTCCGGCCCCCAATTGCCGACCGGCATCCGTGCCTTCGCCTCGGGTGTGCCCCTGGGCGGGGCGCTGGCCTCCTTCACCACCGCGGAGCTGCTGGAAGGGCATCAGTGGCGTGCCATCTTCATGGTGCCGGCCCTGGCCTGCCTGCTGGTGGCGGTGTGCGTCTGGCTGTCCCTGCCACGGCGCTCCCATCCGCTGCAGAATTCCGGGGCGCCTTCATTGCTTTCCATGGTGCTGCTCGCCGCCGGTAGCCTGCTGCTCACCACCACCACCCAACGGCTGGCCTTCGATTTCTTCAGCGATGGCCTGCGGCTGGCCCTGGAGCTACTGCTGGGGGCGGCCATCCTCGGCCTGTACGTCTACTACGAACGCGGACTGGCGCGGCCGACCCTGGATTTCAAGAACGCCATCACCCCCGGCTTTCTCGCCGGCATGCTGTTCATGATGCTCAACTACTTCCTGCTGGGGGCCTACAACTTCGTCATCCCCCAGTATGTGGTCAACGGCCTGCAACTGCCGGTCTACACCGCCGGCGGCGTCATGGCGCTCGGCTGGCTATGCGGCCTGGTACCGCTGTTGATGATCACCTCGGTCTGGCTACGCGACCGCTTTCCCTGGGGCGGCTTTCGCAAATACCTGGTGGCCGGCTATCTGCTGCTGGCCGGCTATGGCTTCTGGATGGTGCGCCAGCACGCCGACGTGCCTCTCCATCAGCAACTGGTCCCCGGCCTGATGATGCACGGCACCTACCTGATCGGTACCTTCGCGGTGATCATCATGTACACCTTCATGCGCGTGGAACCGGCCTATTTCAGCCAGGCCTACCAGATCAAGAACATGACCCAGCAACTGGTCATGCCCATGGGCATCGTGCTGTCCAATGTCTTCCTGCAATGGCGCGACGCCTTTCACGCCGCAGTCCTCAGTGCCTCGGTCAATCCCTATGCCCAGGCCTACCAGGCCTATGGCGAGCGCTATCGGCAGGCCACCGGCGCGGACAACGCCCTGGCACAGATTTCCAGCCTGGTCACCCGGCAGAGTCAGGTGCTGGGCTATCTCGACTATTTCTGGCTGGTGGGCTGGATCGGCCTGGCCCTGGCCGGCTACATGGCGCTGCAGCGGCATTTCCGCTAGTTCACGACGATTGCCCGTCCTTAAGCCCGTGTTCAGCAAGCACTCACCATAATGCGGGCCTTTGCCAGCACTATCGCCTGCCTGGAGACGGCGCCGGTCGGCCGCCGCTTAGTCGGTCCGGAGCTTGCATTGCTGGGCTGTCGGGCTTTGTGGAACAATGCGGGCAACGACATTTTTCAAGGGTGGCAGCCGTGATCGACGCTGATGGTTTTCGCCCCAATGTCGGCATCATTCTCGCCAACGATGCCGGCCAAGTACTGTGGGCCCGTCGCATCAACCAAGATGCCTGGCAATTCCCTCAGGGTGGAATCGATGACCGGGAAACGCCGGAAGAGGCACTGTACCGGGAGCTGAACGAAGAGGTGGGGCTGAGCCCCGATGACGTCCGTATCCTGGCCTGTACTCGGGGCTGGCTGCGCTATCGTCTACCGCAGCGCATGGTGCGCACGCACAGCCGTCCGCTGTGCATCGGCCAGAAGCAGAAGTGGTTCCTGCTGCGGCTGACGGCGGAAGAGCAGCGTGTACGGATGGATGTCACGGGCAAGCCGGAATTCGATGGCTGGCGCTGGGTGAGCTACTGGTATCCGCTGGGCCAGGTAGTGACCTTCAAGCGCGAGGTCTATCGGCGGGCGCTCAAGGAGTTGGCACCCCGCTTGCTGGCCTGACTGCCGGCACAGCCGGTGCGAAAGAGGTGAGGAGAAGCTGTGGTCATGCAGGATGAACGACACGTGATGCACGCCGGCGGACCCGCCGGGTGTCAGCTGCGGAGGCTCTAGATGCTGGGAGTCCTGCGCAAGATCGTCCAAGAGGTCAATGCCGCCAAGGACCTGCGGTCGGCATTGTCCATCATCGTGCAGCGCGTCCGCGCGGCCATGCAGTCGCAGGTCTGCTCCGTCTATCTGCTCGACCCGGACACCAATCGTTTCGTGCTCATGGCCACCGAAGGCCTGAACAAGAAGTCCATCGGTCGGGTCAGCATGGCGCCCAACGAGGGCCTGGTCGGCCTGGTCGGCACGCGCGAAGAGCCGCTCAATCTCGAAGACGCCGCCAGCCATCCCCGCTTCCGTTATTTTGCCGAGACCGGCGAGGAGCGCTATGCGTCTTTCCTCGGTGCCCCCATCATCCACCACCGGCGCGTCATGGGCGTGCTGGTGGTGCAGCAGAAGGAACGTCGTCAGTTCGACGAAGGCGAGGAAGCCTTTCTGGTCACCATGAGCGCCCAGCTCGCGGGAGTGATCGCCCACGCCGAGGCCACCGGGACCATCCGCGGTCTGGATCGGCAGGGCAAGGGCATCCAGGAAGCACGCTTCGTCGGTATTCCCGGTTCGCCAGGGGTCGGTGTCGGCAAGGCGGTGGTGGTATTGCCGCCCGCCGATCTCGAGGTGGTCCCCGACAAGACCGTGACCGACATCGAAGCCGAGCTGCAGCTGTTCCGCTCCGCGCTGGAAGGCGTGCGGGCGGACATGAAGGCGCTGTCCAAGCGGCTGTCCACCCAGCTGCGCAAGGAAGAGCGGGCGCTGTTCGACGTCTACCTGATGATGCTCGACGACGCCGCCCTCGGTAACGAGGTGACCACCATCATCAAGAGTGGCCAGTGGGCCCAGGGCGCGCTGCGCCAGGTGGTGATGGAGCATGTCCAGCGCTTCGAGCTGATGGACGACGCCTATCTGCGTGAACGCGCCGCCGATGTCCGTGACCTCGGCCGCCGGTTGCTGGCCTATCTGCAACAGGCCCACCAGGCCTGTCTGATCTATCCGGAAAACACCATCCTGGTCAGCGAGGAACTCTCGCCGGCCATGCTCGGCGAGGTCCCGGAAGGGCGCCTGGTCGGCCTGATCTCGGTACTCGGCTCGGGCAACTCCCACGTCGCCATCCTGGCGCGCGCCATGGGCATCCCGACCGTCATGGGCGCGGTGGACCTGCCGTATTCCAAAGTGGACGGCATCGACCTCATCGTCGATGGCTACCACGGCGAGATCTTCACCAATCCGTCGCCGACGCTGATCAAGCAGTACGGCGACGTGGTGGAGGAGGAGCGCCAGCTCACCCAGGGCCTCGACGCCCTGCGCAGCCTGCCCTGCGAGACCCTCGACGGCCATCGCATGCCGCTGTGGGTCAACACCGGCCTCATGGCCGACGTGGCCCGCGCCCAGCAGCGTGGCGCCGAAGGGGTAGGGCTGTACCGCACCGAAGTCCCCTTCATGGTCAACGAGCGCTTCCCCAGCGAGAAGGAGCAGCTCTCCATCTATCGCGAGCAACTGGCGGCCTTCCATCCGGCGCCGGTGACCATGAGAACGCTGGATGTGGGCGGCGACAAGGCGCTGTCCTATTTCCCGATCAAGGAAGACAACCCCTTCCTCGGCTGGCGCGGCATCCGCGTCACCCTGGATCACCCGGAAATCTTCCTGGTGCAGACCCGCGCCATGCTCAAGGCCAGCGAAGGGCTGAACAACCTGCGCATCATGCTGCCGATGATCTCCGGCGTGCATGAGGTGGAGGAATCCCAACACCTGTTGCACCGCGCCTGGTGCGAGGTGCGCGACGAAGGCGTCGACATCCCCATGCCGCCGGTAGGCGTCATGGTCGAGGTGCCTTCGGCGGTCTACCAGGCCCGCGATCTGGCGCGCCAGGTGGATTTCATCTCGGTGGGCTCCAACGACCTCACCCAGTATCTGCTGGCTGTGGATCGCAACAACCCGCGGGTGGCCGACCTCTACGATTATTTCCATCCGGCAGTGCTGCAGGCCCTGCAGCAGGTGGTGGACGGGGCCCACGCCGAAGGGGTGCCGGTCAGTATCTGCGGTGAGATGGCCGGCGATCCGGCGGCGGCGGTGCTGCTCATGGGCATGGGTTTCGACACCCTGTCGATGAATGCCACCAACCTGCCCAAGGTGAAGTGGCTGCTACGCCAGGTCACCCTGGAAAAGGCCAAGGAACTGGTGCAGCAGATGCGCCAGATCGACAATCCCCAAGTCATCCATAGCGCCCTGCACCTGGCCTTGCGCAACCTCGGACTGGGCCGGGTGATCAATCCGGCAGCCAGCGTCCAGAGCTGAGCGTGCCGGGCGGGAAGGTCGCTTCCCGCCCGGCAGGTAGCGGCGTACCATGCCGCTTCTTTCGCCCGAGGTGATGATGGATCTCTTGCTCTTCCTGGTTCTCGGCGCCTGCGCCGGGGTATTGGCCGGTCTGTTCGGGGTCGGTGGTGGCCTCATCATCGTGCCGGCGCTGGTCTACAGCTTCACCGCCAAGGGGCTCGATCCGGACATCCTCACCCATCTGGCGGTGGGCACGTCGTTGGCCACCATCGTCTTCACCTCGCTCAATTCGGTCTGGGCCCATCACCGCCGCGGCGCCGTGCGTTGGCGGCTGTTCCTCTGGATGGCGCTGGGTATCGTTTTCGGTAGCGCCCTGGGCGCGGTGACCGCGGCGGCCATCCAGGGTCCGCTGTTGCAGAAGATCATCGGTACCTTCGCCATCTTGATCGCCATCCAGATGGCGCTGGATCTGCGGCCCAAGGCCCAGGCCCGCGAGCCGGGCAAGCCGACGCTGAGCGTGGCGGGCGTGGTGATCGGCTGGGCTTCGGCCATCTTCGGTATCGGCGGCGGCTCGCTCACCGTGCCCTTCCTGGTCTGGCGCAGCGTGCCGATGCAGCAGGCAGTGGCCACCTCGGCGGCCTGTGGCCTGCCCATTGCCGTTTCCGGTGCACTGTCGTTCATCGTCGTCGGCTGGCAGGAGCCCGGTCTACCGGCCTGGAGTCTGGGCTATGTCTATCTGCCGGCGCTGCTCGGCATCGCCCTGACCAGTACCTTTTTCGCCCCCCTTGGCGTCTGGCTGGCCCATCGCCTTTCGCCCCGGCTGCTCAAGCGGCTGTTCGCCCTGCTGCTATTCGGCGTCGGGCTCAACTTCCTACTCTGACCCTCTTCAAGGAGGCACCATGCTGCCGTATCCGCAAATAGACCCGGTGGCCCTGTCACTGGGCCCGCTGAAGATCCACTGGTACGGCCTCATGTACCTGGTGGGGATCGGTGGCGCCTGGTGGCTGGCCAAGCGCCGGCTGAATCGCTTCGATCCGAGCTGGACCAGCGAGACGCTTTCCGACCTGGTGTTCTGGGTGGCGTTGGGGGTCATCGCCGGGGGACGGTTAGGCTATGTGCTGTTCTACAACCTGGAGGAGTACATCGCCAATCCGACGTTGATCTTCGAGGTCTGGAAGGGCGGCATGTCCTTCCACGGCGGCCTGATCGGGGTGATCCTGGCGGTCTGGTGGTTCGGCAAACGCCACAACAAGGGCTTCTTCGAGCTGATGGACTTCATCGCGCCGCTGGTACCCATCGGCCTCGGTGCGGGGCGTATCGGTAACTTCATCAACGCCGAACTCTGGGGCAAACCCACCGATCTGCCCTGGGCGATGATCTTCCCGCCCTACAGCGATCCGGCCCAGCTGCCGCGCCATCCCTCGCAGCTCTATCAATTCGCTCTGGAAGGGGTGGCGCTGTTCGTCATCCTCTGGCTCTACTCGCGCAAGCCGCGGCCGACCATGGCCGTGTCCGGCCTGTTCGTGCTCTGCTACGGCATCTTCCGCTTCCTGGTGGAGTTCGTCCGGGTGCCCGATGCCCAGCTCGGTTATCTGGCCTGGGGTTGGCTGACCATGGGCCAGGTGCTTTGCGTACCCATGGTGCTGGGCGGTATAGCGCTGATGATCTGCGCCTATCGTCGCGCGCCGCAGCCGGTCGTCCGCGCCGAATGACGTCTGGGGGCCACCCGCATGACAAGTGCGGGTGGCCTGTTATAGTTCAGGGACCCCCACAACCATCGCGCAAGGGATCAGCCGTATGAATCCGTTCCGTAGCCTGGCGGCCATGCTGGCCCTGGCGCTGACCTTCCAGGTCTTGCCGGCGCAGGCGCAGCAGGCTCAGGGTGAAGTCACCGAGTATCAGACCGCCGACCAGGCGTTCGGTGAGGCCCAGGCGCCCGCTGCCTTTTCCATGATCGGTGATCTGTTGATCGCGCGACCATTACTGATCGCCGCCACGGTGATCGGCGCGGGCGCCTTCGTAGTGAGCCTGCCGTTCACCGCGGCGGGAGGCAATATCGGCAAGGCCGGCAAGGCGCTGGTGGTCGAGCCGGGCAAGGCGGCCTTCGTGCGCTGCCTGGGTTGCACCCAAAGCGGCTACGGTCGTACCAACGACTAGGGCGTGAGGCCGGGGGTCAAGCCTGGCCGCTGATCTTCAGATACTTCTCGTGCAACTGCTCCTTGGTCTCGACATGATTTTCGTCGAGGGGGATGCAGTCCACCGGGCAGACCTGCTGGCACTGGGGTTCGTCGTAGTGGCCTACGCACTCGGTGCACAGGTTCGGATCGATCACGTAGATCTCCGCGCCCTGGGAGATGGCGCCGTTCGGGCACTCGGGCTCGCACACGTCGCAGTTGATGCAATCGTCGGTAATGATGAGGGACATCGTCGGCTCCTCGCCACGCAGGCGCGCGGCGACTCAAAAGTCAGGCGCGCATTTTGCCCCATCCGCGCGCCGGCTGCACCCGACAGTCCTTGGGGTTAATCAGCCCTCCGGCGGAAAACGCTCCAGTAGCGCCTGGTGCACGGTGGGATGGACGAACTTGGTCACGTCGCCGCCGAGCGCCGCGATTTCCCGCACCAGGGTAGAGGACAGGTAGGAATAGTGTTCCGACGGGGTCAGGAACATGCTCTCCGCCTGGGGCGCCAGCACCCGGTTCATGTTGGCCAGCTGGAATTCGAACTCGAAGTCCGAGACCGCGCGCAGGCCGCGCAGGATGATGGTCGCCTGCTGTTGCTCCACCAGCTTGGCCAGCAGGCAGCTGAAGCCGATCACCTCGACGTTGGGCAGGTGCGCCGTCACCGCCTTGGCCAACTCCACCCGCCGCTCCAGGGGAAACAGCGGATTCTTCTTTGGGCTGGCCGCCACCGCCACCACGACTTCGTCGAACAGCCGCGAGGCACGCTCCACCAGATCGCCATGGCCCTTGGTGATGGGGTCGAAGGTGCCGGGGTATAGCACTCGGTTCATGACGCTGTCCTGGGGGCGAAGCTGTTGGGGCTTGGATGGTAGCTCAGGGGCGGGGAGAGGCCAAGGCGAGCGCGGCCAGGATCGCCGACCCCTGGGCGTTTATCGGCCGGATGGCCGCGGCAGCTGGCTGACCAGCCAGTCGGGGATGCGCCGCTCCAGGTAGTAGTCCGGGTTGCGGAAGGCGCCGCCGACGAAGCCCACATGGCCGCCATGGGGCAGGCGCTCGAAGAGGGTGCCGGGGGCCAGTTCGGCTCGCGTCGGCAGGGCGTCCGGGCCGATGAAGGGATCGTCTTCGGCCTGGATCAGCAGGGTGGGGATGCGGATGTCGCCCAGGTAGTAGCGGCTGGAGGCCTGGCGGTAATAGTCGCGGGCATCGCGAAAGCCGTGCAGCGGCGCGGTGTATCTGTCGTCGAAGTCCCAGAACGTCTTGAGGCCTAGCGGCGGGCCCAGGCGCGCGAGGATCTCATGCTGCTCGGGATGCCGCTCGCGGTCGAATAGCGCCTGCTTGTCGCGCACGTAGCGCGCCAGTTCGCGGATGAAGTGCCGTTGGTAGATGCGCGAGAAGCCGATGCCGATGCGATCGGCACAGAGATCCAGGCGAAAGGGCACCGACACCGCCGCCGCGGCGCTTAGGCCGCAGTCCGCACCGCGCTCGCCCAGGTACTTGAGCAGCACGTTGCCGCCGAGAGAAAAGCCCACGGCGAACAGCGGGGCCTGCGGGCGACTGGCCTGCAGATGGCGGACCACCGCAGCCAGGTCGTCGCTGACGCCGGAGTGATAGCCGCGCGGTAGGCGGTTGGGCTCACCGGAGCAGCCGCGCCAATTGAGGCCGACACTGGCCCAGCCGCGGGCGGCGAGGGCGAATTGCAGGCCGAGCACATAGTGCGAACCGGAGCTGCCGGTGAGGCCGTGGGCGATCAGCACCAGGGGCGCCCGCGGGTCCTCGGCGTGGTACCAGTCGAGATCGAGGAAATCGCCATCCTCCAGCCACAGCCGTTCCCGCGGGCGGGTGATGGGCGGCAGCCGGCGCCACAGCGAACCCCAGAGGGTCTGCAGGTGCGGGCCGGGCAGCCAGCGTGCCGGCTTGAAGGGCGCGCTGGTCACGCCTGGCGGTGCCAGAGGGCGTAGTGGACGTTGCCGGTCTTCTTCTCGCGGTGCAGTTGCCAGGTCGCCGGCAGGGCAAGGCGTGAAGGCTGGGTTTCGCTCTCGGTGTAGATCCAGGCGTCCGCGGCCAGCCAGCCATGGTCTTCCAGCGCCTGGCAGGCCGGCTCCAGCAGCGCCTTGCCGAAGGGCGGGTCGAGAAAGACCAGGTCGAAGGTCGCCTCGACCGGCTTGGCCAGGGCCTGCAGGGCATCGGTCTGGCGCACCTCGGCCCGGGTGCAGTCGAGCGCCTGCAAATGGCTGCGCAAGGCATTGGCCGCCTGGGCGTTGAGGTCGAAGGCCAGCGCCTGGCTGGCACCGCGCGAGAGGGCTTCCAGCAACAGGGCGCCACTGCCGGCGAAGGGATCGAGTACCCGGGCGCCGGGGGTGACGGGAGCCAGCCAATTGAACAGGGTCTCGCGGACCCGGTCCGGCGTGGGCCTCAGACCCAGGGCATCGGGAAAGACGAAGCGCCGGCTGCGCCAGTCGCCACCGATGATGCGCAATTGGTTGGCGGTCTTCTGGGCCATGCTAGTGCTCCGGAATGCCGCGGGGCGGCAGGGTGGAAAGAGGGCGAGGTGGCGGCAGCGGCTGCTGGGCGACCCGCGGGCCGGCGCTGACCACGACGAATGTCGTCGGGTCCAGGTGGCGCTGCAGGGCGCTGTGAACCTGGTCGACCGTTAGGCTGCGGACCTGCTGGAGGAAGTCGTCCAGGTAGCTGCTCGGCAGGTCGTAGAAGCCGATGTTGCCCAGTTGGGCGACGATGGCGCCGTTGCTGGCGTTGGCCAGCGGGAAGCTGCCTTCGATCTGCCGCTTGGCGCGGTCCAGTTCGGCCTGGGTGGGGCCCTGGGCCAGGTAGTCGCGCAGCAGTTCGCGCACCAGCACAAGGGTGGCGTCGCCCAGTTCGGCGCGGGTCTGCAGGCTGATGGTGAAGGGGCCCGGTTGGCGCATGGGCGTGAAACCCGAGCTGACGCCATAGGTGAGGCCACGGCGCTCGCGCAGCTCAGTCATCAGGCGACTGCCGAAGCCGCCGCCACCAAGGATCTGATTGCCGACGAACAGCGCAGCATAGTCGGGATCGCTGCGGGTAATGCCAAGCTGGCCAAGCAGCAGGCGCGTCTGCTGGGCCGGCACCTCCAGTTGCACGAGCTCCGGTGCGGCGGGGGTAGGCGCCGGCAATGGCGGCAGGGCTGGGCCGCGCGGCAGAGCGCGGGACAACTGGGCGGCGATGCGCTCGGCGCGGGCGCGATCCAGGTCGCCGGTGATGGCGATCACGGCATTGCCGGCGGCATAGGCGCGGGCATGGAAGGCCTGGAGGGTCGCGGCATCGATGCGTGCCAGGCCGGCCGCCGTACCGCGCGGCGAGTGGGCATAGGGATGCTGGCCATACAGCCGTTCCTGCAGGGCGTCGCCGGCCAGGCTGGCCGGTTCGCGCCGGCTGGCGGCGATCAGGGTCAGCAACTGGTCGCGGATGCGCTGGATGGCTTCGGCAGGAAAGGTGGGCCGGCCGACGACGTCGGCGAGCAGGGCCAGGGCGGGTTCGCTGATCGCCGGATCGGCGAGGGTGCGTAACCCCGCCACCGCCTGGTCGCGATAGGCGCCGTTGCTGAAATCGGCGCCCAGGCGCTCGAAGCCGTCGGCGATGGCGCCGGCATCGCGGCCCGGCGTGCCTTCGTTGAGCAGGCCGTTGGTCAGCATCGCCAGGCCCGGGGTGGCGCCATCCTGGCTGCTGCCGGCGGCAAAGATCAGGCGCACGTCGAACATCGGCAATTCCGGCGCCGGCACGAACAGCACCTGGGCACCCTCGGCGGTGCGCCAGCGCTGGATGTCCAGCTGGCGGCCCAGGGGTGGCGCGTCCTTGAGTGTTTTCAGGCTATCGACGGCGGGATAGGCGCGGGCCAGCTCATTGACCGGCGAAGTGGACTGGCAGCCGGCGAGCAGGCACAGCGATAGACAGAGCAGGCGCTTCATCGACTGGCCTCCGCAGCGGGTTCTGGCCGCAGCTGGGCCAGGGTCAGGCGCTCGCGGGTGAAGTAGGTACGGGCCACGCGACGCAGGTCGTCCGGGGTGACCTTGCCCAGCTCGTCGAGCAGCCGGTCGCCCTGGCGCCAGCCGAGGTCGATGCTTTCCAACTGACCGATGCTGCTGGCCTGGGCGGTGATGGAGTCGCGGCCGTAGACCAGGCCGGCCACCAGCAGCGCGCGGACCCGCGCCAGTTCCGCGGCGCTGGGCGCCTCGCGCTTGAGCAGCTCGAGTTGCTCCCAGAAGGCCGCCTCCAGTTGCTCGAGGGTCTTGCCACGCTGGGCGTTGGGAATGCCGCTGAGCAAGAAGAGGCTGTCGCCATTGGTATAGGCGCCGTAGGCGGAGCGGACGCTGGTGGCCAGTTCCTGGCCGCGTTCGAGACGACTGGGCAGGCGCGCCCCCGCGCCACCACCGAGCAGGGCGGCGAGCAGTTGCAGGGCGTAGGCGTCGCGGGGGTTCGCGGCAGTAGCTAGGCCCGGTACGTTGAAGCCCATCAACAGACTGGGCACCTCGCGGGCCTGCAGCGCCAAGCGGCGCTCACCCGGTGCGGGCAACTCCAGCGGCCGTTTGGACGCGGGCAGGTCGCTACGGGGGATGGCGCCGAACCAGCGCTGCACCTCGGCCTTGACTGCCTCGGGCGCGACATCGCCCACCACCACCAGGGTGGCGTTGTTGGGGGCGTACCAGGTCTGGTACCAGCGCTGGAGTTCTGCCGCACTCAGACGCTGCAGATCCTGGGGCCAGCCGATGGTGGGGTTGCGATAGCCGCTGGCGGGATAGGCCGCCGCCTTGAAACGTTCGAAGGACAGCGCCTCCGGCCTATCGTCGGTGCGCAGCCGGCGTTCCTCCTTGATCACCTCGAGTTCGCGGGTGACCTCATCTGGCGCCAGGCGCAGATGGGCCATGCGATCGGCTTCCAGCTCCAGGGCGACCGGCAGCCGGTCGCGGGCGAGCAGTTGGTAGTAGACGGTGTAGTCGTCGGTGGTGAAGGCGTTTTCCTCGGCGCCCAGGTCGCGCAAGAGATGCGAGGCCTCGCCGGCGCCGAGTTTGCGGCTGCCCTTGAACATCAGGTGTTCCAGGGCATGGGAGAGCCCGGTGGCACCCGGTGCCTCCTGGCTCGAACCCACGCGATACCAGAGCTGCACCACGGCGACCGGCGCCCGGTGATCTTCACGGACCACCAGCTTCAGACCGTTGTCGAGGGTGAACTCCTCGGTGTTCTGCCGGCTGGCCTCGGCCAGGGCTACGGCGGGGAGCAGACAGAGCAGGCCGATCAGGGGGGCACGCAGGGAGCGGGGGGCGGGCATCGCGAGAGCAGGCCTTGGGACGCGGTAGAGGACGAAGCGGTGGCGTCCTGGGGACGGCCGCGCGTTTTTCGCCGACGGGGAGGTCTTCCGCCCGGCAGGCTGCTAGGATACGCATCCCTTTTCCCGACGGCCATGCCTGACGGTCGAGCGCCGCCTGGCGGAGCTCCCGCAGCTGGCTCGTCCGTTCGATACAGAGTCCTGCATGTTTGGATCCGACGACAAGAAGTCTCCCGCCACGGAGAAGAAAGGCCTGTTCGGCTGGTTCCGCAAGAAGACCGCCGAACCCGTAGAGACGCCAACCGAAGCCCCGGCGGCCGCTCCTGAGGAGCACACGCCCGAGCCAACGGCCAGCGAGCCGGTGCGACATCCGGAGCCGGTGCCCGAGCCGCCCGAGGCCATCCCCTCGCTGACGCCGGTACCGGCGCCCGAGGAAGAGGCGCCGTCGCCGGTCGCCCTCACGGCGCTGGTCGAGCCACTGGTGATAGATCCCATCGTGCCGCCGGTCGAGATCGAACCCGAGCTGGAGCCCGAGCCGCAACCTGCGCCCGAGCCCGAGCCCGAGCCAGTCGCACCTGTTGCGCCCGTTGCTCCGGTTCGTCCGGAGCCAGTAGTGGCAGCGCCCGAGCCCGCTCCGCAACCGGTCGCCGCCGCTGCGGCCGAGCCGGCCAAGCTGGGTTTCTTCGCCCGCCTGCGCCAGGGCCTGTCCAAGACCAGCGCCAGCCTCGGCGAGGGCATGGCCAGTCTGTTCCTCGGCAAGAAGGCCATCGATGATGACCTGCTCGAAGAGCTGGAAACCCGCCTGCTGACCGCCGACGTCGGGGTCGAGGCGACTGGCGTGATCATGCGCAACCTGACCCAGAAGGTGGCGCGCAAGCAGCTGGCCGACAGCGAAGCGCTGTACCAGGCGCTGCAACAGGAACTCACCGAGATGCTGCTGCCGGTGGAGCAGCCGCTGGTGATAGATACCTCGCACAAGCCCTATGTCATCCTGGTGGTCGGCGTGAACGGCGCCGGCAAGACCACCACCATTGGCAAGCTGGCCAAGCGGCTGCAGAACGAAGGCAAGAAGGTCATGCTGGCCGCCGGTGACACCTTCCGCGCCGCTGCCGTGGAGCAACTACAGGTCTGGGGCGAGCGCAACCGTATCCCGGTGATCGCCCAGCACACCGGCGCCGATTCCGCCTCGGTGATCTTCGATGCCGTCCAGGCGGCCAAGGCCCGCGGTATCGATGTGCTGATCGCCGACACCGCCGGCCGCCTGCACACCAAGGACAACCTCATGGAGGAGCTGCGCAAGGTGCGCCGGGTGATCGGCAAGCTGGACGAGGCGGCGCCCCACGAGACCCTGCTGGTCCTGGACGCCGGCACCGGCCAGAACGCCCTCAACCAGGCCAAGCAGTTCCACAATGCGGTGCCCCTGACCGGCCTGGCCCTGACCAAGCTCGACGGCACCGCCAAGGGTGGGGTGATCTTCGCCCTGGCCAAGCAGAGCGCCCTGCCGATCCGCTACGTCGGCGTCGGCGAAAGCATCGATGACCTGCGCCCGTTCGAGGCGCGGCCCTTCGTCCAGGCCTTGTTCGCGGAGCGTGGTGTCTCATGATCCAGTTCGACCGCGTCTCCAAGCGCTATCCCAACGGTCACGTCGGCCTGCAGGAACTGAGCTTCCGTGCCGAACGCGGCGAGATCCTCTTCGTCACCGGCCACTCCGGTGCCGGCAAGAGCACCCTGATGCGGCTGATCCTGGCCATGGAAAGGCCCACCGGCGGCAAGCTGACCCTGGCCGGCCAGGACATCTCGCGCATCACCAATGCGCAGATTCCCTTCCTGCGCCGGCAGATCGGCGTGGTCTTCCAGAACCACCAACTGCTGTACGACCGCACCGTGTTCGACAACGTCGCCCTGCCGCTGCAGATCCTCGGCCTGTCCAAACCCGAGATCGCCAAGCGGGTGGCTGCGGCGCTGGAGCGCGTCAGCCTCAAGGACAAGCTCGACGACTACCCGGCCGAGCTCTCCACCGGCCAGCAGCAGCGGGTTGGTATCGCCCGCGCCGTGGTGCATCGTCCGGCCCTGCTGCTGGCCGACGAACCCACCGGTAACCTCGATCCCCGGCTGGCCTCGGAAATCATGGGTGTCTTCGAAGACATCAACAGCCTCGGCACCACGGTGCTGATCGCCAGCCACGACCATGCCCTCATCGCCCGGCTGCGCCATCGCATGCTCACCCTGCAGCGCGGCCGCCTGATCGGCGACGAAGAGGAGAGCCAGCCATGAGTGCCAACGAACTCCCGCGCGGCCAGGAGCAGGGCGGCAAGCCCCAGCGTCCGCAACGCCAGGCCCCGAAGAAACCCAAGAGCGACTGGCGCGGTCCGCTGCACGCCTACCTCGAAGCCCACCGTACCGGCCTGAGGGACAGCCTCAGACGCATGGTGCAGCAACCCATAGGCACCTTCCTCACCTGCCTGGTGATGGGCATCGCCCTGGCCCTGCCCATGGGGGTGTCGCTGCTGCTGAAGAACGTCGAGCGCCTTGGCGGCTCCTGGCAGCGCGCGGCGCAGATCTCGGTATTCCTCGACCTGCGCACCGGCCAGGACCAGGCCGAGGTGCTGATGAGCCAGATCAAGGTGCTGCCGGATGTGGCCGAGGCGCGCTGGATCAGTCCGGACGATGCCCTGAAGGAATTGCAGCAAGACGCCGGTATCGGCGAGGCGCTGCGCGAATTGCCGCAAAATCCGCTGCCCGGGGTCATCGCCGTGACGCCCAAGGAAATCGACAAGAGTCGCCTCGACATGCTGCGCAGCCAACTGGCCGAGATGAACGGCGTGCAGCAGGTACAGCTGGACATGCAATGGGTCGAGCGCCTCACCGCCATCCTCAAGCTGGGCGAGCGGTTCGTCTTCGGCCTGACCGTGGTGCTGGTGATCGCCCTGCTGCTGGTGATTGGCAACACCATCCGCCTGGCCATCGAGAACCGCCGTACCGAGATCGAGGTGGTCAAGCTGGTGGGTGGCACCGATGGCTACGTGCGCCGTCCCTTCCTCTACATGGGTGCGCTGTTCGGCCTGGGCGCCGGCATCGCCGCCTGGGCACTGCTGGTCTTCGGCCTGAACTGGCTCAACGCGGCGGTGATCGACCTGGCCGGTCTCTACGGCAGTGATTTCGCCCTGGGCAGCGTCGCTGTGGAAGACGGTCTACAACTGCTGATCGGCGCTGTGCTGCTCGGTTACATCGGCGCCTGGCTGGCGGTCGCCCGCCATTTGCGCGAACTCGCCCCGCGCTGACGAACGGCCGTTTCCGACACCTTTGGAAACGGTCTAAACCCCTGATGAAACAAGCCTTTCGCGGGCATTTTCAGCTGGGGTTAAGGGAACCTCGGCTAGTCTAGCGCTGTCCAAAAAATCAGTGTTAGACTGCCCAGTGCTTAGTGAATCGGAGGATTCGCATGACCACTTCGTTGCAACCTGTTCCTACATTGGTTCCCGGCGCCAGCCTGGAAGCCTATGTGCACTCGGTGAACAGCATTCCGCTGCTCACTCCGGAGCGGGAGCGTGAACTGGCTGAGCGCCTCTTCTACAAGGAAGACGTCGAGGCCGCCCGGCAGTTGGTACTCGCGCACCTGCGTTTCGTGGTGCATATCGCCAAGAGTTATTCCGGCTATGGCCTGGCCCAGGCCGATCTGATCCAAGAAGGCAACGTCGGCCTGATGAAGGCCGTGAAGCGCTTCAACCCCGAGATGGGCGTGCGCCTGGTGTCCTTTGCCGTGCATTGGATCAAGGCCGAGATCCATGAATTCATCCTGCGCAACTGGCGCATCGTCAAGGTGGCCACCACCAAGGCCCAGCGCAAGCTGTTCTTCAACCTGCGCAGCCAGAAGAAGCGGCTGGCCTGGCTGAACAACGACGAAGTCCATCGCGTAGCCGAAACCCTGGGCGTCGAGCCACGGGAAGTGCGCGAGATGGAAAGCCGCCTGACCGGTCAGGACATGGCCTTCGATCCGGCCAGCGATGCCGATGACGATACCGCCTACCAGTCGCCGGCCCAGTACCTGGAAGACAGCCGCTATGATCCGGCCCGCCAGTTGGAAGAAGCCGACTGGAGCGACAGTTCCACGGCCAATCTGCACGAGGCCCTGGAGCGTCTGGACGACCGCAGCCGTGACATCCTCTACCAGCGCTGGCTGGCCGAGGAAAAGGCCACGCTGCACGAGCTGGCGGCCAAGTACAACGTCTCGGCGGAGCGTATCCGCCAGCTGGAAAAGAACGCGATGAACAAGCTCAAGGGCAACATCGCTGCCTGATCCAGACGTTGATCGAGAAGCCGCGCCTTAGGGCGCGGTTTTTTTATGTCCGCAAGTTCGTGTGCTGTGGTCCAGGGCGCAGGTTTCAGGCTAGCGCGGCCATGGCTGCGATAATCTGGGAAAGACCCAACCCGGTAGGGTGGAAAACCGCCCAGCGTTTTCCACGCGTGAGTGCTTCAGATCGCGAGGGTCGTGTTGGGCCGAATAGCTCAGTGGAAAAGGCTGCGCCGTTTTCCACGCTACGTCGCCTTGCTCTACTGCCCGGTCATCCGCCGCAAATACTCGCTGCCGCCCAGCTGGCGTTCCTGCTGGCGGATCCAGGCGGCGCGTTCGGCGACGTAGGCGCTGGGGCGGCTCGGGCTCCATTCGCGCGGATTGGGCAGCACCGCGGCCAGCAGGCTGGCCTGGCGTTCCGATAGCGCATCGGCGTCCACGCCGAAATAGTGGCGCGCCGCGGCCTCGGCGCCGAACACGCCGTCGCCCCATTCCACGCTGTTGAGATAGACCTCGAGGATGCGTTGCTTGGACCAGAAGGTTTCCAGCAGCACGGTGAACCAGGCCTCGAAGGCCTTGCGCAGGTAGCTGCGACCGCTCCAGAGAAAGAGATTCTTGGCGGTCTGCTGGCTGATGGTGCTGGCGCCGCGCAAGGAACCGCCCGCCTCGTTATGGTCGAAGGCCTGGCGGATCGCGGTGAAGTCGAAACCCCAGTGCTCGGCGAAATGCTGGTCTTCGCCGGCGATGACCGCCATCTTCAGATCGTCCGGTAACTCCTTCCAGGGGCGCCAGTCGCGCTGCAGGTCGATGGGCTTGCCATCGATCCAGGATTCGATCTTGCGTTCCACCATCAGCATGCTGCCCGGCGGCGGCACCCAGCGCAGGACCAGCACCACGGCGGCGCTGAGGGCGGCGAACCAGAGGGCAACACGCAGGAGACGGCGGAGGAGGGTACGCAGCATCGGCTTGGTCTTTGGCGATT
The DNA here is from genome assembly GCF_006384975.1 of Pseudomonas oryzihabitans. Classification (NCBI taxonomy): domain Bacteria; kingdom Pseudomonadati; phylum Pseudomonadota; class Gammaproteobacteria; order Pseudomonadales; family Pseudomonadaceae; genus Pseudomonas; species Pseudomonas oryzihabitans. The sequence continues at coordinate 4,420,101 of NZ_CP021645.1, forward strand.
AGCGGGCCATTATAACCAACGCTTGCCTTCCATCGCCCGGGAAAACCCATGTTGCGTCTCTTCCTGCTGTTCGCCGCTCTGGCCAGTTTCACCGGTGTCGGCCTGGGGGCCTTCGCCGCCCATGGTCTAAAGGAGCGTCTGTCCGCCGAGTATCTGGCCGTCTTCCAGACCGGTGTGCTCTATCAGCTCATTCACGCCCTGGCGCTGTTCGGCGTCGCCCTGTTGTCACTGCATTTCCAGGGGCGCCTGGTGGCCTGGGCAGGGGGCTTCTTCATCGCCGGCATCCTGTTGTTTTCCGGCAGTCTCTATCTGCTGACGCTCACGGGAGTGTCTCGGCTGGGCATCGTCACGCCCTTCGGTGGACTGTGCTTCCTGCTGGGCTGGGCCTGCCTGGCCTTGCTCGCCTGGAGACTCAATAGTCTCTGAGCGGTGACAGGCCGTCGTCTGCGCTTGGTCGCCGCTGCAATGCACGGCCGACCGGCGTAGAATGCCGGCTCACCCCGCGACGATGCTTTTTCCATGCAGATCCTGTTGAACGGCGAATCCCTTGAGTTGCCGGACGGTACCACCGTCGCCGACCTGCTCGTGCGTCTCGAATTGACCGGGCGGCGGGTAGCGGTGGAGCGCAACCTCGACATCGTGCCGCGCAGCCAGCACGCCACCACCGCCCTGGCGGACGGCGACCGGCTGGAAGTGGTCCACGCCATTGGCGGCGGCTAGCCGCGAAAGAGGAATCCAGATGAAAGACACTCCCTTTACCCTGGCCGGGCGCACCTATGAGTCGCGCCTGCTGGTCGGCACCGGCAAGTATCGTGATCTCGAAGAGACCCGCGTGGCCATCGAGGCCTCGGGTGCCGAGATCGTCACCGTGGCGGTGCGCCGTACCAACCTCGGCCAGAATCCCGGCGAGCCCAATCTGCTCGACGTGATCTCGCCCGAGCGCTACACCATCCTGCCCAATACCGCCGGCTGCTATGACGCCGTGGAGGCGGTACGTACCTGCCGTCTGGCCCGCGAGCTGCTCGACGGTCACAACCTGGTCAAGCTGGAAGTCCTGGCCGACCAGAAGACCCTGTTCCCCAATGTCATCGAGACCCTCAAGGCGGCCGAGACCCTGGTGGCCGACGGCTTCGACGTCATGGTCTACACCAGCGACGACCCCATCGTCGCACGCCAGCTGGAAGCCATCGGCTGCATCGCCGTGATGCCGCTGGCCGGCCTGATCGGCTCGGGCCTGGGCATCTGCAACCCCTACAACCTGCGCATCATCCTCGAAGAGGCCAAGGTGCCGGTGCTGGTGGATGCCGGCGTGGGCACCGCGTCGGACGCCACCATCGCCATGGAGCTGGGTTGCGAGGCAGTGCTGATGAACAGCGCCATCGCCCATGCCCGCGAGCCGGTGTTGATGGCCGAGGCCATGAAGCACGCCATCGTCGCCGGCCGCCTGGCCTATCTGGCCGGCCGCATGCCGCGCAAGCTCTATGCCACGGCCTCCTCGCCGCTGGACGGCCTGGTCAACTAAGACCTGGCGCCCTCTATCACGCGCCCGGCTTTGCCGGGCGTCTCTTTTTCTCACTATCGATAACACCATGACCGATCATCAAGACGACCAGACTCCCGACCGCCCCCTGCGCACCATCAAGAGCTTCGTGATGCGGGCCGGCCGCATGACCGAGGGCCAGCAACGCGGTCTCGACCAAGGCTGGCCGCGCTTCGGTCTGGAATTGTCCGACGGCCCCCGGGATTTCGACCAGGTATTCGGACGCCAGGCGCCGCGCACCTTCGAGATCGGTTTCGGCATGGGCCATTCCACCCTGGAAATGGCTGCCGCCGCGCCGGAGCAGGATTTCATCGGTGTCGAGGTGCATCGTCCTGGCGTGGGGGCACTGCTCAACGGCGCCATGACCCAGGGGCTGACCAACCTGCGGGTCTACAGCTGCGATGCCCTGGAAGTACTGCGCCACAGCGTTGCCGACGCCAGTCTGGACCGGGTGTTGCTGTTCTTCCCCGATCCCTGGCACAAGAGCCGCCACCACAAGCGGCGGATCGTGCAGCCGGCCTTCGCCGAACTGGTCCGGCAGAAGCTCAAGGTCGGCGGCGTGCTGCACATGGCCACCGATTGGCAGGCCTATGCCGAACACATGCTCGAGATCATGAGCGCCGCGCCCGGTTACCGTAATCTGGGCGACGCTTCGGGCTACGTACCCCGCCCCGAAGAGCGCCCCATCACCAAGTTCGAGCGGCGTGGCGAGCGCCTGGGGCATGGCGTCTGGGATTTGAAATTCGAGCGGCTGGACTGACCGCGCGTCGCGGATGAGCAGTGGTTGAGCTGTAAATAGCCTATTGGCATGATGGCAGTTTGCCGTGATGGACCCTCACCATCGGGGTACGTACGTAGGGACGAGCACCATGTCTGCCGACCACCACAGTGAACCAGGGCGCCGTTCGCCAGGTACCGCTCAGTGACTCTGGGCGCGGACAGCGAGCTGGACGCCCTCCGTCAGCTGGAAGCCGAGCGTAGCGCTCGCCAGCGTACCGAGCGCTCGCTGGACCTGATGGCCTCGGCTTTCGCCCTGTGCCGTGATGCCATGGCCGTGTTGAGCGAGAATGGCCAGATCATCGAGGCCAACGAGGCGCTGTGCAAATTGATGCTGAGCGCTGGCAAGAGCGTTTCCGGCCAATACCTGTCGCATTATATCAAGCTGCCGGAGGCGGCGATCCAGGCCTTCGAGCGCCACGGCTATGCCTTGTCCGAGGCCAGTTTCCACGTTTCGGCCAAGCGCGTGACGCCGATGGAGATCAGCCTCAGCCGTTTCGCTGGCGAAGGTGGCGCCGAGGGCTACGTCATCGCCAGCCTGCGTGACATCACCGATCGCAAGCGTGCCGAACAGGCGCTGGAGCGCCTGGCGCTGAGCGACGGCCTGACCCAGCTACCCAACCGCTCCGGTTTCTATCGCCGCTTCGAGGACTGCCTGCGGGACCTCGCCACGGGGCGCAACCTGGCCGTACTCTTCATCGATGTCGATGGTTTCAAGGAGGTCAATGACTCCCTGGGCCATGAGGCGGGCGATGAACTGCTCAGAGTCCTGGCCGCGTCCCTGCAGGACAGCCTGGGCGAGGGCGAACTCCTGGCGCGTTGGGGTGGCGATGAGTTCGTCGCCGCCATCGTGGTGGACAGTCGCAGCCAGGCCCGCCAGATTGCCGAGCGCCTGTTGCAGGTGATCGGCCGGCCGCGACGTATTGCCGAGCACGATATCCGGGTATCCGCCAGCATCGGTCTGAGCCTGACCCCCGAGGATGGCCAGAACGCCGAGACCCTGCTCAGCAATGCCGATGCCGCCATGTACGCGGCCAAGAGCGCCGGCAAGAGCCGAGCGCGCTTCTACGACCCAGAATTCACCGCCGAGGCGCTGCGCAAGGTCACCCTGCTGGCCCACCTGCATGCCGCCATCGAGGCGGAAGACATCAAGTTCGTCCTGCAACCCAAGTTCGATGCCGAGCGCCGCCTGGTCAGTGCCGAACTGCTGGCGCGCTGGGAATGCCCCAATGTGGGAGCGGTACTGCCCAGCGTCTTCGTCGCCCTGGCCGAGCAGAACGGCATGGCCTCGGCCCTGGGCCGCCTGGCGATCCGGCGCGCGGCGGCCTATGCCCGCGACCTGCAGCAGGCGGGGGTGAGCATCCCGGTGGCGGTGAACATTTCCGCGCGCCAGGTGGCGGATGATGAGCTGGGCCTGGTGCTGGAGCGTGCCTGCGCCGAATTCGGCGTGCGGCCGTGGGCGCTGGAGCTGGAGGTGACCGAATCGGTGTTCCTGCAGCGCGGCGCGCCGGAGCGGCGCCTGGGCCGCCTGCGTGACCAGGGGTTCCGGGTGGCCATGGACGACTTCGGCACCGGTTATTCGTCCCTGAGCTATCTGCATCGCCTGTCCTTCGACACCATCAAGATCGACCGCAGCTTCCTGCTGTCGGTGGACCGCGACGCCCGCTCACGGCAACTGTTGGCAGGGATTGTCAGTCTGTGCCGGGCGCTGAACATGCAGATCGTCGCCGAGGGCGTGGAAACCCAGGCGCAATTCGAACTGCTCAAGAGCCTGGGGGTGGATACCTTTCAGGGCTTCCTGCTCGGTCGGCCGCAATCGCTGGAGAGCCTGTTGCTGCTGGCCGGCGTTGTGGACTACGCGCCGCTCTAGCTGCGACGTTCGGCCAGGACACCCAGCAGGCAAACACCGATCAGCAAGACCGGCGCCAGGGCGTAGTTGTTGAACTGCGCCAGGCCCTTCACTACCCAGGGCGTGAGGAAGGTCATGGCGGCGCCGTAGATCGCCAGGCACGCCAGGGCGAAGGCCGGTACCCGGATGGCGGTGGGCAGGCTGCCGAGGCGCGCCTGGATGAAGGCGTTGACCTGGCTGCCGAACAGCACCAGCAGGGTGGCGGTGACCGCCAGGGCCACTTCGTCGAGATGGCTGCGGCTCCAGCGGGAGAGGTCGGCGATATGGTTGAGCACGAAGTCCAAGGCAGAGCTCCTCGTCAGTCAGGCAGAAAGGATTGCAAGAGGTCGTTCAGGAACAGCTGGCCGCGGGCGGTGGGCCGCAGGCGCTCCGGGTCGTCCGCCAGCAGGCCGTCGCTCCGCGCCGCGGCCAGGGCGGGCGCCAGTTCGTCCAGCGATTGACCGGTCCGCTGCGGATACCAGGCGGCCGGTACCCCGTCCACCAGGCGCAAGGCGTTCATCATGAACTCGAAAGGCAGGTCGGCCGCTTCCAACCGCTTCTCGCCGGCCTGGAAGGGTTTGGCCGGGTCGAGGTAATCCTTGGGTAGGCGGGTCTTCCAGCTGCGCAGCAGGCGGCCGTCCGGCGCGCTGAGCTTGGCGTGGGCACCGGCGCCGATGCCGAGGAAGTCACCGAAGCTCCAGTAGTTGAGATTGTGCCGCGCCTGGCGCCCGGGCTGGGCGTAGGCGGAGGTTTCGTACTGCCGATAGCCGGCGGCGGCCAGACGGGCCTGACCAGCTTCCTGGATGTCCCAGAGCACCTCGTCCTCGGGCAGTTCCGGTGGCTGGCTCCAGAACACCGTATTGGGTTCCATGGTCAACTGGTACCAGGACAGGTGCGTCGGCGCCAGGGCGATGGCTTGCTCCAGATCGCCCAGGGCATCGGCCAGGCTCTGCTCCGGCAGGCCGTGCATGAGGTCCAGGTTGAAGTTGTCGAAGCCGGCGGCGCGCGCCCGGTCGGCGGCGCGGATGGCTTCTTCACGCCCATGGATGCGCCCCAGCGCCTTGAGTTTTTCGTCCTGGAAACTCTGGATACCGATGGACAGCCGATTGATGCCAAGCCCGCGATAGGCGACGAACTTGGCCTGCTCGAAGGTACCCGGATTGGCTTCCAGGGTGATCTCGATATCGGGCGCGAAGTCCAGGCGCCTGGCCACGCCTTCCAGCAGCCGACCCAGGGCCGTGGCCGAGAACAGGCTGGGGGTGCCGCCACCGAAGAAGATCGAGGTCAGCGTCCGGCCATGGACGTGGACCAGGTCGTTATCGAGGTCGGCCAGCAAGGCGTCGACATACTCCACTTCCGGCAGGTTCGGGCCGGCGGCGTGGGAGTTGAAGTCGCAATAGGGGCACTTGCGCACGCACCAGGGGATATGGATATAGAGCGCCAGCGGCGGTAGGGCGAAGGCGTGCGTCACAGGCCGAGCCGTTGCTTGAGCTGGGCCATGGCGCGGGCGCGATGGCTGCGCTGGTTCTTTTCCGCGGGCGCCAGTTCGGCCGCGGAGACCGCCTCGCCGTCGGGCTGGAACAGCGGATCGTAGCCAAAGCCATGCTCGCCCTGGGCGGCATGCAGGATGCGCCCGGGCCAGAGGCCTTCGCAGAGGATCGGCAGCGGATCGTCGGCGTGACGTACCAGCGCCAGCACGCAGACGAACTGGCCGGTGCGTTCGGCGTCGGGGACGTCGCGCAGGGCGTCGAGTAACTTGGCGTTGTTGGCCGCATCGCCCTGGCCATCGGCGTAGCGCGCGGAATAGATGCCGGGGGCGCCGCCGAGGGCGTCCACTGCCAGCCCCGAATCGTCGGCCAGGGCCGGCAGGCCGGACAGACGCGCGGCGTTGCGTGCCTTGAGGATGGCGTTCTCGACGAAGGACAGGCCGGTTTCCTCGGGCTCCACCTGGCTGAACTCGCCCACTGAGCGCACCCGCACCTGGCCGCCGAGCATGGCCTGGAGTTCCTTGAGCTTGCCGGCGTTGTGGCTGGCGAGGACCAGTTCGGTAAGGTCGGACATGAGGACACCGCGTCGCGTGATGAAGGGCGGCGTATTGTACGCGAAGCCGGGGCTACGCTGGCCGCGCCGCCGGTCACACGGCGACGCGATGCTCCTGCAGGCGCGGCGCGCTGACCCGGTAGATGCCGATCTCGCCGAGCAGGTTGGGCCACAGCTTGCTGGCCCAGCCGTGGCGGTGCTGACGGTCCACGGCGAGGCGATCCAGCACCTGGGCGCGCTGCTCGCGGCAGAGGCGCTCGAAGTCCTCGAAGGTGCAGAAGTGGATGTTCGGCGTGTTGTACCAGGTGTAGGGCAGGAAGTCCGAGACCGGCATGCGGCCCTTGGTGCCCAGGTACAGCCGGCAGCGCCAGTGGCCGAAGTTGGGGAAGGTGATGATGCACTGGCGACCGACCCGCAGCATCTCCTGGAGGATGCGGTCGGGGTATTGCAGGGCCTGCAGCGACTGGGTCATGACCACCACGTCGAAGCTGTCGCTGGCGAAGTTGGCCAGGCCACCGTCGAGATCCTGCTCGATGACATTGACGTCCTTGAGCAGGCATTCGGCGATCTTGTCCGGGTCGATCTCCAGGCCGTAACCGGTGACCTGCTTGTGGTCGCGCAGCCAGGCGAGCAACTCGCCGGTGCCGCAACCGAGGTCGAGCACCCGGCTGCCGGCGGGGATCCATTCCTGAATGATGTCCAGATCGGCGCGCACGGCAGCTATACCTCGATACGGGTCATGTAGTGGGAGAAGGCCTGCAGATAGCGCGGGATGGGGATGAGGAAGGCGTCATGGCCCTGGGGCGCGTCCACCTCCAGGTAGCTGACGTCCTTGCGCGCGGCCATCAGGGCGTTGACGATCTCCTTGGAGCGCGCCGGCGAGAAGCGCCAGTCGGTGGTGAAGGAGACGATCAGGAAGCGCGCCTGCACCCCGGACAGGGTCTTGGCCAGGTTGCCGCCATGGGCGTGGGCCGGATCGAAGTAGTCCAGCGCCTTGGTCATCAGCAGATAGGTATTGGCGTCGAAGCGGCCGGAGAATTCCTCGCCCTGGTAGCGCAGGTAGCTCTCCACCTGGAATTCGACGCTGTGGAAGTCATAGTTGAGCTGGTCGGTCTTGAGTTCGCGACCGAATTTCTCGCCCATGGCCTCGTCGGAGAGGTAGGTGATGTGCCCGACCATGCGCGCCAGCATCAGGCCGCGCTTGGGGATCACGCCCTTTTCCTGGAAGTGGCCGGCATGAAAATCCGGGTCCGAGAGGATGGCCTGGCGCGCCACCTCGTTGAAGGCGATGTTTTCCGCCGACAGCTTGGGCGCCGAGGCGATGGCCAGGCAGTGGCGGATGCGCTCGGGGTAGCTGATGGCCCATTGCAGCGCCTGCATGCCGCCCAGGCTACCGCCGATCACCGCCGCCCACTGCGCGATGCCGAGGCGGTCAGCCAGGCGCGCCTGGCTGTGCACCCAGTCTTCCACGGTGAGTACCGGGAAGTCGGCGCCATAGGGGCGGCCGGTCGCGGGATTGGGACTGCTCGGTCCGGTGGAGCCATTGCAGCCGCCCAGGTTGTTGAGGGCGACGACGAAGAATTTGCGGGTATCGATGGGCTTGCCCGGGCCGATGCAACTGTCCCACCAACCCGGTTTGCGATCTTCGAGACTGTGGTAGCCCGCCGCGTGGTGATGGCCGGAAAGCGCGTGGCAGATCAGCACCGCGTTGCTGCGGCTGGCGTTGAGTTCGCCATAGGTCTCGACCATGAGGTCGTAGGCCGGCAGGGTGCGACCACAGGCCAGGGGCAGGGGCTCGCTGAAATGCAGCAGCTCGGGGGTGACCAGGCCGACGGAATCTTCGGGGATGACGCTGGGCATTGACGGCTCGTCCGGTGCGGGGCTCGCCAGTCTAAAGAGCACCGCGAGGAGCGGCAAGGGCAGGCGCGCCGGCGCCGCCGCGCGCCAGGTTCTGTACGAAAAATCGCCGAGCGAAGGTCAGGCGAGGCGAAAAAGGCTGAGGAAGCGGAGTTTACGCGTGGTAAATGAGCATTCCGAAGCCTTTTTCAACGAAGCATCACCGAGCGCAGGTATTTTTCGTATAGAACCTAGGCTCAGCTCACCCGCGCGAGGGGTAGGGGCACCACGTTGTCATGGCGCTGGGAGGGGGCTGGGCGCGCGATCTGCTTGAGCATGTCGCTGACTTCGCTGAGCTGCTTGTGCAGCACTTCCTCGTGCACCTGCAGGCGGCGCACCTGCTCCTGACTGTTGAGGTTCTGCTGGGTGAGTTGCTTGAGCGCCAGCATGCTGGTTTCCAGCAACTGCTTCTGCTCGCGGGTGTGCTGGACCAGCGGGGTCAGGGCGCCGTCGTTCCAGCGCAGCACCTGGGCATGGGCGCCTTCCTGCAGGGCCTGGACTTCCTGGGCGACGGTGGCGAAGAAGCGGCGGGCCAGGGCGCTCTGCTCGGTGAGCAGGGTCTTGACCTGGCGCTGCACTTCCTCGGTCTTGAGCTGCAACTGGCGCAACTCGCGCACATAGGGGCGAATGCGCAGGCGCGGCGCCTCCAGCGGATGCAGGGGATTCTCGGCATTGTGCCGCTGGTAGACGGCGCTTAGCACCTTGTTGGCGCGATCGGCCTCGTTGTCCAGGGCCAGCAGGTCGTGCTCGACCATGCGGAAGAACTGCGCGATGGACTGATTGATGCCAATTGTGGTGAGGCTGGTACGAAATTCGCGGCGGGCGGTTTCCAGGTGGCTGTCCAGGCGTTGCGGAGCGACCAGGTCGACGAGCAGCTTGCGCTGGCCGGCCAGCATGTTCTGGGTGGTGCGCAGGTCCAGCAGGCGGCGGTGGTACTGATCGTATTCCTGACGCGTGCGGGCGGTCTGCAGTTCGAGACCGGCGCCGGGCATTTCCTCCTCGGCCAATTGCTCGTACTGGCCGCGGATGGCCTCCAGGCGCTGTTCGATGAGCGTCTGACTGGCGCCCAGCAGGCTGCTGGCCTGCTGCACGATGCGCTGTTGCAGCAGTCGTTCGCGCGACCCGACAATGCGGTCGGCGAGCAGGTGCTCCAGGCTGTCCAACTGGCTGCGCGCCAGCAATTCCAGATCGCCGCGCACCTTGCCCAGCAGCGCCTGTTTGGCGGACAGCGGCAGGATATGCTCGGCCGGCAGTGCCAGCTGGCGGGCGCTGGCCTGGCGGACGTTTTCCAGGGATTGGGCGACGTGGGCGCTACCGCCGAGGTCGTCCCAGAGGCTGTCGATCTTGTTCATCACCGCGAACAGCCGCTCGGAGCTGTCGCCCAGCGCTGGCTTGACGCATTGCTCCCAGAGCGCTAGGTCCGAGGCGGTCACCCCGGTATCGGCGCCGATGAGAAAGAGCACGGCCTGGGCATGGGGCAGCAGCGACAGGGTCAACTCGGGCTCGGCGCCCAGGGCGTTGAGGCCGGGAGTGTCGAGGATGCGCAGGCCCTGGCGCAGCAGGGGGTGGTCGATGCTGATCAGCGCATGGCGCCAGGCCGGGACGCTGACCAGACCGGCCTCCCCGGTCTGCTCCAATTGCGCAGGATCGAAGCCCAGTTGCGTGGCGAAAGCCGGTTCGACGTCGCGGGTTTCGGTGACCTTGGCCAGCAGCGTGGCCATGGCATCCGGTTGCCGTTCATCGAGGGGCAGGCGTTGCCAGGCCTCCGGTGTCTTGCGCCAGGCGACCAGGCTGCGGTCGTCCAGCCGACTGTCGATGGGCAGCAACTGCAGGTAGGGGCCGTCGGCCTGAGCGTCGAAGAAGATCTCGGTGGGGCACATGGTGGTGCGCCCGGCCTGGGACGGCAGCATGCGCTGGCCGTAGTCGGCGAAGAAGAGGGCGTTGATCAGCTCGGTCTTGCCACGGGAGAACTCGCCGGCGAAGGCCAGGGTGATGCCGTCGGCCTGCAACTCGCTCTGGCAACTGGCCAGGGCGGCGTCCAGGGCTGGGGAGGCGAGACGGTTACGCTGCAACCAGTCGCGGTAGCGGCCCAATTGGGTATCGAGCTCGGCTTTCCACGCGGCATAGGCATCGACGTGGCGGAACAGGCGTTCCATAGGTGGACTTCCTTGACCTGAACAGCTAAAGGCAGGACGTTGCCCCAGCATCCAGAGGAGGTCAATGCCACCTCGGTCACGGCGCGGCGGGCGGTCGTGACCGAGGGGCGAGTGGTGCTAATGATCGGATATCAGAGGAAGGGCGCGAGGATCTGCGGCATGCCGGTGGCCGCGGCCAATTGGCCGATGACGAAGCGATCCAGCAGATTGATCACGATGAAGGCGAAGATCGGCGACAGGTCCAGGCCACCGAGGCTGGGCAGCAGGCGGCGGAAGGGCGCCAGCAGCGGCTCGCAGATCTGGTTGACCAGTTCGGCGGCGGGGTTGTGGGTCTGGGGCGCTACCCAGGAGAGGATGACGCTGATGATCAGGGCGAAGAAGAACACCTTGAGGAACAGCGAGGCCACGCCCAGCAGGGCCCAGATCAGCAGGGCGGGGAACAGGCCGGCGATGCTGGCGCCGAGCAGGACCACCACGATCATCATCAGCGCCAGCTGGACCAGGACGGCCAGCACCAGCGCCGCCAGATCGACGCCGCCGAAGCCGGGAATGATGCGCCGCACCGGCTTGAGCAGCGGCTGGGTGGCGCGCACGGTGAATTGCGAGAGCGGATTGTAGAAGTCGGCGCGGACCAGCTGCAGGATGAAGCGCAGCAGGATGATCAGCAAGTAGAGGCTGCCGAGGGTCTGGATGACGTAGACGAGAGCTTGCGCGAGAGCGGACATGGATACTCCTTATCGATCCGGCAACTGGGCCAGTTCCGCGGCCCGGTCGGCCGCGGCAGTGAGGGCTTCCTCGACCAGGTCTTCAAAGGCCCCGGCTTGGAAGGTTTCGATGGCGCGCTCGGTGGTGCCCTTGGGGGACATCACCGAGCGGCGCAGTTGTTCGGGGGTGCGATCGCCCTGGCAGGCCATGGCGGCGGCGCCGCGGGCGGTGTGCAGGGTCAGTTGCTCGGCGACTTCGGCCGGCAGGCCCAGCTTGATGCCGGCCTGGGTCATGGCTTCCATCAGCAGGAAGAAATAGGCCGGACCGCTGCCGGAGACGGCGGTGACCGCATCCAGCTGCTGTTCTTCGTCGACCCAGAGCGCCAGGCCGACCGCGGCGAGGATCTCCTGGGCACGGGCGCGCTGTTGGTCGTTGACCTGCGCGTTGGCGAACAGGCCGCTGGCACCCAGGCGCAGTTGCGAGGGCACGTTGGGCATGCAGCGCACCAGGGGGCGCTCCCCCAGCCAGCGCGTCAGGCTGGCGCAGGTGATGCCGGCAGCGACCGAGACGATCAACTGGTCCGGACGCAGGTGCGGCGCCAGTTCCTGGCAGACCTCGCCCATCACCTGGGGCTTCACGCCCAGCACCACCACGTCGGCGTTATCCAGGACGGCGACATTGCTGGCTTCGACCCGGATGCCATGCGCCTGGGCCAGCGCCTCGCGCTTGGCCGGATTGCGATTGCTGGCGCTGAGCTGCTGGGCCGGTACGCCCTGGGCGAGCAGCCCGCCGATGATGGCGCCGGCCATGTTGCCGGCACCGATGAAGGCGATGCGGGTGTCGTTCATCGAGACTTCCTAGGTTGAAGAGGCGGCGGCGCCATAGTCGCGGGCGCCAAAGAGAGCGGTACCGATGCGGACCCAGGTGGCGCCCTCGGCGATGGCGGCTTCCAGGTCCTGGCTCATGCCCATGGACAGGGTGTCCAGATCCAGGTTCAGCGCTTCGCTCAAGGCCCGCAGGCGGGCGAAGGCGGCGCGCTGGCTGGCCGGGTCGTCGGTGGGTTCGGGGATGGCCATCAGGCCACGCAGGCGCAGGTTGGGCAACTGGCTCACGGCGGTGGCCAGGGCCGGCAACTCGTCGGGGTGGCAGCCGGACTTGCTGGCCTCGCCGCTGACGTTGACCTGCAGGCAGATGTTCAGCGGCCCACGCTCGGCGGGGCGCTGTTCGGCCAGGCGCTGAGCGATCTTCAGGCGATCCACCGAGTGCACCCAGTCGAAATGGCTGGCGATGGCGCGGGTCTTGTTGGACTGGATGGGGCCGATGAAATGCCACACCAGCGGCAGGTCGGCCAGCGTCGCCTGCTTGTCCAGCGCCTCTTGCAGATAGTTCTCGCCGAAGTCGCGCAGCCCGGCGGCGGCCGCCTCGCGCAAGGCCGCGGCTGGCTTGGTCTTGCTCACGGCCAGGAGGCCGACAGTCGCGGGATCGCGGCCTGCCGTCCGGCTGGCGGCGGCGATGCGTTCGAGTACGGTTGCGCTATTCTCGGCTATCGTGGACATTCAGCCCCTGCTTGCGTCGGCGCATCCGGCAGGCCTTGGCGTACCGGATGAATAAGTGGCGGTAACCAGGTCAGACCGCCAATGCTGCGCGGCATTCTACCTGCTTGCTCGACATCTGGGAGTCCCATGGATATCACCGAATTGCTGGCCTTTTCCGCGCGGCAAGGCGCCTCCGACCTGCACCTCTCCGCCGGCCTGCCGCCGATGATCCGCGTCGATGGCGACGTGCGCCGCATCAACCTGCCGGCCTTCGAGCACAAGCAGGTGCACGCGCTGATCTATGACATCATGAACGACAAGCAGCGCAAGGACTTCGAGGAATTCCTGGAGACCGACTTCTCCTTCGAGGTGCCGGGCGTGGCGCGCTTCCGGGTCAACGCCTTCAACCAGAATCGCGGCGCCGGCGCGGTGTTCCGCACCATTCCCTCCAAGGTGCTGAGCATGGAGGAGTTGGGCATGGGCGAGGTGTTCAAGAAGATCACCGACGTCCCCCGTGGCCTGGTGCTGGTGACCGGGCCGACCGGCTCGGGCAAGTCCACCACCCTGGCGGCCATGCTCGACTACCTCAATAACACCAAGTACCACCACATCCTCACTATCGAAGACCCCATCGAATTCGTCCACGAATCCAAGAAGTGCCTGGTCAACCAGCGCGAGGTGCACCGCGACACCCTGGGCTTTTCCGAAGCCCTGCGCTCGGCGCTGCGCGAAGACCCGGACATCATCCTGGTGGGCGAACTGCGCGATCTGGAGACCATCCGCCTGGCACTGACCGCGGCCGAGACCGGGCACCTGGTGTTCGGCACCCTGCACACCACCTCGGCGGCCAAGACCATCGATCGGGTGGTGGACGTCTTTCCGGCGGAAGAGAAAGCCATGGTGCGCTCCATGTTGTCGGAATCCCTGCAGGCGGTGGTCTCCCAGACCCTGCTCAAGAAGGTCGGCGGCGGCCGGGTAGCGGCCCACGAGATCATGATCGGCACCCCGGCCATCCGTAACCTGATCCGCGAAGACAAGGTGGCGCAGATGTATTCGGCGATCCAGACCGGTGGTGGCCTGGGCATGCAGACCCTGGACATGTGCCTCAAGGCCTTGCTGTCCAAGGGCTTGATCAGCCGCGACGCGGCGCGCGAGAAGGCCAAGACGCCGGAGAATTTCTGATGGAGTTCGACAGATTCCTGCAACTGATGGTGGACAAGGGGGCGTCCGACCTCTTCATCACCACCGGTGTACCGCCCTCGATGAAGATCAACGGCCGCATGACGCCGGTCACCAAGGACTCGCTGTCGCCGGACCAGTGCCGGGCCATCGTGCTGGGGGTGATGACCGACGAGCAGCGCCAGGAATTCCAGCAGAAGCGCGAGTGCAACTTCGCCCTCAGCGCCCGCGGCATCGGCCGCTTCCGGGTCAGCGCCTTCTACCAGCGCAACCTGGTGGGCATGGTGCTGCGGCGCATCGAGGTCAACATTCCCACCGTCGAGCAGTTGCGGCTGCCGGAGATCATCAAGAAGCTGGCCATGACCAAGCGCGGCCTGGTGATCTTCGTCGGCGCCACCGGCACCGGCAAGTCTACCTCGCTGGCGGCCATGATCGGCCATCGCAACAAGAACTCGGCCGGCCACATCATTTCCATCGAAGACCCCATCGAGTACATCCACCAGCACCAGGGCTGCATCGTCACCCAGCGCGAGGTGGGTATCGACACCGAATCCTTCGAGGTGGCGCTGAAGAACACCCTGCGCCAGGCGCCGGACGTCATCATGATCGGTGAGATCCGCAGCCGCGATACCATGGAGCACGCCCTGGCCTTCGCCGAGACCGGCCACCTGTGCCTGGCGACCCTGCACGCCAACAACGCCAACCAGGCGTTGGATCGCATCATCCACTTTTTTCCGGCGGATCGGCACAGCCAGATCTGGATGGACCTCTCGCTCAATCTCAAAGGCATCGTCGCCCAGCAACTGGTCCCCACCACCGACGGTCAGGGCCGCCGCGCGGTGATCGAGGTGCTGCTCAACACCCCGCTGGCCGCCGATCTGATTCGCAAGGGCGAGGTGCACGAACTCAAGGCCCTGATGAAGAAGTCCGTCGAGCTGGGTATGCAGACCTTCGACCAGTCGCTCTATGGCCTCTATAGCGAAGGCGAGATCAGCTACGAGGCCGCCCTGGCCCATGCCGATTCCGCCAACGACCTGCGGCTGATGATCAAGCTCGGCTCGGAGACGGATGCCGATCACCTCAACCAGGTTACCCGTACGTTGACGGTGGACATGGGCGACGAGCCGCCCAAGCGTTTCCGCTAACTTTCACCAGCGGTGGCTGCCAGCGTCCTGGCCTCGCGCAGAGCGGCGACCAGGGCCTGGCGCGCCTGCTCCTGCTGTCGGGCATCCGGAGTGCGCAGGATGTAGGAGGGGTGATAGGTGGCGATGATCCAGCGCTCGTCCAGGCGCAGCGGCCGGCCCATGAATTGCGCCAGGCCTCTTGGCTTGCGCCGGAGCAGGGCTTCCAGCGCCGTCGAGCCGAGCGCGACCACCACTGTCGGCTGGATATCGCGCAGTTCCTGCTCCAGCCAGTAGCGGCAGGGCGCGATCTCCGGGCCCGGGGTGACGTGCTTGCGTCTGAGTCCCTGGGGAATCCATTTGAAGTGCTTGACCGCATTGGTGAGGAATACCTCGTCACGGCCGAGTCCCGCCTCGGCGAGCGCCGCCATCAGCACCTGGCCGGCTGGGCCGACGAAGGGGCGACCCGCCAGGTCTTCCTGATCGCCAGGCTGTTCGCCCAATAGCAGGATGCGCGCCGTACGTGGACCTTCGCCGGCCACCGGCTGGGTGGCCTTTTCCCAGAGGTCGCAGCGGCGACACTCGTCGAGGGTAGTGGGCAGCGGTCGCTCCGGCTGGGCGCGTTCGGCGGCGATCAGCACCTCGCGACCGGCCTGGCGGCCAACGGCTTCGGCCTGAGCCAGGCGCTGGGCGCCCGCGCGGGCTTCGCTGAGCAGCGCCGGGATCAGTGGACCTTCCGGCAGATCCTTCCAGAAGCGTGCCGGCATGTTGCCTCTCAGAGTCCGCGGATTGGCCCGTGCCGGATTGAAGGTGCTGCGGTAATAGGCGCGCCAGAGTTCGTCGCCGGCGTTGCGGTCGTCATCCTCCGGCGTTTGGCGAGCCAGCTGCTGCAGGTCGGCGGGGCAGGGCTGCACGATATTGAGCGCCTGGCCGTCCCAGAGCGCGGCGGCTTCGGGCGTGGCGATCAGCCAGCTGCTGTTGCCCATGCGGTCGCAGAAGTGCGGCGCCGCCAGGGCCAATACATCGTGGGCCGGCTGGTGCCAGGCTACCCAGGCCGGCGGGCCGGCACTTTCCGCACGCGGACGAAATCTGAGGAAGGCGTGCACATGGTGGATCTCGCGGCGGATCGCCTTGACCCGGCGCTGCAATTCGCTGCCGTCCTCGTCACCGGCCAGCATGGCTGCCCGTTCGCCGCGGGCGACGCGCCAGAGCACCTGGTAAAGCAGCGCCCAGCGATCGTCGCTGCGAAAGCAGGCGGCGTAGGTCAGGGCTTCGGCCAGTTGCGGCGGGATGCGTATGGCGCCGCTGGGCGGGGGCGCCACGACTTCGGCCGGTTCGTCGAACAGATCGCCCAGGCCGCGACTCTCCTGCCAGCTCACCTGGGCCGGCGGGATACCGGCCTGCAACAGCCGCCGCGCCTCCTTGCGCCAGCCGGCGAAGGTGCCGTCGAAATCGACTCTCTGCATCTAGAGCAGGGCGAGCTGGGCGGGCGGTTCGGCGAGCTGCCGGCGCAGGTCCAGGGACTCGGCCAGGCGCGGTTGCGGGCGATAGTCCTGGGTGACGATGAAGGGGCGCGCCTTTTCCACGCTGCATTTCAGGCGGATCAGGTCGGCGTAGCGGATGCGTCGCTCGCGTCTGAGCTCCACCAGCCGCTTGGCCGAGAGCACGCCGATGCCGGGTACCCGGGCGATCAGCGCCTGGTCGGCGCGATTCAGGTCCAGCGGGAAGATGGCGCGATTGTGCAGCGCCCAGGCCAGCTTGGGGTCCACGTCCAGCGGCAGCTGGCCGTCTTCGGTGGGGAGTTCCGCCGCCTGGAAGCCATAGCCGCGCATGAGGAAGTCGGCCTGGTACAGCCGGTGCTCGCGCAGCAGCGGCGGTGGTTGCAGCGGTACGGAGCCCGGGCTTTCCGGGATGGGGCTGAAGGCCGAGTAATAGACCCGCTTCAGGCGATAGGCGCCATAGAGCGTCTGGGCGGTATCGAGGATGGTGCGGTCGTCGGTGGCGTCGGCGCCGACGATCATCTGGGTGCTCTGCCCGGCCGGGGCGAAGCGCGGTGCCTTGGCTTCGGCCTCGGCCTCTTCCAGGCCCAGGCGGATGTTGCCCATGGTCTTGCGGATGCTGCTGCCGTTCTTTTCCGGCGCCAGCTTGACCAGGCTGCTTTCGGTGGGCAGCTCGATGTTCACCGACAGGCGATCGGCATAGAGACCGGCCTGGGCGATGATCTCGGGATCGGCGTCGGGAATGGTCTTGAGGTGGATGTAGCCGCGGAACTGGTGCTGCTCGCGCAACAGCTGGGCCACCCGGGTCATCTGCTCCATGGTGTAGTTGGAGGAACGGATGATGCCGGAGCTGAGAAATAGCCCGCTGATGACGTTGCGGCGGTAGAAGTCGAGGGTCAGCTGCACCACTTCCTCGGGCGTGAAGCGCGCCCGCGGTACGTTGCTGCTGCGACGATTGACGCAGTACTGGCAGTCGTACTGGCAGAAGTTGGTCAGCAGCACCTTGAGCAGTGCCACACAGCGGCCATCGGGCGTGAAGCTGTGGCAAATGCCCATGCCATCGGTCGAGCCCAGGCCGTCCTTGCCTTTCGAACTGCGCTTGGGCGCGCCGCTGCTGGCGCAGGACACGTCGTACTTGGCGGCGTCGGCGAGAATGATCAGCTTGTCGGCGAGCTCCATCGAGATCTCCTGGACTGTGATTGCATACAGTATCCAGGAAGCGGAGCGTCGTTCAATGGCTTTGCGCCGGGCGGCGCCGAGTGGAGCGACAGTCCGCCGGGCGGCAGGGGCCCGGCGGAGCGAGGGGCGGGATCAGGACTTGCGGGTACGCTTGGTACGCGGCTTGTCGGCAACGGGGGAGCTTTCCGCGGCCAGGGTGGTGGGTTGTTGCAGCACCCGCTTGGCCGAGGCGAATCTCTTGTTCCAGTACGGCTTGCTCAGGTGGTCGACCCGGACGCTCTCGCCACTGCGCGGGGCATGGACGAATCTATCGTTGCCCAGGTAGATGGCCACGTGGTCGATGCCGCTACGCTGACCGGTCTTGAAGAACACCAGGTCACCGGCCTTGAGATCGCTGCGCGCGACCTTGGGGCCCTTGAGCTGGGCCAGCTCACGCGAGGTCCGCGGCAGCTTGACGTTGTGCACGTCACGATAGACGTAATTGACCAGGCCGCTGCAATCCAGCCCGTTCTTTGGACTGTTACCGCCGAAGCGGTAGGGCGTCCCAACCAGGTCCATGGCGCGGGTAGCGACCTGGGCGCCAACGCTACGCGTCGCCGCCTGGGCGGTGGCCTGCTTACGGTGCAGGGCACTGGTGGCCCGCGCCGCGCGCTTGGCGCGAGCATTGGAGGCGGCTTGGGTATGGCTGTCCGCAGCGGCAACATGCCGGGCTGCGGTCTTGTGAGTTGTAGCGACGGCGACGTGCCGGGCTGCAAGCTTGTGATGTGGAGCGGCGGTAACATGCCGTGCTGCGACCTTATGGACCGGAGCGGCAGTGCGCGCTGCAGAGTTCTCTTTCGCTTGCGCGGCCACTGGCAGCGCAAGACAGGCGGAGAGCCATGTCAGAAGAAATAGACGCATTGTCGTAGGGGTGTCTGAAGATCGAAGCGAGGGATTCTATACCAACCCTGTGGATATTTTGTGCACCTCTCATCAAGAAATTATGTAATTTTTAGCGGAAAGTGAGGTCCTTAGAGCGCCAACCAGTGAGACTCCCTGGGCATTCATCCAGTTTTCGACAGAAAATCATGGTGAAGGTAAGGGTGTAGGTATAGGCATCCTGTCAGCATTCAGCGAGGTAGTAGGCATGAGGTATCAGGACACCCACAGCAAGGTCATGGGCTATCTGTTGTGGATCTTCGGTTTTCTCGGCGCTCATCGCTTCTACTATGGCAAGCCGGTCACCGGCACTATCTGGTTCTGTACCCTCGGCCTGCTGGGCATCGGCTGGCTGATCGACCTGTTCCTGATTCCGGCCATGGATCGCGAAGCGGACCTGCGCTTCCAGGCGGGATCGATCGACTACAGCCTGGGCTGGATTCTGCTGACCTTCCTCGGCGTCTTCGGTGCCCATCGCCTTTACCTGGGCAAGTGGATCACCGCGGTCCTCTATTTCTTTACGGCGGGTTTCTTCCTGCTGGGTGTGCTCTATGACTTCTGGACGCTGAACTCGCAGATCTCCGAAGAGAATCGGCGGCGGCTGGTGCGCTAGAGCAGACTGTTCGGCAAAAGCAGAAGGGGCTCCGTGGAGCCCCTTTTTTCATGCATCGCGCCGGTAGGTCGCGCGACCGCCCACCAGGGTGCGCTCGACGCGCCCCGGTAGCGTCAGGCCCTGGAAGGGGCAATTGCGTCCGCGCGAGAGCCACGGCGTGTCTGCCTGCCGGGTCGCCTCCTGGGAGAACAGCACCAGGTCGGCCGGCTGGCCCTTGGCCAGGCGGCCGAAGGGCAGGCGCAGCGCGCGAGCCGGACCGGTGGTCAGGCGCGCCAGCAGGGTCGGCAGGTCCAGCAGGCCGTCAGCCACCAGGCTCAGGGCCAGTGGTAGCAGCAATTCGACGCTGCTGATGCCCGGCTCGGTGGCGGCGAAGGGTGCCAGCTTGGCGTCCGCCTCGTGGGGCTGGTGATGGCTGGAGATGGCGCCGATCACGCCGTCACGCACCCCTTCGCGCAGGGCGTCGCGGTCGCGCGCGGTGCGTAGCGGCGGCTTGACGTGATAGAGGCTGGAAAAGCCCTGCAGCGCCTCATCGGTGAGCAGCAGCTGGTAGAGCGCCACGTCGGCGGTCACCGGCAGGCCACGGGCCTGGGCAGCGGCGATCATCTCCACGGCGCGGGCACTAGTCAGTTGAGCGAAGTGGGCTCGTACGCCGCTCTGTTCCACCAGCAGCAGGTCCCGGGACAGGGCGATGGTTTCGGCTGTCTCCGGGATGCCGGTGAGGCCGAGGAAGCTGGCGGTAGGGCCCTCGTGGGCGAGGCCGCCTTCGGCCAGATCGGCGTCCAGGGCGGTGAAGATCACGGTCAGGTCGAAGGTCGCCGCATACTCCAGGGCCCGCCGTTGTACCCGCAGGTTCTCGAATGGCTGCAGGCCATTGGTGAAGGCGACGCAGCCGGCGTCACGCAGCGCCATCAGTTCGGACAGCTGCTCGCCGCCCAGCCCCTTGGTCAGGGCGCCGACGGGATGGACCCGGACGTGATCGGCCGTGCGGGCACGGTCGAGGATGAGTTCGGCCACCGCCGTGGTATCCAGCACCGGGCGAGTGGTCGGCGGGCAGCACAGGCTGGTGACGCCACCGGCCGCAGCGGCGCGGGTCTCGCTGTCGACGTTGCCCTTGCGGGTCAGGCCCGGTTCGCACAGGGCGACGTCCAGGTCGACCAGGCCTGGGGCCAGGATCAGACCGCGGGCCTCCAGCTGCTCGGCGGCCTGGAAGCCCTTGGGTGCTTCACCCAGCGCCAGGATGCGCCCCTCGTCGATATGGACGTCGCTGACCTGATCGAGGCCGGTGGCCGGGTCGATCACCCGGGCATTGCGGATGCTCAGGCTCACTGCGCATTCTCCTGTAGCTGACGCTGGGCCGTCTGCCCGCTCATGGCCATCGACAGCACCGCCATGCGGACCGCGATGCCGTAGGTGACCTGGTTCAAGATGACCGATTGCTCGCCGTCGGCGACCGCGGACTCGATCTCCACGCCACGGTTGATCGGGCCGGGGTGCATGACGATGGCGTCCGGTCGCGCCCGCGCCAGGCGCTGGCGGGTCAGGCCGAACAGCCGGTAGTACTCGCCCTCGCTGGGCAAGAGGCCACCCTGCATGCGCTCGCGCTGCAGGCGCAGCATGATCACCACGTCGACGCCTTCCAGGCCGTCGGCCAGGTCGGTGTAGGTGCGTACGCCATAGAGTTCTTCGAGGCCGACCGGCAGCAGGGTACGCGGGGCGATGACGCGGATGTCGCGGCAGCCCAGGGTGCGCAGCGCCAGCATGTCGGAACGGGCGACTCGCGAGTGCAGGATGTCGCCGACGATGGCCACCGACAGGTTGGCGAAGTCGCCCTTGTGCCGGCGGATGGTCAGCATGTCGAGCATGCCCTGGGTAGGATGGGCATGGCGACCGTCGCCACCGTTGATGATGGCGACGTCGGGGCAGACGTGCTCGGCGATGAAGTGGGCGGCACCGGAGTCGGCGTGGCGCACCACGAACATGTCGGCGGCCATGGCCTCCAGGTTGCGCAGGGTGTCGAACAGCGTCTCGCCCTTGCTGGTGGAGGAGGTGGAGACGTTGAGGGTGATGACGTCCGCCGACAGCCGCTTGGCGGCCAGTTCGAAGGTGGTACGGGTACGGGTCGAGTTCTCGAAGAAGACGTTGCACACCGTCTTGCCGCGCAGCAGCGGCACCTTCTTCACCGCCCGGGCACCGACTTCGAGGAAGGAGTCGGCGGTATCGAGCAATTCGGTCAAGAGTTCGGCGGGCAGGTCATCGAGTGACAGGAAATGGCGCAATTGGCCCTGAGCATTGAGTTGCAGCGAACGCGTAGCGTCGGTCATGGCAGCGAATCCAGGTCAGGCGGCGGGGACGTCGCGGTATTCGAGGGCGAGCGGAACGGGGCCGGTCAGCTTGACGCGTTGGGTGCGGGCGAGGGTCAGGGTGGCGCCCACCACGTCGGGCTGGATCGGCAATTCGCGGGCATTGACGTCGAGCAGGCAGACCAGGGTCACACTGGCGGGACGGCCATAGTCGAAGAGTTCGTTGAGCGCCGCGCGCACGGTGCGCCCGCTCATCAGCACATCGTCCACCAGCACCAGGTGCCGGCCGTCGATCTCGAAGGGCAGCGCCGAGGGGCGTACCTGGGGATGCAGGCCCTTCTGGGTGAAGTCATCGCGGTAAAAGGACACGTCCAGGCTGCCCAGCGGGGTATCCAGGCCGAGTTCGGCCAACAACGCCTCGGCGACCCACAGGCCGCCGGTATGGATGCCGATGAAGCTGGGATCGGTGATGCCGCGACGATCCAGCGACAGGCGCAGGTCCGCGGCCAGCCGCGGCAGGAGCTCGGCGGGGGTGGGCAGGTGCATGGCTACTCCGATTGCGGGCGCGCGGCCCGTTCCAGTTGTTGGGTCAGCCAGCCTTCCAGCAGGAGGGCGGCGGCGAGGGCATCCACCGGGCGTTCGCGATAGCCATCGCGTTGGCCGCCCTGCAGGCGTTCGCCCTTGGCGGCGTAGGTGGTGAGGCGTTCGTCATGGGTGTGCACGGGCAGGGCGAAACGCCCGTGCAGCCGACGGGCGAAGCGCTCGGCGCGTTCGCTCATCTCGCTGGGGGTGCCATCCATGTTCAGTGGCAGGCCGACCACCAGGGCGGTGGGGCGCCATTCGTCCAGCAGGCGCTGGATCTGCTGCCAGTCCGGCACGCCGTTCTGCGCCTTGAGGGTCAGCAGTTCGCGGGCCTGGCCGGTGACGGCCTGGCCGATGGCAACGCCGATCTGCCGGGTGCCGTAATCGAAACCCAGGTAGAGCCCCGTGGGCGTGCTCATGCGTGGCCCGCCTGGCGCGAGAGCAGGCGCAGGTCGATGCCCAGCAGGGCAGCGGCGGCGCCCAGGCGCTGCTCGGTCGGTGTCTCGAATAGTAGGGCGGTGGTCGCCGGCGTGGTGAGCCAGAGATTGGCAGCCAGCTCTTCCTCCAGCTGGCCGGGGCCCCAGCCGCTGTAGCCCAGGGTGATCAGGTGTCGCGCCGGGCCACTGCCGTCGGAGATGGCGAACAGCACGTCCGGCGAGGTGGTCAGGCTCAGCTCCTCGAGTTCCAGGGTGTTCTGGAACGTCGGGCCGGCATCGTGCAGCACGAAGCCGCGGTCGTTCTGCACCGGGCCGCCCGAATAGAGCGCTAGCTGAGTATCTTCCAGGGTGGCCGGTACCTCGGGCCTGAGCTGTTCGAGCAGGTCGTCCAGGTGCAGGCCGTTGGGGCGGTTGATCACCAGGCCCATGGCGCCGTCCGGACCGTGGTCGACGAGGTAGATCACCGTCTCGGCGAAATGGGGATCGTCCATCTGCGGCATGGCGATCAGGAGTTGGTGCTGTAGGGTGGTGCTGGGGGTCGGCTTCATGACCGGCAAGTTTCCCGGTTGCGCGGCCCGGCTTCAAGTACAACGACATGCGCGGCTATTGACTGGACAGGCGGTCGCCACGCTCGAAGCGCCAGGTACGGATGATCTCCAGCCGGTCGATGTCGGCGAGATCGCCACTGAAGGGCGCGAAGGGCGCCGCCAACCGGACGATGCGTAGCGCCGCCTGGTCCAGGATCGGACGCCCCGAGGACTCCAGTACCTGCACCTCGTAGAGCGAACCATCCTTGTTGATCGCCACCAACAGTCGCAGGCTGCCATAGAGCCGATCACGCTTGGCCTGCTCGGGATAGTTGAGGTTGCCGATCCGCTCGATCTTGCGCCGCCATTCCTCCTTGTAGCGGGCGCCCTTGTCCTTTTGCGTCGAGGCGGCGTTGATGCGCCAGATCTTCGGGCGTTTGGCGTACTGCTGGCGCTCCTCGGCGAGCTGGGCTTCGAGGCTGGCGAGTTCGGCGGCCTGGCTGTCGGCCTCGGGGCTCGGTGCGTCGCGCTGCTCTTGCTCGGGTGTCTCGCGGCTGGGCTCGGCCTTGGTCGGGCGCGCGGCGCGGGTGGTCACCGCCGCCTTGGGCGCCTGGGTCCGATCCGTGGCGGCCTGGCGGGCGGGTGGCGCGGCCTCACGGATCTCGCTGTCGTGAAACGGCGCCTGCACCGGCGTGCTCGGCGCGGCTGCCTTGTCCAGGGTGCCGCTGCCCTGTTGGTTTTCCTGGGCCAGGAAATCCGCCTGCTTGGGGGCTTCGTCGCTCTTGAAGCTGGCCAGTGTCACTTCCAGGGTACGGCTGATCTGGGTGGGTTCGGGCAGCGCAAAGCCGACGCCCAGGATCAGCACGACGTGCAGCAGGGTCGCGATGAACAGCGTGAAGCCCAGGCGGTCGGCGGAGCGAACCTGGGCATTGCGAGAGGGGGCGGTGCTGGGCATTGACTGGGTCGACAAGGGCAGAGGACGCGCGGCAGGGCTGGCGTCAGTCTGCGGATTGTGTCAGCGATTGTCCATGCCGCTCGGGGCGGCATGGACGGCCGCTTCAGCCCGCGCGTTTCTGCGCGATCACATCCATCAGTCGCTCGGCGATCCGGGTGTCGTAGGCCGCATCGATCTCGCGGATGCAGGTCGGGCTGGTGACGTTGATCTCGGTCAGGTGCTCGCCGATCACGTCGAGGCCGACGAACAGCAGGCCACGCTTGCGCAGCTCCGGCCCCACCGTGGCCGCGATCTCGCGATCCCGCGCCGACAGCGGCTGGGCCACGCCCCGCCCACCGGCGGCCAGGTTGCCGCGCGTCTCGCCCTGCGCCGGAATCCGTGCCAGGCAATATTCCACCGGCTCGCCATCGACCATCAGGATGCGCTTGTCGCCGTCCTTGATGCCCGGCAGGTAGCGCTGGGCGATGATCTGCTGGGTGCCGTGCGCCGTGAGGGTTTCCAGGATGACCGAGAGATTGGGGTCGCCTTCGCGATGACGGAACACCGAGCTGCCGCCCATGCCGTCGAGCGGCTTGAGGATGACGTCGCCGTGCGCGCGGGCGAATTCGCGAATGATGTCGGCGCGACGACTCACCAGCGTCGGCGGGGACAGTTCGGGGAACAGGGTGGCGAAGAATTTCTCGTTGCAGTCGCGCAGGCTAGCGGGGCGGTTGACCACCAGGGTGCCACCCCGCTCGGCCTGCTCCAGCAGATAGGTGGCGTAGACGAATTCGTTGTCGAAGGGCGGGTCCTTGCGCATCAGGATCACGTCCAGTTCACGCAGCGGCAGATCGACGCTCTCACCGAAGGCGAACCAGCGCTCCGGGTCCTGGAACACGTCCAGCTGCCGGCCTCTACCACGGGCTTCCCCGTCGACCTGGTACAAGTCCTGCATTTCGAAATAATGTAGTGTCCAGCCGCGTGCCTTGGCCGCCCACAGCATGGCCATGGAGCTATCCTTCTTGTAGGAGATGCGTTCGATGGGATCCATGACGATCCCCAGGCGGATACTCATTGGCGCTAGACCTCGGCTATACGTGGGCAAGGCGCCAGGATAGCCTCTGGATCCCCTTGAGTGCCAATGCTCGCGCGATCGTCGCAGGCTGCGGGCCGATGGTCCGCGACCAGGGGATCTGCGTGGTAGGTCACGGTATTGTGTGCTACAAAGAGGCGCCGCCACGGTGCCCTCTGATCGACATTATTCACGTTTCATCGACGATGAGCCGGTAGCTTGAACATGGAACAGTATTCGGAAGGGCTCAAGGTCATGGTGATTGACGATTCGAAGACGATTCGTCGCACCGCCGAGACCTTGCTCAAGAAAGTTGGCTGCGAGGTCATCACCGCCATCGATGGCTTCGATGCCCTCGCCAAAATCGCCGACAGTCATCCGCACATCATCTTCGTGGACATCATGATGCCGCGACTGGATGGCTATCAGACCTGCGCGCTGATCAAGAACAACAGCGCCTTCCGCGCGACACCCGTCATCATGCTGTCATCGCGTGACGGCCTCTTCGACAAGGCCAAGGGTCGCATCGTCGGCTCTGACCAGTACCTCACCAAACCCTTCAGCAAAGAAGAGCTGATCGGTGCGATCAAGACCCACGTCCCCAGCTTCACACCGCTCGAACAAGCGTCCTGAGTGCCCTGGGACGGGTGATTCAATCTAGTAGGAAATTTTCATGGCTCGAATTCTGATCGTCGACGACTCTCCCACCGAGATGTACAAGCTCACCGCCATGCTCGAAAAGCATGGCCATCAGGTACTCAAGGCCGAGAACGGCGCGGATGGGGTCGCCCTGGCGCGGCAGGAGAAACCGGATGCGGTGCTGATGGATATCGTCATGCCGGGTCTCAATGGCTTCCAGGCCACCCGTCAGTTGACCAAGGATGCCGAGACCAGCCACATCCCGGTGGTCATCGTCACCACCAAGGACCAGGAAACCGACAAGGTCTGGGGCAAGCGCCAGGGCGCCAAGGATTACCTGACCAAGCCGATCGACGAAGATACATTGCTGCGCACCCTGGCCGGTGTATTGCAGGGCTGACGTCTTACGTCCGTTTTCCGCGGCTGCGCCCTGATGGGCAGGGAATCCTATGAGCGACGCCACCACCCCCTATGAACTCCTGCGCCTGATCGATCTACGTTGCCGCGAGCGCGCAGCGGGTTTGCCGGCGCAGCAGGAAAACCAGCAGACCTGGAGTGGCATCGGCTTTCGGCTGGGTGAATTACGCTTCGTGATTCCCATGGGAGAAGTCAGCGAAATCCTGCCGGAGCCGCGTTTCACGGCGCTGCCCGGGGTGAAGCCCTGGCTCAAGGGCGTGGCCAATGTGCGCGGTCGTCTGCTGCCGATAGCCGATCTCGGTCAGTTCCTGGGGGTGAAGATCCAGGCGTTGCGCAAGCAACGGCGCATCCTGATCGTCGATCATGGCGATCTCTTCGTCGGATTGGCGGTTGACGAAGTCCTGGGCATGCAGCATTTCGACATCGGAGCCTATCGCGAGCACGACGACAGCGTGCCGCCGGGCCTGCAATTCTTTCTGGAAGGCATCTTCCAGCGCGACGTGCCATGGCTCGTGTGCAGCCCGCGCGCCCTGGTTGCGCATCCCGAATTCATGGACGTTGCAGCGTGAGGCCCAGGGCTTCACCACGACCTCGGTAGGATCGGCATCGGGATGGCAGGAACCGTCACCGACGGATGGGGGTAGGACGGCGCAGACTGGTTTCGAACGAAGCAGCGCGTCGGCCGACAAGGATAGAACTAAAGGAACCAAGGTCCAGGCGGGGGCCGCTGATGAACAAACTCAATACCGGGAAACTCAACGCGTGGGTCGCGGGCATGTTCGTGGTGCTGATCGTCGCGATCGTGCTGCTGTTCGCCAACTTCGCCTACCTCAGCACCCAGGCCGGCTACGACAGCCAATACCAGGCCCAGGCGACCGAGCTGCGGATTCTTTCGCAGCAGCTCGCCAAGAGCGCCAGCGAGGCCTCGACCGGCAAGGCCGATGCCTTCAAGGACCTGCGCGTGGCCCGGGCCGAGTTCGAGCGGCGCTGGAACATTCTGCGTAACGGCGATCCGCAAACGGGGCTGCCGCCGTCGCCAGCCTTGCTCGGCGCCCGTATGGACACCGTGGAAGGGCAATGGAGTACCTTGCGTAGCCAGGTCGATACCATGCTGAAAAGCGAGCAGACGGTGCTGTCGCTGCACCAGCTCGCCAGCGCCCTGGCCGATACCATTCCCCAGCTACAGGTCGAGAACGAAGAAATCGTCGACATCCTGATCGAGCGGGGTGCGCCTGCCAGTCAGGTAGTGGTCGCTCAGCGCCAATCGCTGCTCGCCGAGCGTATCCTGGGTTCCATCAACAAAATCCTCACCGGCGACGAGGCCGCGGTGCAGGCCGCCGACAGCTTCGGCCGCGATGCCAGCCTGTTCGGCCGGGTACTGAAGGCCATGCGTGACGGCAATGCCTCCATGGGTATCGCCAAGGTCACCGACCCCGAGGCGGTCGGGCGGCTGAACGAGGCCAACAAGCTATTCGAATTCGTCTCCGGTAACGTCGACGAGATCCTGGCCACCTCGCCCGAGCTGCTGCAGATCCGCTCTGCCGTGGGCCAGATCTACACCGGCTCCCAGGCGTTGCTCGGTTCCGTATCCGAGCTGAACGCCGGCTACGCCGCCCTGGCCCAGAGCCGCAAGATCAATACCGTGGGCAGCTATCTGCTGGTGTTCATCGCCCTCGGCGCCATTCTGTGCATCGGCTATATCCTGGTGCGCGACACCCGCCGGCGCCTGGCCGAGACCGACGAGAAGAACCAGCGCAACCAGACCGCCATTCTGCGCTTGCTGGACGAAATCGCCGACCTGGCCGATGGTGACCTGACCGTGCAGGCCACGGTGACCGAGGACTTCACCGGCGCCATCGCCGACTCCATCAACTACTCCATCGACCAACTGCGCGAACTGGTGGAAACCATCAACCAGACCGCCGTGCAGGTGGCCGCCGCCGCCCAGGAATCCCAGGACACCGCGACCGTGCTGGCCGAGGCCTCGGAGCACCAGGCCCAGGAGATCGCCGGGGCTTCCGCGGCGATCAACGAGATGGCGGTGTCCATCGACCAGGTGTCCACCAACGCCTCCGAATCCACCGCGGTGGCGGAGCGCTCCGTGGCCATCGCCAACAAGGGCAACCAGGTGGTGCACAACACCATCATCGGCATGGACAACATCCGCGAGCAGATCCAGGACACCGCCAAGCGGATCAAGCGACTGGGTGAGTCCTCCCAGGAGATCGGCGACATCGTCGGCCTGATCAACGACATCGCCGATCAGACCAACATCCTGGCACTCAACGCGGCGATCCAGGCCTCCATGGCCGGTGACGCTGGCCGTGGTTTCGCCGTGGTCGCCGACGAGGTGCAGCGACTGGCCGAACGCTCTTCGGGCGCCACCAAGCAGATCGAAGCCCTGGTCAAGGCGATCCAGACCGATACCAACGAGGCGGTCATCTCCATGGAGCAGACCACTTCGGAAGTGGTGCGCGGTGCCGCTTTGGCACAGGACGCCGGGGTTGCGCTGGAGGAGATCGAGAAGGTGTCCCAGATCCTGGCCGGCCTGATCCAGAACATCTCCAATGCCGCCCGGCAGCAATCCTCGTCCGCCAGCCACATCTCCAGCACCATGAACGTCATTCAGGAGATCACCTCGCAGACCTCGGCCGGTACCACCGCTACGGCGCGCAGCATCGGCGAGCTGGCCAAGCTGGCGAGCGAGATGCGGCGTTCGGTATCGGGTTTCAATCTGCCGAACGAGCAGCCGCTGGGCTGAACGCATCAGCCACAGCGGTGCGTGGCGAGGGGGAGACGTGGAAAGGGAGTCGAGTTGGGCGTTGTGCCGTGCTCCCGAGCTGCCGGATGCGGACTTCCAGCGCTGGCGGGAACTGCTCGAATCGCGCGCCGGGATGGTACTGGATGATCGCCAGCGCAGTTTCTTGCAGATCCACCTGGCCGCCCGCATGCGTGAGTTGGAAATTTCGGACTACGACGGCTACTACCGGATCGTCTGCGGCGGGGTCAGCGGACGGATCGAGTGGGTCCGCCTGCTCGATCGGCTGACCATCCAGGCGACCCGCTTCTTTCGTCACCCGCCGTCGTTCGCCCTACTGGAAGCCTATGTGAGCGAATTCGCCCAGGCTGCCGGAGGCAGCAGTCTGGCACTGTGGAGTCTAGGCTGTGCCAGTGGAGAGGAAGCGTTTTCGATGGCCATCAGCACCGCCGAAGTATTATCCCGGCAGGGGCACCCCATGACATTCGCGCTGACCGGTACGGACATCAGCAGCGAGGCCCTGCGTCAGGCCCGGCAGGGCACCTTCAGTCGTCAGCGCCTGGACGGCGTGCCCGTTCCGTTGCGCGAGCGCTATTTCCGGGCCCGCGAAGACGGCACCTTCGAGATTTGTTCCCGGCTGGCCGATCGACTGTGTTTCGCCCGGCTCAATGTGCTGGAGCTGAGCCAGGCTCCGTTGCAGGGTTTCAATGTCATTTTTTGTCAGAATTTGCTGATTTATTTCCGCCGCTGGCTGCGTCGAGACCTGCTCAACCAGCTGGTCCAGCGGCTTGCACCGGGTGGGCTGTTGGTTCTGGGTGTCGGTGAGGTGAGCAATTGGAGCCATCCGCAACTGATACCCGTCGAGCATCCCGAGGTCCTGGCCTTTACCCGCCAGGCGGACTGCCCGGCATGACAGGAGCCGAGATGATCGATCGACACGACTACGTAGCTCTCGAGTGGGTCAAGGGAGAGATCGCCGAGACCTTGCAGCAGGCCCGCAAGGCGCTCGAGGCGTTCGTCGACAACCCTCAGGACCGTAGCCGCCTGGGCTTTTGCCGGACCTACGTGCACCAGGTCTACGGCACCCTGCAGATGGTGGAGTTCTACGGCGCCGCCCTGCTGGCCGAGGAAATGGAGCTGCTGCTGCAGGCGCTCTACGAAGAGCGCGTGACCAGTACCGACGAGGCGCTGGAAGTGCTGATGCAGGCCATCCTGCAGGTGCCGCCCTATCTCGAACGGGTACTGGAAGCCCGGCGCGACCTGCCGCTGGCCATTCTGCCGCTGCTCAACGATCTGCGTTCGGCGCGTGGCGAAAAGCTGCTGTCGGAAACCAGCCTGTTCTCGCCAGACCTGTCCGCCACCCCGCTGTCGCTGAGCGAGGCGGAGCTGGCCGACCGGGCGTCGCCGGATTGGCTGCCCAGGCTGCGCAAGTTGCGCCAGGCCCTGCAAGGTGCTCAGGTTGGGCTGTTCCGCGACCATGACGTCCCGCTGCACCTGGATTATCTGTCCCGGGTATTCGAGCGCCTGGACCAGCTCTGCGCCGGTTCGCCCTTCGGCGCGCTCTGGCCGGTGGCCGCGGGACTGATCGAGTTGCTCAAGGCCGGCGAGTTGGACAACAGCAGCTCGATCCGCGGCCTGTTGCGACAGCTTGATCGCGAGTTGAAGCGCCTGATCACTGATGGTGTGGTGACGCTCAACCAGCCGGCGCCGGCGGACCTGCTGAAGAATATGCTGTTCTATCTGGCCAAGGCGCCGGTACAGAGTCCGCGCATCGCCACGCTAAAGGCCCATTACCGCCTGGACGAGGCGCTGCCGGATGCCGAGCTGGTGGGCTTCGAGCGGTCGCGGATCGTGGGACCGGATCGCGAGGCCATGCGTTCGGTGGTCACCGCGCTCTGCGAAGAGCTGGTGCAGATCAAGGATAACCTCGACCTCTTCGTGCGCAGCGACCGCGGGGAGATCGCCGCCCTGCGCGGCCTGCTGGCACCGCTCAAGCAGATCGCCGATACCCTGGCGGTGCTGGGCTTCGGTCAGCCGCGCAAGGTGGTACTCGAGCAGTACGAGGCCGTCGGCGAATTGGCCGAGGGCGTCCGCGATCCCAGCGATGCCGCGCTGATGGATATCGCCGGAGCGCTGCTCTATGTGGAGGCCACCCTGGCCGGCATGGTCAGTGGCAACGAGGTGGGGGATGCCGAGGAAAGCCGGCTGCCCACCACGGATATCGATCAGTTGCACCGGGTGGTGATTCGCGAGGCGCGCAATGGGCTGGAGCAGTCCAAGGACGCCATCATCGAATTCATCGCCTCCCAGTGGAACCATGTCCATCTGGAGCCGGTGCCGCTGTTGCTGACCCAGGTACGGGGTGGTCTGGCGATGATCCCCCTGGAGCGGGCCGCCGCCCAGGTGCAGGCCGCCAACGACTACATCGGTGAACAACTGCTGGGCAAGCAGGCGGTTCCTGATTGGCAGAGCCTGGACACCCTGGCCGATGCCATCACCAGCGTCGAGTATTACCTGGAGCGGCTGGCCGAGGATCCCTCCACACCCCACGACATGATTCTCGACATCGCCGACGAAAGCCTGATCGCGCTCGGTTATCCGCCCAGGGCGGCAGGGGAGGAATCGCCGCTGGAGGCTGCATCCCAGGCGTCCAGCGCGGTCGACGTGCCCTTGCCGGACGTCTCGGAGATCGAGAGCGAAGAGTCCTGGGAGCTCACCGAGCCGCCCGCCGCGGATCGCGAGGAGCGCCAGGAAGAGGGGCTGGAGCCTCTCCCGCTCAGCGAGGCGGCGAGCGACGAAGACGAGCTATTGATGCTCGACCTTCCGAGCGAGACGACGGCGCTCGACCACGAGCCGCCGGTCAGCCACCACGCGGATAGCGAAGAGTCCGAAGAGTTGTTGGCCGGGCTCGAACTGGAGGCCTTGGCACCGGCGAGTTCGGCGCCGGGCTCGGTCGCCGAGGTGTTGGCCGCCTCGGTCGATCCCATCAATCCGCCGGCGGCGCAGGTGCCGCTTGCGCTGCTGCCGCCCCCCGCCGATGCCGAGCCGGTGGAGGAGGAACTGCGCGAGGTCTTCATCGAAGAGGCCGGTGACGTCCAGGCGGAGCTGGAGCACTGGTTACCCGTCTGGCACGCCGATCCCGAGGCCCGGCCCGCCCTCGCCGAATTGCGGCGCAACTTCCATACGCTCAAGGGCAGTGGCCGCATGGTGCAGGCGCTGGTCATCGGCGAGCTGGCCTGGGCGCTGGAGAATCTGCTCAATCGCCGGCTGGACCACAGTGTTGCCCATAGTCCCGCCGTGCAACGGGTGGTGGACGATGTCTGTGCGCTGTTGCCGGAGTTGGTGACGGAGTACGCCGAGCAGCGTCAGCGCCAGCGTGACGACGTGGACTGGCTGGCCCAGGCGGCCCATGCCTTGGCCCTCAACGAGGCGCTGCCCGAGCGCAGTAGTGCGCTGCCCGCCGCTGCCGAGCTGGCGGAGCTGCCCCTGGTCGAGGTGGAGCTTGCCGAGGCCGAGGATGCTGCCCAGGCCCCGGACGAGGTCACCAATGAGGCGGATACCCAGTTGCTGGATATCTTCCGGACCGAAGCCGAGGCCCATCTCGAGACCGTTCGCCGCTATTTGGAGCACGGCGAGGCCGATACCAGCCTACCGGTATCCGACAATCTCCTGCGGGCGCTGCATACCTTGAAGGGCAGTGCCCACATGGCCGGCAGTTCGCCCGTGGCCGAGCTGGCCTCGGCGCTCGAGCGGCTGGCCAGGGAATACAAGGTCGCCCATGTGCCCTTCGCCGCGCCGGAGCGAGCCTTGCTGGACGGCGGTGCGACCCTGCTGGAAGGGCGGCTGGCGACCCTCGAAGACGGCACTTTGGCCGAGCCCTTGACCGGGGCGCCGGAGCTGATCGCCGAATGCGAGACCTTGCTGGAACAGCTGAATCTGGCCTTGCCGGTACCCGAGGCGCCAGTGCCGGAGCGTGGCGATACGCTGCGCCTGGACGATTTCCTCATGCCGGCGATGGACCTATTGCTGGAGGTGGACGAGCATCTGAGCGCCTGGCGCCTGGGCGGTCCGACCGAGGCCTGCCCAGATCTGCTGGCCGAGCGCCTGAACACCTTCGCCGACTGCGCCGCACGGGTCGGCCTGGTCGATGTCGAGCAACTCGCCGAAGCCTTGCAGGCGGTCTTTGCCGCCGTGGCCAGCGGTTCGCTGCCCGCCGATGACGCCTTCTTCCGCGAGGCGGAAGACGCCCAGGAAGCCCTGATCAGCATGCTCAACCAGTTGGCCGGTGGCATGCGGGCCACGCCCTATGACGAGCGGATCGAGGCCCTGCGCGCCTTGCTGGTGGGTATTCTTGGCGACCTGCCCATCATGGCGACCACGCTGCTGGCGGAGGCGGAGCCCGAGTCCTCTTTCGACGCCGAAACCGCAACGCCAGTGGCATCTGCGCTCGAGCTCGACGTCAATCCCGAAGCCGAAGCCGAAGCCGAAGCCGAAGCCGAAGCCGAAGCCGAAGCCGAAGCCGAGCCTGAAACCGAAGTCGATCGCGAATCTGCAGAGCGACACGCTGCGGCTGAGGATGCTCCGGCAGCAGAGGCGTCGGAGCCGGCTGCGGACGCGCCGGAAGACTTTGATCACGAAATCCAGCTGATCTTCCTGGAAGAAGCCCTGGATCTGCTGGATAGCGCCGACCGGGCCTTGGAGCGCTGGTTGGTGGAGCCGCAACAGCCTTTCCACCTCGGCACCCTGCAACGGGATCTGCATACCCTCAAGGGCGGTGCCCACCTCGCCGAGATTGCCCCGATAGCCGCGCTGGCCGGGGAGCTGGATGCCATCTACGAAGGCCTGCTCGACGGTCGCCTCGCGGGTGGCGCCGAATTGAGCGCTCCGCTGCGCGGGGCCCATGCCTGCCTGGCCGAACAACTCGAGGAATTGGCCGCAGACCAGCCGGTCAGCGACTGTGGCGAATGCATCGCCAGACTCCAGCGCATCCGGGCCGGACACCCCGAAGACCTGACGCCTGTAGCGGAGGAGGTTCCGGCGCCTCAAGAGACCGAGCCGAGCCCGCCCGAGGACGCGAGTGCCGCCCTGGCTGAGGAGTCGGTCACGGAGCCGCGGCCCGAAGCGGCGGCCTTGCCCGATGAAGAGGGACCGGACGCCGAGTTGCTGGCCATCTACATCGAGGAAAGCCGTGACCTGCTGGACAGCATGGCCGCCTCGCTACGGGCCTGGGAGGCCGATCCGCGCAATGGCCTGGAGCTGGAATCCCTGTTGCGAGATCTGCATACCCTCAAGGGAGGGGCACGCCTGGCCGAAGTGGATGCCATCGGCGATCTCGCCCACGCCCTGGAAGCCTTCTACGAGGGCCTGGCCCGGGACCGGATCAAGGCCGGGCCGAACCTGGTTGGCCTGCTGCATCTTTGCCATGACCGCCTGCACGAGCAGCTCGAAGCGCTCGCCCAGGGCCTGCCGCCAGAATCCGCCGGGGACTTGATCGAGGCCCTGCGCGATTACCGTGAGCAGCCGGTCGCCGCCAGCGAAACCGTGGTCGCGACCACGCCCGCTGCTCCTTCCGCTCCGCTCTTCGACGCAGACACGGATCCGGAAATCCTCGAGATCTTCATCGAGGAGGCCCAGGATCTGCTGGCCAGCATGGATGGTGCCCTGAGTCACTGGGCCAAGGCGCCCGACCTGGCGGTGGACGAACTGTTGCGTTGCCTGCACACCCTCAAGGGTGGTGCGCGCCTGGCGGGTCTGCCTGAGTTGGGCGAGCAGGCCCACGGCCTCGAGCAGCAACTGGCCGAACTGCGTTCGCTCGCAATGGCGGAGGGCGAGGGTGCCCAGGTTCGCGACCTGGCGGTGAAGGGCGTCGATCAGCTGCAAGCGGCCGTTGCCCAGCTATCGGCACCCGGCCAGGCCGCCGCAGCGGTTGCCGAGACGCCAGGCGATCACGAGGCGGATGACGACATCGCCGCGCTGCCGGCGGTCGAGACCCTGGGCGACGAGGTCTCAGGCGCGGCCGCGCCCGAGAGCATGGCCGCCGAGTCGTTCGACGAAATCCCGCCCGAAACGGCGTCCGAGCCCGCCGCAATCACCGAGATCGCGCCGGTCATGGTCGCGCCGGAGCCATCCAGCGCTACGCCCGCCGTCCTGCCCTTCGTCCAGCGCCTGCAGCAGGCTCGCCAGCAGGCGACGCAGCGGCGCGCCTCCCAGGAGCTGGTGCGCGTCCCGGCGGCACTGCTGGAGCAACTGGTCAACCTGGCGGGCGAGACGTCGATCTTCCGCGGTCGCGTCGAGCAACAGGTGAGCGATATCGGCAGCACCCTGGGCGAGATGGAAGCCACCATCGAGCGGGTCCGCGATCAGTTGCGGCGTCTGGACACCGAAACCCAGGCGCAGATCATCAGTCGTCACCACGAGGACGTCGACCGTGTTGGCTACGAGGATTTCGATCCGTTGGAGCTGGATCGCTACTCCCAGCTGCAGCAACTGTCCCGGGCGTTGTTCGAGTCCGCCTCCGACCTGCTGGATCTGAAGAACACCCTGGGCCAGCGCAACCGCGATGCCGAAACGCTGCTGCTGCAGCAGGCACGGGTCAACACCGAGTTGCAGGAAAGCCTCATGCAGACGCGCATGGTGCCTTTCGAGCGCATGGTGCCGCGACTGCACCGGGTGGTCCGCCAGGTCAGCGGCGAACTGGACAAGCCGGTCGAGCTGCGGGTGGGCAACGCCGAGGGCGAGCTGGATCGCACGGTGCTCGAGCGGATCATCCCGCCCCTGGAGCACATGTTGCGCAACGCCATCGACCACGGCATCGAGGACGCCGCCGCACGCCAGCGCGCCGGCAAGCCGGCCGAGGGCGTCATCAGCCTGGACCTGCGTCGCGAGGGGGGGGACATCATCCTCACCCTGGCCGACGATGGTCACGGAATCGATCTGGCCGCGGTGCGTCGCAAGGCCATCGAACGCGGCCTGATGGCGGAAGACTCGATGCTTGCCGATCAGGAGCTGCTGCAGTTCATCCTCGAATCCGGCTTCTCCACGGCGCCGACGGTCACCCAGATTTCCGGGCGTGGCGTGGGCATGGACGTGGTGCACCAGGAGGTGAAGCAACTCGGCGGCAGCATGGATATCCATAGCGTGCCGGGCGAGGGGACGCGCTTCACCATTCGCCTGCCGTTCACCGTGTCGGTGAACCGGGCGCTGATGGTGCATGCCGGCGACGATCTCTACGCCGTGCCGCTGAACACCATCGAGGGCATCGTCCGCATCACCGCCGCCGACCTCGAACGCTACTACCGTCCAGGGGCCGGCGCCTTCGAATACGGCGGCCAGCAGTACGACCTGCGCTACCTCGGTCACCTGCTCGGCAATGGCCAGCATCCCAAGCTGACCGGTCAGAGCCTGCCGTTGCCGGTGGTACTGGTGCGCTCGGCTGAATACGCCGTGGCGGTGCAGGTGGATGCGGTGGCCGGCTCGCGCGAAATCGTGGTGAAGAGCCTGGGGCCGCAGTTCGCCGGGGTGCCGGGACTGTCCGGCGCCACCCTGCTCGGCGACGGTCGGGTGGTGGTGATTCTCGACCTGCTGGCCATGATCCGCAGCCAGCACGGTGCCGACGAGGGCCAGCGGCTGGCGCACAGCCTGCCGTCGACCACCCAGGCCACCCGCCCGGCGCTGGTCATGGTGGTGGACGATTCGGTCACGGTGCGCAAGGTCACCAGCCGCCTGCTGGAGCGTCACGGCATGGAAGTCTTCACCGCCAAGGACGGGGTGGATGCCATCGCCCAGCTCCAGGAACGCCAACCGGACATCCTGTTGCTGGACATCGAGATGCCCCGCATGGACGGCTTCGAGGTCGCCACCCTGATCCGCCACGATGCGCGCCTCAAGGACCTGCCCATCGTGATGATTACCTCGCGTACCGGCGAAAAACACCGGGAGCGTGCCCTCAGCCTGGGCGTGGACGAGTACCTGGGCAAGCCTTACCAGGAGAGTGAACTCCTGGCTCATATTCATCGACTGGTCAGGGAACATGACTGAGATGCCTACCGCCCGCGTCGCCATCCTGGCCGACAGCCCGCTGCAGCGCCATGTGCTGCAGCAGGTGCTGGCCGACAATGGCTATAACGTCGTCCTCAACAGCGATCCCGAGCGTTTCGACGAAGCCGCATGGCCCGGGGTAGAGACCGATCTGTGGCTGATCGACCTGAGCCAGACGGAGGAATCGCCGCTGGTGGACGTCCTGCTGGAAGAGGCCGAGGTGCCCATCCTGTTCGGTGAGGGGCAGGCGCCGGAGCGCTTCACCGATCCCTTCACCCAATGGGAAAGACGCCTGATCGGCAAGCTCAAGCGGCTGATCGGCGATCCGGTTGCCGCGGTCGGGCCCGCATTGGAGAGCCTGCTGCAGGATCAGCCGCGCCCGCCGCGCCTGACCCTGCCCGAGCCGCTGGCCAACCTGCCGTTGCCCGCTGGCGATCCGGCGCCCGAGGTCTGGTTGCTGGCCGCCTCCATCGGCGGTCCGGCCGCGGTGAAGGCGTTTCTCGATGCCTTGCCAGGTGGATTGCCGGTGGGCTTCCTCTATGCCCAGCACATTGGCGATGGCTTCGCCGCCAGCCTCTTGCGCGCGGTGGGTCGTCACAGCCAATGGCATATCCAGGGCGTCCGTCCGGGGGAGCCGATACGCTGTGGCGAGGTGGTGGTGGTGCCGACGCAGCAGGAGCTCAATTTCAGCGCCAAGGGCGGCCTCGAGATCATCGAGCGGGCCTGGCCGGAGCCCTATACCCCCTCGATCAGCCAGATGATGCTCAACCTGGCGCAACATTTCGGCGCGCGCTGTGGCGTCATCGTCTTCAGCGGCATGGGCAATGACGGCACCGCCTCGGCGCCCTACGTCCGCCGCCGTGGCGGTACCCTGTGGACCCAGTCTGCCAGTACCTGCGTGGCCTCCAGCATGCCGGAAAGCCTGCGTGAATCCGGTCTTGCGACCTTTACCGCCGATCCCCGCGGCCTGGCCGAAGCGCTGGTGGCGCGACTGGCCGAGCAGCACAGCTGAAGGACATCGCCATGTCGACCGCCACTCCCGCCGCCGAACATCTGACCGGTCTGCTGTTGACCCTGGCCGATCGCACCCTGCTGCTGCCCAACGCAGCGGTCGCCGAGCTGGTGCCGTGCCGCGAGATCCGTCCGCTGCCGGTGCAACCCGACTGGTGCCTGGGCCAGGTGGCCTGGCGCGACCTGCGGCTGCCGTTGATCAGCTTCGAGGCGCTATCCAGTGGCAGCGCCGCGCAATTCGATGGTGACCGCCATGCCCGCGTGGCCATCCTCAATGCCCTGGGTGGGCGTGACCGGGTGCGATTCCTCGCCCTGCTGATCCGCAGTATCCCGCGCTCGCTGCGCATCACTCCCGAGCTGGCCGCTGCCGAAGTGCCCCTGGCCGCCCTGGAGTTGGGCGCCGTCGCCTACGAAGGCGGCACGGCGCGCATCCCCGACCTGATCGGGGTGGAAGAGCGACTCGCCGCGGCAGGCGTCTTCTAGTCCTGCTGGGAGAGCCGCATGGCGCCCGTTTCATCGAGCCTGATGCTGACGCCGCGATAATCGCGGAGTGTCGGCAGACCCAAGTCCAGCGGCTCGCGATGGGTGGCGGTAATGGCCACGGCATCGGCGCCGGCCGCCTTGGCCGCGGCGAAGCCGGCATGGGCATCCTCGAATACCAGGCAATCGGTAATGTCCACGCCCAGCTTGCGCGCGCCCGCCTGGAAGCAATCCGGCGCGGGCTTGCCCTGGGTGACGTCTTCGGCGCAGATCATCACCGGTGGCAGGGCCATGCCGGCCGCCGCGAGACGAACCTCGGCCAGACGGCGCGAGGCGGAGGTCACCAGCGCCCAACGGCCGGCTGGCAGGCTGGCCAGGAAGGTGGCGGCGCCAGGGATTTCCTGGATGTCGGCGACATCGGCAATCTCCAGCTCGGTGATGGCCTGGACCTCGGCGGCGATATCGGCTCCCGCGGGCGCGAAGCGTTTTACCGTCTCCACCGCCCGCACGCCGTGCATGACGGCGAGGACGGCCGCGGGGTCTATCCCGTGGCCGAGTGCCCAGGTGCTCCAGGCGCGCTCGGCGGAGGCCACGCTGGTGAGCAGGGTGCCATCCATGTCGAACAGGAAGGCGGCGTAGGGGCGAGAAGGCAGGGTCATCCAGAGCTCCGGGAACATCCGTTGGGGAAGAGTTGGACCACGTTACACGACCCGGTTCGCCGGTGCTGGACCTGCGTCCAGCTCACGGCGTCTGGAAATCCCCCCAGAGTTGCTGGGCGACGCTCAGGGCCACCACCGGCGCGGTCTCGGTGCGCAGTACCCGCGGGCCCAGGCGCGCGGGTTGGAAACCAGCGGCGCGTGCCGCGGTGACCTCGGCATCGCTCAGCCCGCCTTCCGGGCCGATCAGCAGCGCCAGGCGGGCGGGGCGGGCATGGCTTTCCAGGGGTTCGGCTACCGGGTGCAGCACCAGCTTGAGGTCGGCGGCCACGCTGGCCTGCCAATCGCTCAGCAGTTGCGGCGGATGGATCAGCGGCACGCTGGAGCGCCCGCACTGCTCGCAGGCGCTGATGGCCACCTGGCGCCAGTGCTGCAGGCGCTTGTCGGCGCGTTCGTCCTTCAGGCGGACCTCGCAACGTTCGCTGACCAGCGGGGTGATCTCGGCCACGCCCAGTTCAGTGGCCTTCTGGATCGCCCAGTCCATGCGCTCGCCACGGGACAGGCCCTGGCCTAGGTGGATCTGCAGCGGCGAATCGGGCTGGCCGGCCAGTTCTTCGGTGAGCTCCACGCTCAGGGTCTTCTTGCCCACCTCGGCGACCTGGCCCAGGTATTCCCGGCCGCTGCCGTCGAAGAGTTGCACGGCATCTCCCGGCGCCAGGCGCAACACGCGGCCCAGGTAGTGGGCCTGGGCTTCGGGCAGCTCCAGACGGCCGAGGGCCAGGGGCAGGTCGAGGTGGCAGCGGGTGAGACGCATGGCGGACTCCAGATCAGCCGGGATCGCGGTGGTTGGGGTGCAGATCACTCAGGGCGACGCTGACCGAGGTGCGGGTTGCCAGGTCGATGCCCTGGGTCGCCACCTCGGCGAGGAAGTCGATCTGCTCCGGGGTGATCACATAGGGCGGCAGGAAGTAGACCACGTTGCCCAGCGGGCGCAACAGGGCGCCACGGGAGAGGGCGTGCTGGTAGACGGCGAGGCCGCGTCTTTCCTGCCAGGGATAGGGCGTGCGGCGGGCCTTGTCGGCGGTCATCTCGATGGCCAGGGCCATGCCGGTCTGGCGTACCTCGCCGACCTGGGGATGCTCGACCAGGTGCGCGGTGGCCTCGGCCATGCGCCGGGCCAGCGGCTGGTTGGCCACGATGACGTCGTCCTCGGCGAAGATGTCCAGGGTCGCCAGGGCGGCGGCGCAGGCCAGCGGATTGCCGGTGTAGCTGTGGGAATGCAGGAAGGCGCGCAGGGTGTCGTAGTCGGCGTAGAAGGCCTGGTAGACCTCGTCGGTGGTCAGGCAGGCGGCCAGCGGCAGGTAGCCGCCGGTCAGGGCCTTGGACAAACAGAGGAAATCCGGGCGGATGCCGGCCTGTTCGCAGGCGAACATCGTCCCGGTGCGGCCGAAGCCCACGGCGATCTCGTCGTGGATCAGGTGCACACCATAGCGGTCGCAGGCCTCGCGCAGGAGGCGCAGATAGACCGGATGGTACATGCGCATGCCGGTGGCGCCCTGGATCAGCGGCTCGACGATGACCGCGGCGACGCTCCGGTGATGCTCGGCCAGGGTGCGTTCCATGTGCGCGAACATCTGCCGCGAATGCGTTTCCCAGTCCATGCCCTCAGGGCGCAGGTAGCAGTCCGGACTGGGCACCTTGAGGGTGTCCAGCAGCAGGCCCTGGTAGGTCTCGGTGAACAGCGCCACGTCCCCCACCGACATGGCTGCCACCGTCTCGCCGTGATAGCTGTTGGTCAGGGTGACGAAGCGGCGTTTCTCCGGCTGGCCCACGTTGCGCCAGTAGTGATAGCTCATCTTCAGCGCCACCTCGATGCAGGAGGAGCCGTTGTCGGCGTAGAACACCCGGTCGAGGCCGGCCGGGGTCAGGGCGACCAGGCGTTCGGACAGCTCGATCACCGGCTGGTGGCTGAAGCCGGCGAGGATGACGTGCTCCAGCTGGTCGACCTGGGCCTTGATGCGCGCGTTGATGCGCGGATTGGCATGGCCGAAGACGTTGACCCACCAGGAGCTGACGGCGTCCAGGTAGCGCTTGCCGTCGAAGTCCTCCAGCCAGACCCCCTCGCCACGGCGGATCGGGATCACCGGCAGTTGCTCGTGATCCTTCATCTGGGTGCAGGGGTGCCAGAGCACCTCCAGGTCGCGGCGCATCCAGTCTTGATTGGTCATGCTCGACTCCTGCCGGGTGGCCCGTCGGAAAAAGGGGGCGCAAGCCTAAGGCAGGCCGCACGACGGGAGCAAGGCGCGGGCCGATTGCCGGTCGTGGCGCCGGCTAGTTGCTCCGGAGCCGCTCGCGTATGCTGCGCCACCGCCGTTTCCCGGTCCCAGGAGTCTAGAAAAGATGTCGTCGCGTTGGACAGGTTTTACCGTCTGCTTGGCAGCCGGCGTATTCGCTACCAGCCTGAGCGCAGGCGCCGCCGAGAAGGCGCATAAAGAAGCGCACAAAGAGGTGCACAAGGCACCGGAAAAGGCCGCTGCCGCGCCGGCCGCGCCCAGCGGCCCCTCGGTGATCGTGGTCGGTGCCGGCATGGCCGGTCTGGCTTCGGCCTATGAACTGCAGCAGGCCGGCTGGAACGTGACTCTGTTGGAAGCCGGCCCGCGGGTGGGCGGTCGCTCGGGCCTGGCCTCCAGCGAATGGATCGGCGATGCCAAGGCCCAGCCGGTGCTCAACCATTACCTGGACACCTTCAAGCTCAAGACCGTGGACGCGCCGTCGTTCGTGCGCACCCCGGGCTACCTGATCGAAGGCCAGTACTACTCCCAGGACGACCTGGCGCAGAAGCTGCCGGCCGTGGCCGATGCGCTCAAGCGCGTTGACAAGTCACTGGACGACTTGGCCGCCGCCATCAGCGATCCGCTGCAGCCGATCGCCACCCCGACCCTGCACGCTCTCGACCAGATCAACGCCGCCACCTGGCTGGACAAGCAGAACCTGCCGCCGCTGGCGCGTCAGCTGATCAACCAGCGCATCCGGACCCGCTACGACGAGCCCTCGCGACTGTCGTTGCTCTACCTCGCCCAGCAGACCCGCGTCTATCGCGGCGTCGACGACAAGGACCTGCGCGCCGCCCGCCTGCCCGGTGGCAGCGAGGTCCTGGCCCAGGCCTTCGCCAAGCAGATCAAGACGATCAAGACCGACAACAAGGTGTCGAGCATCGTCCAGGACAAGGACGGCGTGACGGTCAAGACCGGCCCTACCGGCTACAAGGCCGACTACGTGGTCATGGCGGTGCCGCTGCGCGCCCTCGGCCAGGTACAAATGACCCCGGCGCTGGACGCCACCCAGCAGGCGGCGATCAAGGGCACCACCTACGGCTGGCGCGACCAGATCCTGCTCAAGTTCAAGACCCCGGTGTGGGACAGCAAGTCGCGCATGAGCGGTGAGATCTACAGCGACCAGGGCCTGGGCATGCTGTGGGTGGAGCCGGACGTGAAGGGCGGCGCCAATGTGCTGGTCAACCTGACCGGCGACAGCGCGCGGCTGGTACAGGCCTTCGGCGACAAGCAGATGGTCGACCAGGTGCTGATCCGCTTCCATGCCTTCTATCCCAAGGCGCGGGGTGCCTTCTCCGGCTACGAGGTGCGTCGCTACAGCCGCGATCCGGGCGTGGGCGGGGCCTATCTGGCCTATGGTCCGGGGCAGATCACCCGCTACTGGCGGCTGTGGGAAAAGCCCACCGGCCGGATGATCTTCGCCGGCGAGCACACCGATCCGCTGCATCCGGGCACCCTGGAAGGGGCCCTGGCCAGTGGTCAGCGCGCTGCGCAGCAGGTCCGCGACCTCAAGGCCGGCAAGGCCGTGGTTCCGGTGGTCGCCGGTGCCGATACCAAGGCGCCGGCGCAACCGGCGGCCGCTGCGCCCAAGGCCGCCGAGGCCGCGCCGGCCAAGGCCAGCAGCGAGCACGGCTTCTTCTGGAAGCTGTTCCACTGGTCGTTCTGATCCCCGCCTGACCGCAGGCGCCCATCCCGCGGCGCCGCCGATGGATCGGGCGCCGCTCTAGGGCGCCGTCCGATCCATCGATTCCTTCGATATTGCCTCGCCAGTTTTTCCGCTTTCATTCGATACGTTTGCCGCTAGTCTTAAGCAAGGCTTTTTCAGGAGAGAAAAGCGATGCACTGGCGCAACGACGGCCTTCGCTACGGTCTGGTCAGTCTGGTTCTGCATTGGGTCATGGCCCTGGCGATCATCGCCATGTTCGCCTCCGGCCTCTGGATGCGGACCCTGGACTACTACGACAGCTGGTACCACACCGCCCCCGAATTGCATAAGAGCGCTGGCATCCTGCTACTGATCGCTCTGGTGCTGCGCCTGCTCTGGCGTCTGGTCAGCCCGCCGCCACCGGTCGAGGGTAGTCCCCTGGTACGCCGCGCCGCGGGTGCCGGCCATTTGCTGCTCTATGCGCTGATGCTCACCGTGATGGTGGCCGGCTATCTGATTTCCACCGCCGATGGCGTGGCCATCGATGTCTTCGGCTGGTTCAAGGTTCCCGCGACCCTGAGCGGTCTGCAGGATCAGGCCGATATCGCCGGCAAGGTCCATCTCTGGTGCGCCTGGACGCTGATCATCCTCGCCGGTCTGCACGTGCTGGCCGCGCTCAAGCACCACTTCGTCGACCGCGACGGCACCCTGGTCCGGATGCTCGGCCGGGTCCATACACCGCATTGATCCTTCCTTTCCAC
Source organism: Pseudomonas oryzihabitans (assembly GCF_006384975.1). Taxonomy (NCBI): domain Bacteria; kingdom Pseudomonadati; phylum Pseudomonadota; class Gammaproteobacteria; order Pseudomonadales; family Pseudomonadaceae; genus Pseudomonas; species Pseudomonas oryzihabitans. The sequence continues at coordinate 4,463,736 of NZ_CP021645.1, forward strand.
CACTAGGAGCTCCATCCAATGCTGAAGAAAACCGTTGCCGCCCTGGCCCTGGGTACCGCTCTGCTGGGCGCTGGTCAGGCCATGGCCGCCGATTACAAGATCGACAAGCAGGGCCAGCATGCCTTCATCCAGTTCCGTATCCAGCACCTGGGTTACAGCTGGCTGTACGGCACCTTCAAGGACTTCGACGGCGCCTTCACCTTCGATCCCAAGGATCCGGCTGCCGACAAGGTCAAGGTGACCGTCAACACCGACAGCGTCGACACCAACCACGCCGAGCGCGACAAGCACCTGCGCAGCGCCGACTTCCTCAACGTCGCCGCCCACCCGCAGGCCACCTTCGTGTCGACCAAGGTCACCCCCACCGGCGAAGGCACCGCCGACGTCGCGGGCGACCTGACCCTGAACGGCGTGACCAAGCCGGTCGTCATCAAGGCCCACTTCCTGGGCGAAGGCAAGGATCCCTGGGGTGGCTACCGCGCCGGCTTCGAGGGCACCACCACCCTCAAGCTCAAGGACTTCAACATCCAGAAGGACCTCGGGCCGAAGTCCCAGGACGTGGAGCTGATGATGTCCTTCGAAGGTGTTCGCCAGTAACACGGCACCTTCAATCGGTACCCCAAGATGCCGGATTCGTCCGGCATTTTTCTGTGCGGTTATTTTTGCTGGCCCGGTGGCCGCTCGTCTGAGCGAATGGGTAGAACTCGCCTCGAGCCCCATGGTCTGCTGCCCAGGTCGCACGGTTCCTACTCCGCGCTGTGTGCGAAGCGCTATACCAAATAGTCTGATTACAGTCGCTGAAAATGCTCAAGTGCAGCGCTTGGGTTATTTACAAACAGATCTGAATGTAAGTATATTGGCCTGATAACAATTCCTATGCTCGAGCCGGTGCGAATCCCCAAGGCGCGCTGCGCATGCTCATTACCCAGCTTTCAAGGACTTCTGATATGCAGATCAAGCCGGCGCATGCCTACTTCGCTCCCGCCCTGCTGGCCATTGCCTTGGCCCTGGGCGCCTGTGGCAAGCAGGAGAACAAGGAACAGCAACAACCGCAGAAGCCTGTCGCAGTCGGCGTGGTCACCATCGAACCGCGGACCGTGACGCTGACCGACGAATTGCCCGGCCGCACCTCGGCCTTCCGTATCGCCGAGGTCCGTCCCCAGGTGAGCGGCATCCTGCTCAAGCGCAACTTCGTCGAAGGCGGTGACGTCAAGGCCGGGCAGCAGCTCTACCAGATCGATCCCCGTACCTACGAAGCCAACGTCAACTCGGCCAAGGCCTCGCTGGCCCAGGCCCAGGCCACGCTGGCCTCCAATCGGCTCAAGGCGCAGCGCTATGCCGCCCTGGTCAAGGAGCAGGCGATCAGCAAGCAGGAGGCCGACGATGCCCTGTCCATGCAGCGGCAGAACGAGGCCCAGGTGGAGTCGGCCAAGGCCGCGCTGCGCAACGCCGAGATCAACCTGGCCTACACCAAGGTCGCCGCGCCCATCTCCGGCCGTATCGGCCGTTCGATGATGACCGAAGGCGCCCTGGTCACCGCCGACCAGACCAGCGCCCTGACCAGCATCACCCAGCTCGATCCCATCTACGTCGACGTGACCCAGTCCGCCACCGACCTGCTGCGCCTGCGCCGTGAGCTGGACAGCGGCCAGCTGCAGCGCGTCCAGGGCGAGAACGCCGCCGAGGTCAAGCTGGTGCTGGAAGACGGCAGTGCCTACAGTCGCCCCGGCAAGCTGAAGTTCGCCGAGGTGTCGGTGGATCAGGGCACCGGCTCGGTGGTGATTCGCGCCGAATTCCCCAACCCCGACAAGCTGCTGCTGCCCGGCATGTTCGTGCGCGCACGGCTGCAGGCCGGGGTCCGTCAGGATGCCTTGCTGGTACCCCAGCAGGGCGTGACCCGCGACATCAAGGGCCAGCCCACCGCCATGGTGGTCACCGCCGAGGGCAAGGTCGAGCAGCGGGTGCTCAAGACCGAGCGCACCGTCGGCAGCGATTGGCTGGTTACCGATGGCATCAAACCGGGTGACAAGGTCATCACCGAAGGCCTGCAGAAGGTCCGCCCCGGTGCCACCGTCACCGCCACGCCGGCGAGCAATGTCGCCTCCGCCGGGCAACCGCCGGCGGGTCAGGGTCAGTAAGGGGAGCGCCTGATGTCCAAGTTCTTCATCGACCGGCCCATCTTCGCCTGGGTAATCGCCCTGGTGATCATGCTCGCCGGCATCCTGTCGATCATCAATCTGCCGATCAACCAGTATCCGAACATCGCAGCTCCTGCGGTCTCGATCCAGGTTACCTACCCGGGCGCTTCGGCGCAGACGGTGCAGGACACCGTGGTCCAGGTCATCGAACAGCAGATGAACGGGATCGATAACCTCAGGTACATCTCCTCGGAGTCCAACTCCGATGGCAGCATGACCATCATCGTGACCTTCAACCAGGGCACCAACCCTGACATCGCCCAGGTCCAGGTGCAGAACAAGCTGCAGCTGGCCACTCCGTTGCTGCCCCAGGAAGTGCAGCAGCAGGGCATGCGCGTGGCCAAGTACCAGCGCAACTTCATGATGGTGGTGGGCCTGGTGTCCATGGACGGCTCCTTGACCAAGGAGGACCTGTCCAACTACATCGTCTCCAACCTGCGCGATCCCCTGGCGCGGACCAGCGGGGTCGGTGACTTCCAGGTGTTCGGCGCCCAGTACGCCATGCGTATCTGGCTGGACCCGGAGAAGCTGGTGAAGTACCAGCTGACCCCGGTCGACGTGACCAGCGCCATCCAGAGCCAGAACGTGCAGATCGCCTCCGGTCAGCTCGGTGGCCTGCCAGCGGTCCCGGGTCAGCAGCTCAACGCCACCATCATCGGCAAGACCCGTCTGACCAGCGTGGAGGAGTTCGGCAAGATCTTCCTTAAGGTCAACCAGGACGGCTCCCAGGTACGCCTGCGTGACGTGGCGCGGATTGAGCTGGGCGGCGAGAACTACGCCATCGATGCCCAGTTCGACGGCAAGCCGGCCTCCGGCATGGCCTTGCGCCTGGCCACCGGGGCCAACGCCCTGGACACCGCCAAGGCGGTACGCGCCACCATCGACCGGCTCAAGCCGTTCATGCCGGCCGGCATGGAGGTGGTCTATCCCTATGACACCACGCCGGTGGTGACCGCCTCCATCCACGAGGTGGTCAAGACCCTGGGCGAGGCCATCCTGCTGGTGTTCCTGGTGATGTTCCTGTTCCTGCAGAACTTCCGGGCCACCCTGATTCCCACCATCGCCGTACCCGTGGTCTTGCTGGGCACCTTCGCGGTGCTGCTGGCCGCCGGGTTCACCATTAACATCCTGACCATGTTCGGCATGGTGCTCGCCATCGGCCTGCTGGTGGACGATGCCATCGTGGTGGTGGAAAACGTCGAGCGGGTGATGGCCGAGGAGGGGCTCTCGCCCAAGGAGGCCACCCGCAAGTCCATGGGCCAGATCCAGGGCGCCCTGGTGGGCATCGCCCTGGTGCTGTCGGCGGTGTTCGTGCCCATGGCCTTCTTTGGCGGTTCCACCGGGGTGATCTATCGCCAGTTCTCCATCACCATCGTTTCGTCCATGGTGTTGTCGGTACTGGTGGCCTTGATCCTCACGCCGGCACTTTGCGCCACCTTGCTCAAGCCGGTGGAAAAGGGGCATCACGAGAAGCGCGGCTTCTTCGGCTGGTTCAACCGCACCTTCGAGAAGGGCCAGCACCGCTACGAGCGCAGCGTGGCTGCGGTAGTCCGCCATAAGGTGCCCTTCCTGCTGATCTACCTGGCGATCGTCGCAGTGATGGCCTTCTTGTTCACCCGGGTGCAGACCTCCTTCCTGCCGGAAGAGGACCAGGGCGTGATCTTCGTCCAGGTCACCACGCCACCGGGCTCTTCGGCCGAGCGCACCCAGCAGGTGCTCGACACCATGCGCGAGACGATGATGAAGAACGATGCGGGCGCCATCAGCTCGATGTTCACCGTCAACGGCTTCAACTTCGCCGGTCGCGGCCAAAGCTCGGGCCTGGCGTTCGTCCAGCTCAAGCCTTGGGACCAGCGGACGGCGGCCAATGAAAGCGCCAGTGCCGTGGCCGGTCGAGCCATGGGCTATCTGTCGCAGATCAAGGACGCCATCATCTACGCCGTCGTTCCGCCGGCGGTGATGGAGTTGGGCAATGCCACCGGTTTCGACTTCTACCTGCAGGACCAGGGCGGCGTCGGCCACGAGGCCTTGATGGCCGCGCGCAACCAGTTGCTCGGCATGGCGGCGCAGAATCCCAAGCTGAGCCAGACCCGACCCAATGGCCTCGACGACGAGCCGCAGTACCGACTCATCGTCGACGACGAGAAGGTCCGGGCACTGGGCGTGTCCCAGAGCGACGTCAACCAGACGCTGTCCATCGGCTGGGCCTCCAGCTACGTCAACGACTTCATCGACCGTGGTCGGGTGAAGAAGGTGTACGTCCAGGGCGAAGCCAGTTCGCGGATGAATCCCCAGGACTTCGACAAGTGGTATGTGCGCAATGGCTCGGGCGAGATGGTGCCGGTCTCGGCCTTCGTCCGTGGCGAGTGGACCTATGGCTCGCCCAAGCTGGAGCGCTATAACGGGGTCTCCTCGGTGGAAATCCTCGGCTCGCCCGCGCCGGGCTACAGTTCCGGTGATGCCATGGCCGAGATCGAGCGCATGGCCAAGGACCTGCCGCAGGGCGTCGGTGTCGCCTGGACCGGCCTGTCCTACGAGGAACGCCTGGCCGGCTCCCAGGAGCTCTATCTCTACATGCTCTCGATCCTGGTGGTGTTCCTCTGCCTCGCGGCGCTCTACGAGAGCTGGTCGATTCCCGTGGCGGTCATCCTGGTGGTACCGCTGGGGGTAGTGGGTGCCATCGCCGCTACCTATTTCCGTGGTTTGGGCAACGACGTCTTCTTCAAGGTGGGCCTGCTCACCACCATCGGCCTGGCCGCGAAGAACGCCATCCTCATCGTGGAATTCGCCAAGGAACTGCACGAGAGCGGCAAGAGCGTCGTCGACGCCGCGGTCGAAGCTGCGCGGATGCGCTTGCGCCCCATCCTCATGACCTCCATGGCCTTCATCCTGGGCGTGGTCCCGCTGGCGATCTCCTCGGGTGCCAGCTCGGGTAGTCAGCACGCGGTCGGTACCGGCGTGATCGGCGGTATGCTGACCGCCACGGTGCTGGCGATCTTCTGGATTCCGATGTTCTACGTGTTGGTCAGCAGTCTGTTCAAGGACAAGGCCAGCAAGGAGCAGGAAGCCCATGGCAAGGAAGGACACTGATATGAAGAAGTCTGTCTTGGCGATGATCATGGGTACGCTGGCCGTTTCCGGCTGCACCCTGATCCCCGATTACCAGCGGCCCACTGCGCCGGTCGAGAATGCCTGGCCCCATGGCCAGGCCTACGACGCCCTGACGGTGAACCGCGACCAGCAGGCCGCCGACATCGGCTGGCGCGACTTCTATCGCGACCCGGCCTTGCAGCGGCTGATCCAGCTATCGCTGGACAACAACCGTGACCTGCGCCAGGCCGCGCTGAACGTGCGGCTGTACCAGGCGCAGTATCGCGTGCAGCGGGCCGAACTCTTTCCCGACATCAGCGTGAGCGGCACCGGCAGTCGTACCCGCACCCCAGCGGATCTGAGTACCGCTGCGGCGATTCAGCAGATCCTGAATCCCCAGGCGGGCAGTCCAGGCGGTTCCATTGGCAGCCAGTACAGCGTCACCCTGGGCTTCACCTCCTACGAACTGGACCTGTTCGGCCGTTTGCGTAGCCTGAACGAGCAGGCACTGTTCAACTACTTCGCCACCGCTGAAGGGCGCCGCAGCACCCAGATCTCGCTGGTGTCGGAAGTGGCCAATGCCTACTACGCCTGGCTCACCGATCAGCGCATGCTGCAACTGACCCGCGAGACCTTGGCGGCTTACCAACGCTCCTACGACCTGACCCAACAGACGGTCGACAACGGGGTGGCCAGCGGCCTGGACCTGCGCCAGGCGCGTACCGCCCTGGAAGGGGCGCGGGCGAACCTGGCGCAATACACCCGCCAGGTGGCCCAGGATCGCAACGCCCTGGCCCTGCTGCTGGGCACCTCGATCCCGGCGGACCTGCCCCAGGGCAAGGGCCTGGATGGCAACGACCTGCTCGCCGAGCTGCCGGCCAACCTGCCGTCGGATCTCTTGCAGAAGCGTCCGGACATCCTTCAGTCCGAGCTGCAACTGCGCGCCGCCAACGCCAATATCGGCGCGGCGCGCGCGGCGTTCTTCCCGCGCATCAGCCTGACCGCCCAGGGTGGTACCGCCAGTCGTGACCTGGATGGCCTGTTCAAGGGCGGTTCGGGCTACTGGACCTTCTCGCCGAGCATCAGCATCCCGATCTTCACCGCTGGCAGCCTCAAGGCCAGCCTGGATGCGGCCAAGATCCAGAAGGACATCAATATCACCACCTACGAGAAGTCGATCCAGACCGCCTTCCGCGAAGTGGCCGATGCCCTGGCTGCCAAAGGCACCTACGACGATCAGCTCCAGGCCCAGCGGGACCTGGTGCAGGCCAGCCAGGAGTACTATGACCTGGCCAACCTGCGCTATCGCCAGGGGATCGACAACTACCTCACGGTACTCGACGCCCAGCGCTCGCTGTACAGCTCCCAGCAGCAGCTGATCACCGATCGACTGAATCAGCTCAACAGCTCGGTCACCCTGTACAAGGCGCTCGGCGGTGGCTGGCTGGAGCACAGCCAGACGCGGCCGCCCTTGGCGGCGCAACCCTAAGGTCTTGGTCGAACAACCGCCTGCCCCGTGCAGGCGGTTTGCCCTGGGGGCCTTGCGTCTATCGACGCCGGTTAGGGGCTGGGTATACTGCGCCCTGTCCCCTTTTTCCGGAGTCTTTGCATGCGCTATCGCCTGTTGCTTGGCCTGCTCGCCGCCGCTGGTCTGACCCTGGCCGGTTGTGCCAGCAGCCCCCAGCAATTGAGTCCGCAACCCCAGATCACCGCGCCCATCGCTCCGGTCGGTCAGGGCCAGCCGGTTTCGGTCCGGGTGGTCGACGGTCGCTCCTCCTTCACCCTGGGCACCCGCGGCGGCCTCTATCCCGACACCAGCGTGGTGGTGGTACAGACGCAAGACGTGATTCCCAAACTGCAGGCCGCCGCCGACAAGGCCGTGCGCGAGATGGGCTTCACCCCCTCGCCGAATGCCGGGCCGGGTGCGCCCCGCCTGACCCTGACCCTGGCCGATCTCAGCTACCAGTCGCCCAAGGAGTTGTACGTCACCTCGTCCAGCGTCGGGGCGACCTTCCAGGTCGACGTGGGCAACAGCCAGCGCAGCTACCGGGGCCGCTACAGCGCGAGCCTGGACCAGCGCTTCGGCATGGCGCCCAATGCCGAGGCCAACACCAAGCTGGTCAGCGACGTCCTGAGCGATGCCCTGACCCGGGTGTTCAAGGATCCGACCGTGGTGCAGGTACTCAGCGGTCACTGAGTCCATCGCCCATGAAAAAGCCCGGCATTGGCCGGGCTTTTTCATGGGCAGTTAGCCGCTATTCCAGACCAGCCGCTACCCGGTATTTGTTCAGCACCGGCTGGGCATATTGGCGCACCAGCTGCGCGCGGTATTCCGCCGGGCACTCGGCCAGGCGTCTTTCCCACTCGGCACGGGCGACTTCGATTTCTTCGGTCGGAAACAGCGCGTCCACGGCGGGCACGACCAGCTCCGGGTCGCGGCCTTCCCAGGCGGCATAGGCCAGGTAGCTGGCCGGGAACAGCCGGTAGTGGCCGAGGATCTGCCGATCCATCTCCTGGGCCAGCGCCTTGGCGTCTTCGAACTCGCCACTGACCGGCTCGCCGAAGGCCACGTGCACCCGGCCCTTGTAGCCGGTGATGCCCAGGGCGATGCTGACGTCGTCCTCGCCCGGTGCCTTGGTGTAGCTGCCGGTGGTGGCGCGGATGTGCAGTTCGCGGGCCTTGGCCTGGTCGCAGGGGTCGAATTCGTAGCTGATGGACACCGGGACGATATTCAACGCCTTGACCAACTCGGCGAAGGGTTCGTCCTTGCAGCTCATGTGGAACATCTTGAGGATGGCCGAATCGGTACGGTCGTCGCCGTCCTTGGCCCGGCCCTCGGCCTGGGCGATCCAGATGGACTGGCCATCCTGGCGGATCGAATGATTGATGTAGGCGGACAGCTGCTGGTAGGCCGCCAGCTTCTCGCGCCGACCGCTGATGGAGCGGTGCACGATGAAGCTCTTGTTCAGCCGCATCAGGTCGCTGACGAAGGGCTTCTGCAGCAGGTTGTCGCCGATGGCGATGCGCGGCGTTGGCAGACCGGCGTGGTAGACGGCATAGTTGACGAAAGCCGGGTCCATCACGATGTCGCGGTGGTTGGCCAGGAACAGATAGGCACGGCCACTGCGCAGGCGGTCGATGCCCGAGTAGGTCACGCCGTCCGAGGCCTTCTCGATGGCGCGATCCACATAGGGTTCGAGCTTGTCCTGCAGGGCCGCGACGCTGCGGATCTCGCCCAGCTCCTGGCGCAGGCGGGTACGCAGCATGGGGCGTACCAGCCAGCCGAGTCCCTTGGACAGCCGCGGAAAGCGGTAGCCGGACAGGATGGCGATGAAGTGGTCGTCGTCGATCAGGCGGGCCAGAACCCCGGGGACTTCCGCGTCGTTATAGGGTCGAATGGCTTCGAACTCGCCCATGGTGTTCTCTTGTAGAAATTCCGGCGGCCATAGTAGAGCGCGTGACGCCAGATGCAAGCGCCAGGGGCTGGATGGGCGGTAGGTGGTGGTCGAGGAGAAGGTGCAGATGCTGGAAAGCCAGGAATACGATTGCCCCTATTGCGGTGAACCGGGCGAGGTGGTGCTCGATCTCAGCGGCGGTGACCAGGACTACTACGAGGACTGCGCCGTCTGTTGCCGACCGATCCGCTTCGGCCTGCACACCGATGGCGAGGACTGGAACCTCGAGGTTCGCCGGGAGGACGATTGATGCGGCGCATCTACGAGCCGGCCTCCCTGCACGAGGCCGAGCTGCTCCTGGCGGTGCTGGCCAGCGAAGGCATCAGCGGCTTCCTCGCCGGTCGCCATTTACTGGGCGGCATCGGCGACCTGCCGGCGGTGGGCCTGCTCGGCCTGCTGGTCGAGGATGAGGAGGCGGCGCGGGCGCAGGCCTTGATCGCCGCGTACAATGCCGCCACGCCCCTGCCGGGAGAGGATCATTCGTCGGAGCAGGGCACTCTGGTTTGCTAGAAAGGTTTTCATGTCCGGACGCTACGCCCTGTTCCGCTGGCCCGCCGAATTCGCCGCCCTGCCTGGTTTTCCCGAGCGGCATCCGCCCCGCTGGAACATCTCGCCCCACCAGCAGGTGCTCTTGCAGCGGCGCATGGCGGAGGGCGAGCGCGTCGACAGCGGCCGCTGGGGGCTGACCCCGCCCTGGCTCACCGATTTTTCCCGTACCCCCACCCACGCCCGCGCCGAAAGCCTGGCCACCCAGCCGATGTTCCGCGAGGCCTTTCGCCTGCGGCGTTGCCTGCTGCCGGCCAATGGTTTCTACGAATGGCGCGGCACCCATCGCAAGCGTCCCTTCTGGATGCTCAACGGCGAGCCGCTGGCCTGGTTTGCGGCGCTCTGGGAAGCCTACCCGGCCGGAGACCAGGTCTGGCTGTCGGTGGCCATGGTCACCCAGGCGGCCGGCCCGCTGCGGCGGCCGATACTGCTCGACGCGCCAGCACGAGAGCTCTGGCTCGACCCGGACAGTCCGCCCGAGGCCTTGCAGACCCTGCTCGCCGCCGGCGGCATGCCGCTGCGCGAGCGGGTGCTCGCCGATATCGTCAACCGGCCCGAGGTGGACGGGCCTGAGTGCCTGACGCCGCTCTAGCCCCAGGCCTCGTCGTCAGACCTTGAAGCGCGCCGCCAGCTGCCTTTGCCGCTCGGCCAGTGCGCTCAGGTGGCCACCGGCGCGAGAGGCCTGATCGGCCTGCTCGTGCACGCCGTTGGCGGCCTGGCCGATGTTGACCACGTTGCGGTTGATGTCTTCGGCCACGGCGCTTTGCTCCTCGGCCGCACTGGCGATCTGCAGATTCATCTCGGTGATCTCGCCGACGGCGGCGAGGATGGCCTCCAACGCGCGGCTGGCCGCCTGGGTCTGTTCCACCTGCTTGCCGGTGTGGGTGCGACTGTTCTGCATCACCGCCACGGTCTCGCGGGTGCCGCTCTGCAGGCGCTGGATCATGGTCTGGATCTCACCGGTGGCGACCTGGGTCTTCTGCGCCAGGCTGCGTACCTCATCGGCCACCACGGCGAAGCCGCGGCCCTGCTCGCCGGCGCGCGCCGCCTCGATGGCGGCGTTGAGCGCCAGCAGGTTGGTCTGTTCGGCGATGCCGTTGATGGTGGTGAGGATGGAGCCGATGTTTTCGCTGTCGTCGGCCACCAGGCGCACCTGGGTTACCGCGCGCTCGATCTCCTGGGCGAGGGTGGCGCAGTCGTGCACGTTCTGCTGTACCACGCGCTGGCCTTCACCGACGGCCTGGTCGGCCTGGGTCGCGGCCTGGGCGGCACGCCCGGCGTTGCTGGCGACATCCTGGGCGGTGGCGGTCATCTCCTGCATGGCGGTGGCCACCTGGTCGATCTCCTGGAGCTGGCGCTGGACGCCGTCACGGGTGCGCTGGGCGATGGCCGAGGTCTGGGTGGCGGCGGTATTCACCTCGCGGACCGAATTCACCAGCTGACCGATGAGGCCCTGCAGCGAATCCAGGAAGGCGTTGAAGCCCGCGGCGATGGCGCCGAGTTCGTCGCGGCGGTTCACCGTCAGGCGGCGGGTGAGGTCACCGTCGCCCTGGGCGATGTCGTCCAGCATGCCCACCATCTGCCGCAGGGGCCGGGCGATGCGCAGGCTGACCAGCCACAGCAGCACCAGGCCGCCACCCGCCACGGCCAAGCCAACCAGCAGCATGCCGATCAGGTCGCTGCGGCGCTGCTCGCCGAGCGCCTGCTGCAATTGTTGCAGGTCGCTGAGTACCGCTGAGCGGGGCAGTTGCAGGATCAGCGTCCAGGCGCTGGCGTCGCCGCCCATGCGCAGCGGCAGATACACCTGGTAGAGATCGTGCTGGCTATCGAAGCGATTGGTCACGCCCGCGGCGAGTTGCGCCAGGTCCTTGGCTGCGTCACCGAGCACCTGGACAGCGGGCTGGCCGAGGACCTGGCTATCCCGGGTGTAGGCCACCAGGGTGCCATGGCTGGCGACCAGCGCCATGCTGCCGGCGCCCTGATAGAGGCCGGCGTTGGCTTGCTTGAGTTGCTCCTGGATGAAGGCCAGGGAGAGATCGGCACCCACCACGCCCTTGAAGGCCCCCTGCACCAGGATGGGCACGTTGAAGGACGACATCAGGATCTTCTGCCCATTCATCTCATAGGGCGCCGGATCGACGATGCAGGGCTTGAGGCTCTGCCGCGGGCAGAGATAGTACTCACCCTCGCGGACCCCGGTGGGCAGGATGGTCTGGCTTTCCATGGTCGGCCCCAGGGGCTCTACCTTCAGGCTGCCGTCGGGCTTGCGGTACCACCAGGGCATGAAGCGGCCCGTGGCATCGTAGCCGGCCTCGCTGCGTCCGGCGTACTGGGCGTCCTGGCCATCGAAGGCATTGGGCTCCCAGCCGGCGTAGACGTCGAGCAACTCCGGGTTGTCCAGCAGGGTCTGCTGGAGCAGGTTGGAAAGACCGTCGCGATCGACATGGAGCGGACGTTCGGCCGTGGGAGCCGTCTGGGCGTTGAGCTGGGCGATGCCGCGGGCAATGGTCAGCGGCAGCTCCAGCTTCTGCTTCAGGGCGCCCGCGATCGCCTGGGCCTGGGCATCCAGCCGGGCCTGGGCGCCGCGTTCGGCGAGTACCGTGGTATGGGTATCCACCAGGCTTTGGGTACGCATCCCGGCGAAGAGGCCGTAGCCCACCAGCGCCATGACGACGGCGAGGACGCAACTGCCAGACAAAAGCGTAATGCTCGTACGGACTGAGCGGAAAGACATCGATGGCACTCCATTGGCCTAGGTTGCGCAGGTTTATCGTCCAAAAGGCGCGCCACCTGATAGCTGCTCGTCAGGGATGGACGGCACGTTGCCGGTCCCGCCGGGCCTCTCTATCCTGTAACCGCCTCGATACCTGGAGATTTCCATGCGCCGTATCCTTCCCCTCGCGGGCCTGTCCTTAAGTCTGCTGCTGGTCGCCTGCCAGACCGTCAACACCACTTCGGGTGGCGCGGTCGGGGTGCAGCGCAAGCAATACATGTTCAGCATGTTGTCCGAGCAACAAGTCAATCAGATGTACGCCCAGTCCTATGCCAAGACGGTGAGCGAAGCCAAGGCGGCGGGCAAGCTGGCCAACGACAGCGCCGACGGCAAGCGCGTCGCCGCCATCGCCAAGCGGCTGATCCCGCAGACCGCGGCCTTCCGCCCGGATGCGGTGAACTGGGACTGGCAGGTGAATCTGGTCGAGAGTGATGAGCTCAACGCCAACTGCGGGCCGGGCGGCAAGATCTTCGTCTACAGCGGGCTCATCGATCAGCTCAAGCTGACCGACGACGAACTGGCCGCGGTGATGGGCCACGAGATCGCCCACGCCTTGCGCGAGCACAGCCGCGAGCAGATGTCGCGGGCCTATGCCATCCAGATGGGCGAGAACCTCGGGGGCTCCCTGCTGGGCCTTGGCCAGGGGGGCATGCAGCTGGCGGACCAGGTGTCCCAGGTGGCCCTGACCCTGCCGTTCAGCCGCGGCAACGAGAACGAGGCCGATCTGATCGGCCTGGAACTGGCGGCCCGCGCCGGCTACAACCCCAACGCCGCCATCACCCTCTGGCAGAAGATGGCCCAGGCCAGCCAGGGTAAGCAGCCGGCGGAATTCCTCAGCACCCACCCCTCGGACGCCAATCGCACCAAGGCCTTGCAGGCGGCGATTCCCAAGGTGATGCCGCTGTACGAGGCGGCGAAGAAGGGCTGAGGTCTTTTGCTCCTGGGGCTGGGGGATCCCTCACCCCAACCCTCTCCCGGAGGGAGAGGGGGCTGCTTTGGTGCAGGGGGGCACCACTGCTCGGGTTCAACTGCGACTTGTCTACGGCTGCTGCTGGAGATTGGGTTGAGCGCAGCGAAGCCCAACATTGCCCGGGCTAGCGCCGCCGTGCGCTATAGACCTTGAAGCCGTCGCGCTCGGCCAGGGTGCGGCAATTGCCGAAGGCGGCCTCGATCAGCGGTGGATAGCGCAGGAAGCTGTTGGCCACCAGGCGCAGCTCGCCGCCGGGCCGCAGGTGGCGTACGGCTTCGGCGAGCAAGGTTTCGGTGGTGCGGTAGTCGGTCTTCACGCCGCTGTGGAAGGGCGGATTGCTGACGATGGCGGCCAGCCCGGTGGGCGCCGCGGCGATGCCGTCCCCGGCGCTTACCGTTCCGGCCAGGCCATTGGCTGCCAGGGTCTGGCGACTGCTGGCGACGGCGAAGGCGTCCACGTCCAGGAGGTGCAGGGTGCTGGCGGGATAGCGTCGGGCCAGGGCCGCGCCGACCACGCCGGCGCCGCAACCGAAGTCCAGCACCGTGCCCTCGGGTAGAGCCTCCAGATGCTCCAGCAGCAGCGCCGTGCCCACGTCCAGCCGACCGTGGCTGAACACGCCCGGCAGGCTGAGGATGTCCAATTCCAGGCCGGCTTGCGCCAGGCGCTGGCGTTGCAGCCAGGCCTCCGGGCGCGGGTCGGCTTCGCTGCGCGGCCCCTGCACTAGCCATAGCTGGCAATGCCGGGCGCTGTCGAGCTTGCTGGCCGGGCCGAAGGCGCCCAGTTGGCGGGCAGCGCGCTCGATGCCGGCTTTCTTCTCACCCACCAGATAGAGGTGGCCATCGGCGGGCAGCCGGCGGGTCAGGGCGGTGAGCAGGAAGTCGGTGGCTTCGCGGGATTTGGGCAAGAACAGCACGGCGCCAGCGAAGTCGCCCGGTGGCGGCTCGATGCCGAAGTGGCTGCGCTCTGGATAGCGCTTGGCCAGGTAGTCCGCCTCGCCGGCATGCCAACTCCAGCCCCGTGCCGCGGGCAGGGCGCCGAGCAGATCGTCGGCCGGTAGCCCGGCCAGCAGCAAGGCGCCGCCGAAGCGCTCGGGGTGACGGAGAAGGACTTCGCTGCGCGGATCCATGGGGCTACCTGGCGAAAAAGCGCGAACTTTAGCAGACCACCCGCTGCGGTGTGCCGGCGAAATGGCCGCGGGCGTTTTCAGTGAGCTGGGCGACGATGCGCTGGCGGGCCTCGCGGCTGCCCCAGGCGTTGTGCGGCGTGACGATCAGCCGCGGAATGTCGCCGGCCAGCAGCGGATTGCCCTCGCGCGGGGGTTCCACCGTGAGCACGTCGGTGGCGGCGCCGCCCAGGTGGCCGCGTCTGAGGCAATCGGCCAGGGCCTGTTCGTCGACGATGCCGCCGCGTGCGGTGTTGACCAGGAAGGCGGTGGGCTTCATCGCCGCCAGTTCGGCGGCCCCGAGCAGGCCACGGGTCTGCTCGGTGAGCGGGCAGTGCAGGGTCAGGGCGTCCACCTGCGGCAGTAACTCGGCCAGCGGCAGACTACCCGGGCGCGCCGGCCGGCCGGGCAACTGGCCCACCAGGGTTCGCATGCCGAAGGCTTCGGCCAGGCGCTGCACCGCGCTGCCCAATTCGCCCAGGCCGAGCAGGCCGAGGGTCTTGCCCTCCAGTTCGACGATGGGGTGATCCAGCAGGCAGAAGCGACTGGCGCTCTGCCAGCGGCCGGCGCGCACGTCCGCCTGGTAGTCCGGCAGTCGCGTCGCCAGGGCCAGCAGCAGGGCCAGGGTGTGCTGGGCGACGGCAGGCGTGCCATAGCCCTGGCAGTTGCAGACCCGCACGCCCTGGGCGCGGGCCGCTTCCAGGTCGATGTTGTTGGTGCCGGTAGCGGTCACCAGGACCAGTTCCAGCGCCGGGCAGGCGGCCAGGACCGCAGCGTCCAGCACCACCTTGTTGACGATGGCTACCTGCGCCCCGGCCAGCCGAGCGGCCACCTCCGCCGGTGCCGTGGCGTCATGCAGCTCAAGTTCATCGAACACGGCGCGCAGTGGAGCCAGATCCAGATCACCCAGGTCGAGGGAGGCATAGTCGAGGAACACGGCGCGAACGGGCATGACGACTCCAGCGTGAGCGAAAGGATGGAGTCCGAGCCTAGCAGCCGCGGGTCGTCCAGGAAAACCGGCGGGGTTGGGCTGGGGTATGCTGGAGGGATGAATTATCTCGCTCATCTGCACCTCGGCGGGCCTGGCCGCGAGGATCGACTCGGCAGCCTCTATGGCGATTTCGTCAAGGGCTCGCCGGATGCCTGGCCGGCAGGCATCGCCGCTGGCATCCGCCTGCATCGGCGCATCGACGTCTATACCGATGACCATCCCCAGGTGGCCCAGGCCAAGGCGCGCCTGCCCGCGGCGCGGCGGCGGGTGGCCGGGCTGCTGGTGGATGTGTTCTTCGATCACTGCCTGGCGCGGCTCTGGCACGATTACGCCGACCAGTCCCTACCGAGTTTCGTCGCGGACTGCTATCGGACCCTGCTCGACGAGCCGGAGCTACCGCCACGCCTGGCCCGCATCGCTCCCGTGATGGCGCGCCAGGACTGGCTCGGCAGCTACCGGGACTTCGCCGTGCTGGAGCGGGTGGTGGAGGGCATGGCGCGGCGGCTGTCGCGACCGGAACTACTGGCCGGGGCCTTCGCCGAACTGGAGGCCGCCTATGACGGCCTGCTGGACGACTTCCGCCGCTTCTATCCGCAGCTACAGGTCTTCGCCGCGGCCGAGCGCGCGGCGGCGCGGCTGATCGGCTGAATCCCCAGCCGCTCGGCGATGGCCGCCTGGCACTGACCGGCCAGCACCTGGCGCGGTCGGTCCTGGCATGCCACGGGCGGCAGGAATTCGATCCTCAGGGTGGTGCCGCCGTTGTCCAGCAGCCGGCGCAGGTGGCTGACCAGATCATCGTCGCCGATGAAGGCCGCGCCCTGGTCGCGGATGCCGTCACGCCAATAGCTCAGCGCTACGGGTTGCAGCGGGGTGCCGGTGGCGATGGCCGGGCTCAGTAGGCGACCGTGGAAGGTCCTGAGCTGGCTGCCGTCGGTGGTGGTGCCCTCGGGAAAGAGCGCCAGTGACAGCCCCGAGGTCAGCCGGTGCGTCAGGGCTTCGCTCAAGACATCGCCGCGTTCGGCGCCACGCTGGATGAACAGGGTACCGGCCTGACGGGTCAGCCAGCCGGCGAAGGGCCAGTCCGCCACCTCCGCCTTGGACAGGAAGCTCAGCGGCCGCAGACTGCCGAGACCGACGATGTCGAGCCAGGACACATGGTTGGCTAGCCACAGGTGGGTGCCCTGGGGCGGCGCGCCGTGAACCTCCAGCCGCAGGCGCAACGCGCGGCTCAGGGCCTGGAAGAAGCGTCGGGTCAGGTGCTGGCGCACTACCAGGCAGGGGTGGCGGGTGAGGGCCGTCGCCAGCGCCACCGTGAGGGCGAACAGTGCCCCCAGCAGTAGCGCAGCGAGCACCGGCAGCAAACGAATGGCGAGGCGCACGCGCCTCATACCGCGGCCTTGAAGTGACGCGCGTAGCGCGGGCAGAGGTCTTCGCGCTGCAGCAGGATGAAGACATCGGCCACGCCGAACTCGGGGTCCCAGCAGGGCGCGCCGCAGACCTGGGCACCCAGGCGCAGATAAGCCTTGAGCAAGGGCGGCAACTGCACCACCAGGTTGTCCGGTACGGCGACGAAGGGCAGCGGGCGGCGCGGCGTGGCACGGATCGCCGGGGTGCGCTCGTCACGCGCGGCCTGGCGCAGCAGGGCGGCGGCCTGCAAGCCGCCGTCGGACATGGGCACGCTGGCGCAACCCATCAGGTAGCGATAGCCGCCGCTGTCCATGATCTCGGCCAATTCGGCCCAGAGCAGGGCGATGGCCGCGCCGGTACGGTGCCCGTTGGCGACGCAGGTGCGACCGATTTCCAGGATCGGCCCTTGCAGCTCGTCCAGGCCGTCCAGCTGGAATTCGCTTTCGCTGTAGAGTCTGCCGACCTGAGTCCGGCGCCGCCCATCGAGCAGGCGCGTGGTGGCGATCAGCTCGCCGCTGCGCAGATCGCGCACGCCCAGGTGCAGGCAGTGGGAATCGAAGGCGTCCTGGTCGAGGTTGTCGGCGAAATGCACCCCATAGGTACTGCCGAACACGGTTGCTCGCAGGTGCTGGGCGGCGCGGATGTCGGCCGCGGTCGACAGGCGTTCGGCGCGGAGAGCGGGCGGTGCGGACACGGGACTCGGCATGGCAGGGCTCCTGCAACGGGTGTGCAGCAAACCCTAGGTAGCCGGCATGACAGCGCCGTGAAGCCGCTATGGCGATTGTGTGACGAGCGGTCGGTCACGGTTGCAGGGACGCCGTTCGGATGCCTCATCGCGCCACTGGGCTGACCGAACGCATTCGCAATTGCTAGGTTGGACGCGTAGACTGATGCGTCAATCCTATTTTTTCCCAGCATGAAGGTTCTGGCCATGCAGATCGCGGCGAACACGGCGGTATCCATCGACTACACCCTGACCAACGACGCCGGTGAAGTCATCGACAGCTCCGCT
Source organism: Pseudomonas oryzihabitans (assembly GCF_006384975.1). Lineage (NCBI taxonomy): Bacteria > Pseudomonadati > Pseudomonadota > Gammaproteobacteria > Pseudomonadales > Pseudomonadaceae > Pseudomonas > Pseudomonas oryzihabitans. The sequence goes on from NZ_CP021645.1 coordinate 4,481,340, forward strand.
GGCGGTGCCCCGCTGGTCTACCTGCAAGGCGCGGGTAACATCATTCCTGGCTTGGAGCGTGCCCTCAGCGGCAAGCAGGCCGGTGACGAACTCAAGGTCGCCATCGAGCCGGAAGACGCCTACGGCGAATACAGCCCCGAGCTGGTCGCCACCCTGGGCAAGGAAATGTTCGAAGGCGTGGACGAGCTGGAAGTGGGCATGCAGTTCCATGCCTCCGGCCCGGACGGCGCCATGCAGATCGTCACCGTGCGTGACATCGACGGCGACCAGGTCACCGTCGACGGCAACCATCCCCTGGCTGGCCAGCGCCTGAACTTCGCCGTCAAGGTGGTCAACGTGCGTGCCGCCAGCGACGAAGAGATCTCCCACGGCCATATCCATGGCGAAGGTGGTCACCACCACTAAGTCTGGCGACAGGCTTCCACGACGCCCGTGTCCGGTCTTGCCGGCACGGGCGTCGTCGTTTCTGGACGGTATGAGTTCGGGCGGCCCTCACCCCAACCCTCTCCCGGGGGAGAGGGGGCTGAAGAGCCTCTCTTGGGTTTCGGGTAACGCGTGGAAAGCGCTGCGCGGTTTTCCACCCTACCGATAGGCCGTCATCCGGCCTTTCGTCCCCGCGATTGCACTCAGGCGTAGTAGTCGGGCGCCTGCCGGAATTCCGGCCAGGCATCGGGGTCGTGCCCGGTCACCACTCGCGCCCCGGTCTTTTCCGCGAGCTGTCGCAGTTTCTGCACCGAATGCACGGTATCGATGGTCGACGAGAGGAAGCCCGGCAGGGCCTTTTCGTCCCAGTGATCGGTGGTGTAGGCGGCGTCGATGGTGAGCAGTAACGGTCCGCTCTCGGGCAGCCGGACCAGCATCGACTGGTGGCCGGGCGAGTGCCCCGGGGTGAACACCGTGGTCAGCACGCCGTCGCCATAGAGGTCGTAGAAGTCGTCGGCGTGGCCATTGAGGAAGGACCACTTGAGTCCGGGCTTGTCGAAGTCCTTGCGGATGTAGCCGCCCGCGGCGAACCAATCCGGGGCGAAGGCGTATTGGTACTCCAGGCGCTGCACGATATGGGTGGCGTTGGGGAAGCGACCGATGGCGCCGGTATGGTCGAGGTGCAGGTGGGATTGCAGTACGTAGCGCACGTCTTCCGGACGGATACCGATGCGCTTGAGCTGGTCGACGCAGCCCATGTCAGGCGCCAGGACCGGCTGGTAGATGTCGCAGATGCTGCCCCAGTGGCCACGGGGATCGGTCGCCACCTCGATGGCATTGCCGCCGTCGATGATGGTATGACCCTGGGGATGGGTCAGCACGTAGAAGGGCACCGGGATTTCGTAGTCGGCGCCATTACCCTGGTTCATCTTGATGTTATGGACCTTGCACCTCAGGGATCCCGATTGGAACATGTAGAGTCGGATATCCGTCATGGTTCATTCCTTCTTGGTAGCTCTTGTTGTCGGAAGGTCGCCGCGAAACGGACGGCGAACCAGGTGGTGCCTGCCCACCGCCTATCGCGGCAGGTCGCGCGCGGGCCGTTCCCCGCGCCTTGCAGTTCTAACGGCTAGACGCCCAGGCAGAGGTACTTGATCTCCAGGTAGTCCTCGATGCCGTACTTGGAGCCTTCACGGCCCAGGCCCGAAGCCTTGACGCCGCCGAAGGGGGCGACTTCGTTGGAAATCAGGCCGGTGTTGATGCCGACCATGCCGTACTCCAGCGCCTCGGCCACGCGGAACACGCGGGACAGGTCGCGGGCATAGAAGTAGGAGGCCAGGCCGAACTCGGTGTCGTTGGCCAGCTCGATGACCTCGGCCTCGTCCTTGAAGCGGAACAGCGGCGCCAGCGGGCCGAAGGTCTCTTCCTTGGACACCTTGGCGCTCTTGGGCACGTCGGCGAGGATGGTCGGCTCGAAATAGCTGCCGCCATTGGCGTGGGCCTTGCCACCAGCGATGACCTTGGCGCCCTGGCTCACGGCGTCGTCGATGTGCTCCTGGACCTTGGCGGCGGCCTTGGTATCGATCAGCGGGCCGATGGTCACGCCTTCCTCCAAGCCGTTACCGACCTTGAGCTTGGCCACGGCGGCCTTGAACTTCTCGGCGAAGGCCTCGTAGACCCCGTCCTGGATGTAGAGGCGGTTGACGCAAACGCAGGTCTGGCCGGCATTGCGGTACTTGGAGGCGATGGCGCCTTCCACGGCCTTGTCCAGGTCGGCGTCGTCGAAGACGATGAAGGGCGCGTTGCCGCCCAGCTCCAGCGACAGCTTCTTGATGGTCGGCGCGCTCTGTTCCATCAGCTTGGCACCGATCTCGGTGGAGCCGGTGAAGGACAGCTTGCGCACGATGGGGCTCTCGGTCAGCTCGGCACCGATCTCGGTGGCGGAACCAGTGACCACGCTCAGCACGCCCTTGGGAATGCCGGCGCGCTCGGCCAGCTCGGCCAGGGCCAGCGCCGAATACGGGGTCTGGCTGGCGGGCTTGATGACCATGGTGCAACCGGCGGCCAGGGCCGGCCCAGCTTTACGGGTGATCATCGCGGTGGGGAAGTTCCACGGCGTGATGGCGGCGGTGACGCCGATGGGCTGCTTGATCACCAGGATGCGCTTGTCGGCCTGGTGGCCGGGGATGGTGTCGCCATAGATGCGCTTGGCTTCCTCGGCGAACCACTCGATGAAGGAGGCGGCATAGGCGATTTCGCCCTTGGCTTCGGCCAGCGGCTTGCCCTGCTCCAGGGTCATCAGGCGGCCCAGGTCGTCCTGGTTCTCGATCAGCAGTTCGTACCAGCGACGCAGCTTGGCCGAGCGCTCCTTGGCGGTCAGGGCACGCCAGGCCGGCAGGGCGCGGTTGGCGGCGTCGATGGCGCGCTTGGTCTCGGCGCGGCCGAGCTTGGGAATGGTGCCCAGGGTCTCGCCGGTGGCGGGGTTGTCCACGCTGACGGTGGCGCCGCTGTCGGCGTCGATCCAGGCACCGTCGACATAGGCTTGCTGGCGAAACAGGGAAGCATCTTTGAGCTGCATTAGGGGCTCCTTGGCAAGGGACGAGCGGGCGGCACGGGGCCGCCGACGGCATCAATAGGCAGCGCGATAGATCTGCTCGATGTCGCTCACGCTGAGCTTGCGCGGGTTGTTGCGCATCAGGCGGTCGATCTTGCTGGCCTCCTCGGCCATGGCTGGAATGGCCTCTTCCGGCACCGCGAAGTCGCGCATTCCCTTGGGGATCTCCACGGCGGCGCACAGGGCGCGCATGGCCGCCACCGCCACCTCCGCGGCCTCCCGGTCGGACAGGCCGGTCACCGTCTCGCCCATGGCCTCGGCGATGTCGCGGAAGCGCTCCAGGCAAGCCAGCTTGTTCCAGGCCATTACGTGGGGCAGCAGCAGCGCATTGCTCACCCCATGGGCGATGTTGAAACGTCCGCCCAGGGGATAGGCCAGGGCATGCACGGCGGCGACCCCGGCATTGCCGAAGGCCATGCCGGCCATCAGGCTGGCGTTGGCCATGTCTTCACGAGCCTGCAGGTGGTCGGGATTGGCATAGGCCTTGGGCAGGGCCTGGCTGATCAGGCGGATCGCGCCGAGGGCCAGGGCATCGGTGATCGCCGAGGCGTTCAGCGACAGATAGGCCTCGATGGCATGCACCAGGGCGTCGACGCCACTGGCCGCCGTTACCCCGCGCGGGCAGGTCAGGGTCATCAGCGGAGAGACCAGGGCCACGTCGGGCAGCAGGAAATCCGAGGCTATGCCTTTCTTGAGGTGGGCCTGCTTGTCGGACAGCACCGCGACGTTGGTCACCTCGGAACCGGTCCCGGCGGTGGTGGGAATGGCGATCAGCGGCGGACCCTTGCGCTTGACCTGATCGGTGCCGAACAGCGTTTCGAGCGGGCCGTCATGGTTGACGTAAGCGGCAACGCTCTTGGCGATGTCGATGGCGCTGCCGCCGCCGACCCCGATCAGGCCGTCGTAGCCGCCCTCGCGATAGACCTGGGTGCAGTCCTCGGCGATGGCGATCTCCGGTTCGGGCTGGACCCGGTCGTAGACCCCGTAGCCACGGCCCTCCAGGCGCTGGATCACGTGCTCGACCGTGCCCGAGCGCAACAGAACGGCATCGGTGACGATCAGCGGATGGTGGATGTTCAGGCGGCTCAATTCGAGCGGCAGACGGTCCAGTGCATCGGTGCCGGTCAGCAACCGGCCGGCGATACGGAAGGCGGAAAGGGACATGGGATACCTGCTTGTTCTTGTGGGTGGTCTCCCGGTCATAGCCAAAGCCGTGCCACTACTGCGCAAGCCGCGCCAGCCCTGGCCAGGCCGGTGCCAGAGCGGATCGCCACCCGTAGTTGGCGAATCGTTTCCCAATCGCCACGACCGGCTTTGATCGGAAAGCTAATCGCGCTCCCAGCGCTTCATCTTCTGCACTACCGTCGCCTGGCTGATGCCCAGGGCCTTGGCCGCCAGCCGGGTGGTCTTGAAGCGTTGCAGGGCCTGGCCGATGGCCTGGCGCTCGGTGCGTTCGAGCAGGCGGCGCAGGCTGAGAGGATTGGTGTCGTCTTGCAGCGGGGCCTGGCATTCGCTGGGCAGGTCGAGGCTGCCGATCTGCTCGCCCACGCAGAGGGCGACCAGCCGCTCCACCACGTTGATCAACTCGCGGATGTTGCCCGGCCAGGCGTACTGTTCGAGCAGCTCCAGGGCCTCCAGGCTCCAGTGCAACTGCCGGCCATGGCGCTGGTTGAAATGTGCCAGGTAATGCTCCAGCAGCGGACGGATCTCATCGCGCCGCTCGCGCAGGGGTGGAATGCAAAGTGGTACCACGTTGAGGCGGTAGAAGAGATCGGCGCGGAATTGGCCCGCCGCGACCATGCGCTGGAGATCCCGGTGCGTGGCGCTGATGATCCGCACATCGACCTCCTTGAGTTCGAGACCGCCCACCGGGATGAAGCGGCCTTCCTCCAGCACCTTGAGCAGCTTGACCTGCAAGGCCAGCGGCAGATCACCGATCTCGTCGAGGAACAGCGTGCCGTGGTTCGCCAGCTCCAGCAGGCCGCGCTTGCCCTTGCTCGAAGCACCGGTGAAGGCCCCCGGCGCATAGCCGAACAGCTCGGCCTCGACCAGGGGTTCCGGCAGGGCGCCGCAATTGAGCGACAGGAAGGGCTCGGCGGCGCGGCTGCTCTGGTTGTGGATGAACTGGGCCACCAGGGTCTTGCCCACCCCCGTCTCGCCCTGCAGCAACACCCGCACATCGCGACCGGCGACCCGATAGGCCAGGTCGAACAGCTCGTCGGTGGCCACGCCGGCGTTCAGCAGCGAGGAGGGTAGCTGGCGCGCATGCAGTTGCGCCGTGCTGTGGCGCAGCTGCTTGAGTTGCTGCAGTTCATCGCGCTCATGCTTCATGCGCAGCAACTCGGTCATGTCGCGCACGGTGCTGATGACATAGCGGATCTCGCCGCTGGCGGCAAAGATCGGCGAGGCACTGACCAGCAATTGCTTGCCGTTGACCAGGCGCTGCATCAGGGAGAAGGGCTGCCCCTCCGCGATCACCTTGAGCGAGGCCGAGCGCGAGATCACCCCCTCGCGCACCAGATCCTGCATCCAGCGCCCGACCAGTTGGCTGCCGTCCAATCCGGTGAGGCGTTCGTAGGCTCGGTTGACCTTGAGGGTGCGACCCTCGTGGTCGGTGATGTAGACGCCATCATGCAGGGCATCCAGCAGTTCGGCGAAGCCTGGATCGTTGAAATCCATACGGCGCTCCTCGTTTGGCCAAGGCCTGCCCAGCAGGTCGAAAGGTTCAGGCGCCGGCTTGCGGCAAGGCCTTGTTGCCTTCTTCCCGTACCCAGAACAGTGTCGCCCCGGCCACCGCGGCGGGCATGAACAGGGCGTTCAGGCCGGGTACCAGCAGGGCCAGGTAGGTCACCCCGCCGAAACCCAGGCAGCGCAGGCGACGGGTGCGCAGCCAGGCGAGCATGTTGCGGAAGTCCAGCTTGTGGTTGTCGGCGGGGAAGTCGATGTACTGCACCGCCATCATCCAGACGCCGAACAGAATCCACAGCGGCGCGGCGATCAGGTTGATGCCGGGGATGAAGGTCAGCACCAGCAGGCCCAGGGCCCTGGGCAGGTAGTAGCCCAGCTTACGCAACTCGCGCTGCAGGGTGCGCGGCACCATGGTCACCAGTTCGGTGAGGCTGAAGGGCGGGAAGTCGTCCTGGCCGCGCACCAGCACCTCGACCTTTTCCGACAGCAGGCCGTTGAAGGGCGCCGCCACCAGATTCGCCAGCAGGGTGAAGGTGAAGAAGATGATCGCCAGCAGCAGCACGACGAACAGTGGCCAGAGCAGCCACTCGACGAAGCCGGCCCAACTGGGCAGGGTGGGCATCAGTTGCGTCATCCAGCCGTTGAACTGGCGTACGGCGAAGGTGAGGATGGCCGCGTAGAGCAGCAGATTGATGGTCAGCGGGATGACCACGAAGCGGCGCATGCCGGGGCGGGTCACCAGGCGCAGACCTTCGGCGAAGTAGGCGGAGCCGGACAGCGGAGCGACAGCCATGGACTTTCCTGACGAGTGGCGGGAATGCACAGCTTACCTCAGGGCTCCATTGCCGCAGCGGTCGACATAGGCGCGCCCTATGGTCTGGATTTAGAATGGTCGCTTCTATGGAGCGGCTGCGCCCGTTAGGCTGAGCTCCATCCCTGGACCCGGTGTCCGCCTCGATCGGCGCCGGTCGCGCCATCGCTAGGAGCGATGGGCGCTGCGGAACGGCTCCGCACGAACCCCGGCCGGCGCGCCCCTCAAGGCGCGCGGGCCATTTCACTCTTAGGTCTGCCGGAGACCCCGGCAGGGAGAATGTCATGTCAGAAGCCAGCACCTCGCGCCATTCGCGCCTCATCATCCTCGGTTCCGGTCCGGCCGGTTACACGGCCGCGGTCTATGCCGCGCGTGCCAACCTCAAGCCGCTGCTGATCACCGGCATGCAGATGGGCGGCCAGCTGACCACCACCACCGAAGTCGACAACTGGCCGGGCGATCCCCACGACCTGACCGGTCCGGCGCTGATGGAGCGCATGCGCGAGCACGCCGAACGCTTCGAGACCGAGATCGTCTTCGATCACATCAATGCCGTGGACTTCGGCGGCAAGCCCTACACCCTCAAGGGTGACAGCGCCACCTACACCTGCGATGCCCTGATCATCGCCACCGGCGCCAGCGCCCGCTACCTGGGCCTGGCCAGCGAAGAGGCCTTCATGGGCAAGGGCGTCTCCGCCTGCGCCACCTGCGACGGCTTCTTCTATCGCAACCGTGAGGTGGCGGTGGTCGGCGGTGGCAACACCGCGGTCGAGGAAGCCCTGTACCTGGCCAACATCGCCAGCAAGGTGACCCTGATCCACCGCCGCGAGACCTTCCGCGCCGAGAAGATCCTGCAGGACAAGCTGCGTGCCCGGGTCGCCGAAGGCAAGATGGCGCTCAAGCTCAATGCCAGCGTCGACGAGGTGCTGGGCGACAACATGGGCGTCACCGGAGTGCGCATCAAGAACAACGACGGCAGCACCGAAGAGCTGCAAGTAGCCGGTCTGTTCGTCGCCATCGGCCACACGCCCAATACCGGGCTGTTCGAGGGCCAGCTGGAGACCCACGACGGCTACCTGGTGGTCAAGGGCGGTCGCGAGGCCAATGCCACCGCCACCAACGTGCCGGGCGTGTTCGCCGCCGGCGACGTGGCCGACCACACCTACCGCCAGGCCATCACCTCGGCCGGCGCCGGCTGCATGGCTGCTTTGGACGCCGAGCGCTATCTGGACGGCCTGGGTGATCTGCAGGTCCTCTAAGCTCAGCTGCAAACAAAGAACCCCGGCACTGGCCGGGGTTTTTCTTTTTCGGAGGTTTCCGGTGGGCGGCAAGATCTGGCTTGTCTGCCTTGACGACCCTTCTGGAAACGCAAAGAGCCCCGATCTATTGGTCGGGGTTCTTTGTTTGGGGCTTCCCTCACTCCGACCCTCTCCCGGAGGGAGAGGGGGACGACGTGCCTCTTACTTGCCGTACACCGGCAGGCGGGCGCAGACGGTCTGGACCTTGGCGCGTACGGCGTCGATCACCGACTCGTCGCCCATGTTGCCGAGGATGTCGCAGATCCAGCCGGCCAGTTCCTGGCACTCGGCTTCCTTAAAGCCACGGGTGGTGACGGCCGGGGTACCGATGCGCAGGCCGGAGGTGACGAAGGGCGAGCGCGGATCGTTCGGCACCGAGTTCTTGTTCACGGTGATGAAGGCGCGACCCAGGGCGGCGTCCGCGTCCTTGCCGGTGATTTCCTGCTTGATCAGGCTGAGCAGGAACAGGTGGTTGTCGGTGCCACCGGAGACCACGTCGAAGCCGCGCTCGATGAAGACGCTGGCCATGGCCTGGGCGTTCTTTATCACCTGCTGCTGGTAGGTCTTGAACTCGGGCTGCAGGGCTTCCTTGAAGCACACGGCCTTGCCGGCGATGACGTGCATCAGCGGACCGCCCTGGGCGCCGGGGAAGACCGCCGAGTTGAGCTTCTTCTCGATGGCTTCGTTGGCCTTGGCCAGGATCAGGCCGCCGCGCGGGCCGCGCAGGGTCTTGTGGGTGGTGCTGGTGACCACGTCGGCGAAGGGCACCGGGTTGGGGTAGATACCCGCGGCGACCAGGCCGGCGAAGTGGGCCATGTCGACGAACAGGTAGGCGCCCACGGCATCGGCGATGGCGCGGAAGCGGGCGAAGTCCAGGACTTGGGAGTAGGCGGAGTAGCCGGCAACGATGACCTTGGGCTTGTGCTCCTGGGCCAGGCGCTCGACCTCGGCGTAGTCGATCAGGCCCTGCTCGTCGATGCCGTACTGCACGGCGTTGTACAGCTTGCCGGAGGAGGAGACGGTGGCACCATGGGTCAGGTGGCCGCCGTGAGCCAGGCTCATGCCGAGGATGGTGTCACCGGCTTCGATCAGCGCCAGGTATACGGCCGAGTTGGCCTGGGACCCGGAGTGCGGCTGGACGTTGGCGTAGTCGGCGCCGAACAGCTGCTTGGCGCGGTCGATGGCCAGTTGCTCGACCACGTCGACGTATTCGCAACCGCCGTAGTAACGCTTGTGCGGATAGCCTTCGGCGTACTTGTTGGTCAGCACCGAGCCTTGGGCTTCCATGACCGCCGGGCTGGTGTAGTTTTCCGAAGCGATCAGCTCGATGTGATCTTCCTGACGCTGGGCTTCCTGCTGCATGGCGGCATACAGGTCGGCGTCGAAGCGGGCGATGGTGGTTTCACGGCTGAACATGGCGGCAGGGTCCCCTGAGGCATGGCGAAGAGCGAGCCCGGTCCGGGCTCGTGAAGGGCCGCATTCTACCCCATCGCGGGAAGCCTGAGGTATGAGCGCCGGTCATGTGCCGGCGCCATCGGTCTCATGTGAGAACCGGAAACAGACCCTGGTGCTCGACGCGCTTGCGCAACTGGTCCGGCGGCAGCGGACGGTCGAAGAGGAAGCCCTGGACCTCGTCGCAGCCATGGGTGCAGAGGAAATCCAGTTGCTCCTGCTGCTCCACGCCCTCGGCGATCACCGACAGGTTGAGGCTGTGCGCCATGGCGATGATGGCGCGGGCGATCTGGGCGTCCTGTTCGCCGTGGGGCAGGCCGTCGACGAAGCTGCGGTCGATCTTGAGGATGTCGATGGGGAATTGCTTGAGGTAGTTGAGCGAGGAATAGCCGGTACCGAAGTCGTCGACCGCGATGCACAGGCCCAGGCCCTTGAGCTCGCCCAGCAGTTGCAGGGCTTCACCGACGTCGCGCATCAGGATGCTCTCGGTCAATTCCAGCTCCAGGCAGGCGGGGGGCAGGCCGGTCTCGGTGAGGATCTTGGCGATGCGCTGGCCGAGCTGGCCGTCGCTGAACTGGCGGGCGGAGAGGTTCACCGAGACCTTGGGGATACGCACCTTGGCCGCGTGCCATTCGCGCATCTGGCGGCAGGCCTCGCGGATCACCCAGTCGCCGACCTGGACCACCAGGCCGATTTCCTCCAGCACCGGGATGAACTCGGCAGGGGAGACGTGGCCGCGCACCGGATGCTCCCAGCGCAGCAGGGCTTCGACACCGGTCAGACGGCGGTTGTCGCAGCGGTATTGCGGCTGGTAGTGCAGGCGGAATTCGCCCTGCAGCAGGGCATGGCGCAGATCGGCTTCCAACTCCAGGCGTTCCAGGGCGCGGGCGTTCATCTCGGCCTGGTAGAACTGGAAGTTGTTCTTGCCCATTTCCTTGGCGTGGTACATGGCCGTGTCGGCGTTCTTCATCAACTGGCTGAGTTCCTGGCCGTCCTGGGGCGACAGGGCGATGCCGATACTGGCGGAGACGAAGAATTCGCGGCCTTCGAGGATGAAGGCATCCGAGAGCTGGGCGAGGATCTGCTCACCGACGCGGATCGCCTGGGCGAGGGCGGCCTCGCGGGTCTCCAGGCCCGACAGCAGCAGGGTGAACTCGTCGCCACCCATGCGCGCCACGCTGTCCTCGGTGCCGACGCAGGCGGTCAGGCGCATGGCCACTTCCTTGAGCATCCGATCACCCGCGGCATGGCCGAGGGAGTCGTTGATCGGCTTGAAGCGGTCCAGGTCGAGGAACATCAACACCACCCAGCTGTTGTTGTGCCGGCTCTGCTGCAGGGCATTGTGCAGGCGGTCCTGGAACAGGGTGCGGTTGGGCAGCAGGGTGAGGGCGTCGTAGTAGGCCAGGCGGTGAATGCGCCGCTCGCTGGCCTTGCGTTCGCTGATGTCGACGAAGAAGCAGACATAGCTCATCAGATCGCCGTCATCATCGCGGATGGCGGTGATGCCGACCCAGGAGGGATAGGGCTCGTTATCCTTGCGGCGTTGCCAGATTTCGCCTTCCCAACTTTCCTCGGTGCGCAGCTGCTGCATCACGTGCTGCAGCTGGTTGGCTTCCTGCTTGTCGGCGCAGATCATCATCGGCTGTTGGTCGAGAACGTCGGCGGCGGCGAAGCCGGTGATACGGCTGAAGGTGCGGTTGACGCGTACGATGTAGCCGGCCGGGTCGGTGACCAGGATGGCGCCAGCGGAGTGGTCGAACACCGTGGCCGCCATGCGCATGTCCTTTTCCGTACGGCGCTGGGCGGAGATGTCGCGGCAGACGCCGAGCAGGCCGGCGAAGCGCTCGTGGTCATCCCAGAGTGGCTTGAGGCGCAGCTCGATCTGCAGGGTATGACCCTCGGCGTGCAGGCAGTCGAGCACCAGGGGGGCGAAACTCTCGCGGCGCAGGGCGGAGAGCGCGCGTGGATCGTCGAGGCTGCGCAGCAGATGCTGCAGGGCACGGCGGAACTCCTGCAACTGGCGCGAATGCACCACCAGGTCGGCCAGCGGGCGCTGTTGCAGCTCGGCGATGGAATAGCCCAGCAGTTCCTCGACGGACGGGCTGATGTAGCTGAGTACCAGCTGGGCATCGGTGGTGAAGATGACGTCGCTGATGCTTTCCGCCAGTTGTCGGTAGCGGTTCTCGCTGTCGCGCAGGCGATCGCTGGCCAGCACGGTGTCGGTGACGTCCAGCGCCAGGCCGACGATGCTGGCGGCGGCGCCGTCAGGGCGGCGTTCCAGGCGCTGCTCGCGGATATCGAACCAGCGCCAGCTACCGTTGCGGTGCTGCCAGCGCAAGAGGCTGCTGCTGGGCTGGTCGGACAGCGTCTGGCGCATGTTCACCACCCGCGCGTGCAGTTCGGTGTCGTCCGGATGCAGGCGTTCGGTGCCGAGACTGGTGAAGGCCTCCGGGGGATAGCCGAGCTTGAGCGCCAGTGGATGGCTCTCGTAGGTCAGCTGGCCACTGGCGACGTCGTAGGTGTAGAGGGTGTCGGGGGTGGCGCTGATCAGGTTGGACCAGAAGGCGTCGCGCTGGATCAGCCGCAGTTCGCCGAGTTTGCGCTGGGTGATGTCGTTGAGGCTGAGCAGGGTGGCGTCGAGGTGCTGGGGATCGGTCGGCAGATGCATGCTCAGCCAGAGGTGCCGCTCGCCCGTCGCGGTGGCGATGCAGGTTTCCAGCTCCAGCACCTGCTGACCGGACAGCATGCCAGCCAGCAGGCGATAACGCTTGCCACCGACCTGGAGGCGGGAGTTACCCACGAGGCGATCCCAGGCCTGGTCGAGATGCTCGATGCCGAGCATCTCCAGGGCGCGTTGGTTGATTTCGGTGATCCGCACCTGGCGGCCCAGCTCGTCCAGCGCGTCGGGTTGGCTGGCGAGTATCGCGGCGAGCTGTTCCGGTCGCTGCAGGCCGCGTACGGTCATGGCTTCGTACAGGGGGCGCAGGTCGACCACGCAGATGCCGGTGTGTACCCCGTTGAAGATGTTCTCGTAGCGTTGCCGGGTGGTCTGGATGGTTTCCAGGTTGCGCTGCTGCTCGGTGACATCGCGCAGGACCCAGACGAATCCATCCTGCGTCTGGGTGCGGTCACGCAGCACGCGCGCGCTGGGCTGACTGTCGGCCAGGGCATGGCAGCTCACCGCGAAGCAGCGGGGGCGGTGGTCCACCAGGAGGGAGATCAGGCCATGGTTGCCCTGTTCGGCGCCTGTTGGGGAGACCAGTTGTGGCAACAGGCCCGCCAGGAAATGTTGCGGGGCTTCACTCGGGGCGATGCCGAGCAGGCGCGCCGCGGTGGCGTTGACGTAGACCAGGCGGCCGTCGGCCTGGGTCATGCAGACGAATTCTTCGATACCGTTGAGGGCGGTTCCGGCCAGCCGCAGGCTGCGGCGCGAGGCCTGGGTGAGGGCGCGCAGGCCCTGTTCCTCCTGCAGCAGCAGATGCAACAGGATGCCGCTCATCAAGCCGAAGAGGGTGAACAATACCAGGCGGCCCAGCGCACCCTGGATGGGCAACCCTGGCGCGGTATCCGGTGGGTAGGTGCCGACCACCTGCCAGTCGCTGTGGGCGAGCGGCTGGCTGACCTGGTCCTGGCTGGTCGCCGCATCCGCCGCGCTGGTAGAGAACAGCAGCGTACCCTGGTCGCGGTCTTCCAGGCGCCAGTTGAGCCCTTCCAAGACCTGGGTCTGTCGCCAGAGCGGCTCGATCAGTGGGGCGCTGGTCAATAGCCACCAGCCCTGTTGCCGGTTCGCATCGCCCGCCAGCAGGACATAGAGGGGAGCGTCGCTGGCCTTGGGCTGGTAGGCATAGGTGAATTCCGCCTGACCGGCGCGCTGGATCAGTTGCTGTACGAAGGTCGCGTCGGGCGCATCGGCCAGGCGCGCGGCGCGCTGCGTGGCATCGGCGGGCAACCAGCGCACCTCGCGCAGGCCGGGAAAGAATTCCTTGAGGCTGAGCAGCCGTTCGGTGGTCACTGGCAGGGAGGGATCGCTGGACCAGCGCAGGGTGCTGCGCACCGCCTGGGCCTTGAGCGCCATCCCGAATTCGAGGGTATTGGCCAGTTGCCGGGTCATGCCCTCGAGCTGTTCGTGGCGCAGTGCCTTGCGCTCGGCCAGTCCGGCGAAGGCCTGCCAGAACATCATCGCCAGCATCACCACCAGTGACAGGATCAGCAAGCCACGGGTGAAGCGCCTTGGTGAGGAGGCGAGCGACTCTTCCGGCAGGGTGGAGGGCGAGCTATTCACGTCGGACTGCTTTCCTGCGGGAGCCTTGGCCATTCGACTGCGCCCGATTCCGCGGGGCAGGGGAGGCCTATGATAATGTGCCAGACAGTGCGTTTGCCTGCTTTTTCCGCGCCTTCACCACCGGCGATTTCGTCGCCCGGGGTTTCGACAGCGTTGCCCGCTGACGCCATACTGTGTGCCCTGTTTTTCATTCCGCTCCCAAGGTCCAACCATGGCTCAATACGTCTACACCATGCATCGGGTCGGCAAGGTCGTGCCGCCCAAGCGTGAAATCCTCAAGAACATCTCCCTGTCCTTCTTCCCGGGCGCCAAGATCGGCGTGCTCGGTCTGAACGGTGCGGGCAAGTCCACGCTGCTGCGCATCATGGCCGGCGTCGATACCGAGATCGAAGGTGAAGCGCGTCCGATGCCCGGTATCAATGTGGGTTATCTGCCGCAGGAGCCGAAACTTGACCCCGAGCAGACGGTTCGTGACGTAGTCGAAGAAGCCGTCGGTCAGATCAAGCAAGCCCAGGCGCGCCTGGACGAAGTCTATGCCGCCTACGCCGAGCCGGATGCCGATTTCGACGCCCTCGCCGCCGAGCAGGCCAAGCTGGAGGCCATCCTCCAGGCCGCCGATGGCCACAACCTGGAACGCCAGCTGGAAGTCGCCGCCGACGCCCTGCGCCTGCCGGCCTGGGACGCCAAGGTCGGTCACCTCTCCGGTGGCGAGAAGCGCCGCGTGGCGCTGTGCCGCCTGCTGCTGTCGGCGCCCGACATGCTGCTGCTGGACGAACCCACCAACCACCTGGACGCCGACTCGGTAGCCTGGCTGGAGCACTTCCTGCACGACTTCCCCGGCACCGTGGTGGCCATCACCCACGACCGCTACTTCCTCGACAACGTCGCCGGCTGGATCCTGGAACTGGACCGCGGCCAGGGCATCCCCTTCGAGGGCAACTACTCCGGCTGGCTGGAATCCAAGGCCGCGCGCCTGGCCCAGGAAGCCAAGCAGGAAGCCGCCCACGCCAAGGCCATGAAGGCGGAACTGGACTGGGTGCGCTCCGGCGCCAAGGCTCGCCAGTCGAAGTCCAAGGCCCGCCTGCAGCGCTTCGAGGAAATGCAGTCCCAGGAATTCCAGAAGCGCAGCGAGACCAACGAGATCTACATCCCCGCCGGCCAGCGCCTGGGCGACAAGGTCATCGAGTTCAGGAACGTCAGCAAGGGCTACGGCGATCGCCTGCTGATCGACGACCTCAGCTTCGTGGTGCCCAAGGGCGCCATCGTCGGCGTGATCGGCGGTAACGGTGCGGGCAAGTCGACCCTGTTCCGCATGATCATGGGCAAGGAGCAACCGGATTCGGGCACCATCGAGATCGGCGACACCGTGCAACTGGCCAGCGTCGACCAGAGCCGCGAGAACCTGTCCGACACCAAGACCGTCTGGGAACAGGTGTCCGATGGCTCGGACGTGATCAAGATCGGCAACTACGAGGTGCCCTCGCGCAGCTACGTCGGTCGCTTCAACTTCAAGGGCGCCGACCAGCAGAAGTTCGTCAAGGACCTCTCCGGCGGTGAGCGCGGTCGTCTGCACCTGGCGCTGACCCTCAAGCAGGGCGGCAACGTGCTGCTGCTGGACGAACCCTCCAACGACCTGGACGTGGAAACCCTACGTGCCCTGGAAGACGCCCTGCTGGACTTCCCCGGCGCGGCCATCGTGATCTCCCACGACCGCTGGTTCCTCGACCGCATCGCCACCCACATCCTTTCCTACGAGGATGACTCCCACGTGGTGTTCTTCGAAGGCAACTACACCGAGTACGAAGCCGATCGCAAGAAGCGCCTGGGTGAAGCCGCGGCGCAGCCCAAGCGGGTGAAGTACAAGAAGCTGGCCTAAGCGTCAGCACGAACGCCGGTGGGGAAACCTGCCGGCGTTTTCTTTTGTCCCTCGCTATATACTTGATGCTATAACGCTAGCGGCGGGCAAGGTCCGCTTGTCTTCAAGAGTCGGTCGGTACGCCGAGGATCACATGGGACGCCTTGAACACCGCCGTGGCGGCAACGCCCGGCGCCAGCTGCAGCTCCCGCACCGCATCGCGGCTGATGAGGGCTACCACGCGTTCGTCGCCGGGCAGGGCGATGCTGACTTCCGCATGAATGGCGCCGTCGCGGATGGACTCCACGGTGCCGACCAGGCGATTGCGGGCCGACAGGTGCAGACCGCTGTTGGCCGCCATGACCATCACCCAGGGCGCCTTGACCAGGGCCACCACCGGCTTGCCCGGAGCCAGCGCGAGGTGCTGCAGACTTTCCCGGGTGATCACCGCCACCAGCTCGGTGCCGCCGCGCAGCTGCAGCCTGACCTCGGCGTTCACCGGGCCTTCGCTCACCGCACTGACGATGCCCTGGAAGACATTGCGGGCACTGATGTTCATCGCGCTACGCTCCTGGGGGCTGAATCCCGCCACTCTAGGCGGCACCGACGGTATCGTCCAATACACCTGTTGCAGAGGCTGGCATGAGCGCCTCGCCCTTCGTCGCCCATCTCTCCCTGGAAAGCAGCGTCGGCGCCGAGCTGACCGAGACCCGCATTCGCTTGCTGGAGGCCATCGCCGCGACCGGCTCCATCAGCCAGGCGGCCAAGCGGGTGCCGCTGTCCTACAAGGCGGCCTGGGATGCGGTGGACCAGATCAATAATCTCTCCGCCCAGCCGCTGGTAGCGCGCAGCACCGGCGGCAGCGGCGGTGGCGGTACCCGGCTGACCGCCTATGGCCAGCGCGTGGTGGCCTTCTATCGCGCCCTGGAGCAGCACTACCAGAGCACCCTGGACCAGGTGGCGGCTCGCCTCGACGAAGCCAGCCGCACCGAGGTCGACGATTTCCGCCAATTGCTGCTCAACCTCAATTGGCGAAGCAGCGCCCGTAATCAATTTTCCGGCGCGGTGGAGGCGCTCGAGCACAGCGACGTGGAAAGCGCCGTGACCCTGCGCCTGGACGACACCACCCGCCTCACCGCCCTGGTCACCCGTGAGAGCGCCGAACAGCTGCAGTTGGCGCCGGGGCGCGCCGTGGTGGCGCTGGTCAAGGCGTCGGCGGTGGTGATCGGCACCGATCCGGGGCTGCGGCTGTCGGCGCAGAACCTGTTGTGGGGCGAAATCGAGCGGGTCCATGCCGGCCCGGTCAACCACGAGGTGGTCCTGGCGCTGCCGGCCGGCCGCAGGATCACCGCCACCCTTACCGCGGGTAGCAGTCGTCAACTCGGGCTCGCTCCCGGGGTGGCGGCCTGCGCCTGTTTCAGCGCGGCCAGCGTGCTGTTGCTGAGTGCATCCTGATGTCCAAACCAGAGAGAACCCCGATGACCTCCTTTTGCTTGCGCCTGTCCTTGACCCTGCTCGCGGGCGTCGTCGCCACACCCGTACTGGCCGACGAGGTCCAGGTGGCCGTGGCCGCCAACTTCAGCGCCCCGCTCAAGGCCATCGGTGATCGCTTCGCCCAGGACACCGGCCATCACCTGGTGATCGCCAGCGGCGCCACCGGCCAGCTCTATACCCAGATCAGGAATGGCGCGCCCTTCGCGGTCTTTCTCGCCGCCGACGACAGCACCCCGGCCAAACTGGAAGCCGAGGGCGCGGCGGTCAAGGGCTCGCGTTTCACCTATGCCATCGGCAGCCTGGCGTTGTGGTCGCCCAAGACCGACTATGTCGACGACGAGGGCGCGGTGCTAGGGCGCAACGCCTTCGCCCATCTGGCCATCGCCAATCCCAAGACCGCGCCCTATGGCCTGGCCGCCACCCAGACCCTGGCCAAGCTGGGGCTGACCGACGCAGTGAAGGCCAAGCTGGTCGAAGGCCAGAGCATCACCCAGGCCTATCAGTTCGTCGCCACCGGCAATGCCGAGCTGGGCTTCGTCGCCCTGTCGCAGATCTACCAGGACGGCAAGCTCAAGGAGGGCTCGGCCTGGATCGTGCCGGCCGATCTCTATCAGCCGATTCGCCAGGACGCCGTGTTGCTGGAACCGGGCAAGGACCAGCCAGCGGCCAAGGCGCTGCTGGCCTACCTCAAGGGACCCCAGGCGGCCGCGGTGCTCACCGCCTACGGCTACCGGCAGTGACCCCATGAGCCTGACCGCGGCGGATTGGGCGGCGATCCGCCTGACCCTGGAACTGGCCAGCGTGACCACCGTGCTGCTCTTGTTGCTGGGCACGCCCATCGCCTGGTGGCTGGCGCGCACCCGCTCCTGGCTCAAGGGGCCGATAGGCGCCCTGGTGGCCCTGCCACTGGTGTTGCCGCCCACGGTGATCGGCTTCTACCTGCTGCTGGCCATGGGGCCGGAGGGGTGGGTAGGGCAGGCGACCGAGGCCCTGGGGCTGGGCCGGCTGCCCTTCACCTTCGCCGGGTTGGTGGTGGGCTCGCTGTTCTATTCATTGCCCTTCGTGGTGCAACCGCTGCAGAACGCCTTCGAAGCCATCGGCCCGCGCCCCCTGGAGGCGGCGGCCACCCTCAGGGCCGGGCCGCTGGATACCTTCTGCCATGTGGTGCTGCCGCTGGCCCGTCCGGGCTTCGTCACCGCCGCCATCCTCGGCTTCGCCCACACCGTGGGTGAATTCGGCGTGGTCTTGATGATCGGCGGCAACGTACCCGGGCGCACCCAGGTCATCTCCACCCAGATCTTCAACCACGTGGAAGCCATGGAATATCCCCAGGCGCACCTCTTGGCCGGCGGCATGCTGGTGTTTTCCTTCGTGATCCTCTTGCTGCTCTATGGGCGCCGCGGGCGGTCGGCCTGGACATGAGTCTGACGGCCCGCTTCGCACTCACGCACCCCGGCTTCACGCTGGACGTGGACCTGGCATTGCCCGCCAGCGGCGTCACCGCGCTGTTCGGCCCCTCGGGTTCGGGCAAGACCAGCTGCCTCAGGTGCGTGGCCGGGCTGGAGCCCACTGCCCGCGGGCGCCTGGTGGTGGCTGGGGAGACCTGGCAGGACAGCGAGCGCGGCTTCTTCCTGCCACCGCACAAACGCGCCCTGGGCTACGTCTTCCAGGACGCCAATCTGTTCGAGCACCTGGATGTGCGGCGCAATCTGTTGTTCGGCTGGCAGCGGGTGGCGCCGGCCGAGCGACGGCTGGAGCTGGCGCGGATCGTCGAGCTGCTGGGGATCGAGGATTTACTCCAGCGCATGCCGGCGCGACTGTCCGGCGGCGAGCGCCAGCGGGTCGGCATCGCCCGGGCCTTGCTGACCAGTCCGCGCCTCTTGCTGATGGACGAACCCCTGGCGGCGCTGGACGCCGAGCGCAAGGCCGAGATCCTGCCCTACCTGGAACGCCTGACGGGCGAATTGGCGCTGCCGATCCTCTACGTCAGCCATGCCCCGGACGAGGTGGCGCGGCTGGCCGATCACCTGGTGCTGCTGGAGCGGGGGCGGGTGCTCGCCAGTGGGCCGACGACCGAGGTATTGGCGCGGCTGGACCTGCCCATCGCCCTGGCCGAGGACGCCGGGGTGGTGCTGGAGGGACGGGTGCTGGGCCATGACCCGGACTACGGCCTGCTCAGCTTGGGCCTGGCCGGCGAGCAGCGGGTACTGCTGGCCCATGCCCCCTTGCCCCCCGGCCAGGCGCTGCGCATCAAGGTGCTGGCGCGGGACGTCAGCCTGAGTCTGGAACGCCAGCACAGCAGCATCCTCAATGTGCTGCCGGCCACCCTGGTGGAAATCGCCCCGACCCGCTCGCCGGCCCAGGTGTTGCTGCGCCTGGACTTGGGCGGTAGCCCGCTGCTGGCGCGGATCACCCGTTATTCGCTGGAGCGCCTGGCGCTGCAGCCGGGGAGTCGGGTCTGGGCGCAGCTCAAGTCGGTGGCCGTTCTAGCCTGAGCCTGGGGCTGGCTTGAGCCGTTCCACCAGAAAATCCACCACTACCCGCACCGCCTGCGGCAACTGGCGATCCGGGGGATAGAGCAGCCAGGCGGTGCCTTGGTAGGGGCCGAGGTATTGCCAGTCGGGCAAGACACGCAGCAGCCGGCCTTCGGCCAGGGCGGTCTCGGCGGCGAAGGCCGGCAGGCAGGCGATGCCGAGGTCGGCGAGGGCGGCGTCCAGGCGCACGCCGCTGTGGTTGCAGGCCAGCCGGCCGCGTACCGTCACGCTTTCCACGCGGTCGTCGCGGCGCAGTTGCCAACGCTGGTCGCCCGGGGTTTCGCCCAGGTAGAGGCACTCGTGCTCGGCCAGCGCCTGGGGCTGCTGGGGCGCGCCGCGGCGCCCTAGATAGGCGGGGCTGGCGCAGAGCACGAAATCCATCCGCCGCAGCGGTCGGGCGACGAAGCCGGCCGGCGGCTGCTCGGTGATGCGCACCAGCAGGTCCTGATCGTCGGCGATGGGGTCCAGCGGGCGGTCGTCCAGGCGCAGTTGCAGATCCACCTCGGGATAGCGCTGGAAGAGTTTCGGCAGCAGCGGGGCGATCAGCCGGTAGCCGACCGCCTTGGGCACCGCCAGGCGCACTTGGCCGCGGGGTTCCTCGCGATGCTGCTGGCCGCTGTCCAGCGCAGCGCCAGCAGCCGCCAGCAGCTGGCGACAGTGCCCGAGCACCTCGCGGCCGGCGTCGCTGAGGCGCAACTGGCGGGTGGTGCGCTGTAGCAGGCGCACCCCCAGCTCCTGCTCCAGCCGGGCGACCTGGCGGCTGACCGCCGAGGGCGTGGCGTCCAGCAGCCGGGCGGCGGCGGTGAAACTGCCGGTTTCCACCACCTTGGCGAAGGCGACCATGCAGGGCAGCAAGGGCAAGGCGCGGAGCAGATCCATGCCTGATTCCAGGGAAGCAATAGGGCCTCGGATGCTGGCATTGCTGCGCTGAGGGAACAAGAGCTGTGCCGACCGTTTGGCTTATGGTCGAGGTCGACTCGGTGCACACTGGCGCTCTAGTTCGGGGAGAAGAGCTCATGTCACAACGTTCCACCTTCGGCCTCGCCGAAGGCTTGCTGCTCGCCACTGCCATGGTTTGGGGCACCAGTTACGCCGTGGTCAAGGATGCCGTGCTGCTCTATCCGGTGCTGGGTTACCTGGCGCTGCGCTTCTGCCTCACCGCGCTGCTGCTCGCGCCGACCCTGAGGGGCGAGGGACGCCGCGCCTGGGCCCCGGGGATACCGACCGGTCTGCTGCTGCTGGCGATCTTTCTCTGCGAGACCTTTGGCGTGGCCCTGACCAGCGCCAGCAACGCCGCCTTTCTCATCAGTCTATGCGTGGCCCTGACGCCCTTCGCTGAGTGGTGGCTGCTCGGTCAACGACCGGAAGCCCGTGCCCTGGGCGCGGCGGCCCTGGCGGTCGTCGGCGCCGGCTTGCTGACCCGCGGGGTGAATCTGAACTTCAACCTGGGCGACGGCCTGATCCTGCTGGCGGCCGTACTGCGTGCGGTCAATGTCTGCGTGGTGCGGCGCCGCCTACAGCGGGCCAGCGTGCCGGTGCCGGCCCTGGCGCTGACCGCGGTGCAGACCGGGGTGGTGGGGCTGGCCTGTCTGCTGCTGTTCGCCCTGGGCCCGGGCCTAGCGCCTCTGCCGGTGCAAGTGGGCTTCTGGCTGTCCACCGCTTACCTGGTGCTGTTCTGCACCCTGGGCGCCTTCCTGGCGCAGAACTATGCCCTGGGGCGTACCAGTGCCACCCGGGTCGCCCTGCTGATGGGCGTGGAGCCCCTGTTCGGCGCCCTGTTCGCCGCCTTCTGGCTGGACGAGCACCTGGGCCTCTGGGGCTGGCTGGGCGGCCTGCTGATCGTGGTCGCCTCGTTGTGGGGAACGCTGCCGCGGCGGGCCCTGGGCGAAGCCAGGGCCGTCAGCGGCTGACCGCTGCGGCTCCCGCCTGGTGCTCTGTGCCGTCCTCAATGGACGGCGTCGTTGGCCTTGAATTCCACGGTCCGGCCGCTGAGCTTGAGGAAGGCCAGCACGGCCAGGCCCACCACCATCCAGCAACTGCCACCGACCTTGGCGTAGATGTCGGCGTTGAACAGCACATAGGCGAGGATGATGAAGCCGATCAGCGGCACCAGGCCGTAGAGCAGTGGGCGACCGGCGCCGCGGTAGTGCCAGACCACTGCCACATGCAGGAGCAGGAAGGCGGTCAGCGCACCGAAATTGCACATGGACGCCAGCAGATTGATCTGGCCGACGAAGAACAGCCCCAGCACCAGGCTCAGCACCGCCACCAGCAGGATGGCGCGCTGGGGGATACGGGTGACTGGATGGATGTGGCGCAGGAACTGTGGCAGCTGGCGGTCGCGGGCCATGGCGAACAGCAGGCGCGAGGTGGCGGCCTGGGCCACCAGGGCGTTGGCGATGGCGGCGCCGATGGCCACGGCGAGGGCGATCACCACCTGCAGCCAGGGCCCGGCGATCAGCCGACCGATCTCGTAGAAGGCATTGTTGGAGGCGTCGGCGTCGGGGTACTGGATGAGGTTGGGTTGCAGTAGTGCCGCCAGCCAGGTCTGCACCATGAACAGCGCCGCCACCAGGGTCAGCGCCAGCAGGGTGGCGCGGCCCACCACGCGGCTACCGCCACGGGTTTCCTCGGAGAGGGTGGAGATGGCATCGAAGCCGAGGAAGGACAGCACCGCCACCGAGAGGGCGCTGAAGATCAGCGGCAGGGAGAATTCCTGCGGGTTGTACAGCGGCTTCATGTTCCATTCGGCGCCATTGACGCCGCGGCTGATGGCGAGCGAGGCCAGCACCACGAACACCAGCAGCACCGCCAGTTGGCCGTAGAGGAACAGGCGGTTGGCGCGGGCGGTGGTCTCGATGCCACGCAGATTGACCAGGGTGTTGAGGCCGACGAAGAAGACGATCCACAGCGGCTGCGGAATGGCCGGGATGACGTTGGCCATGGCGGTGGCACCGATCACATAGAGCAGGGTGGGCACCAGCAGGTAGTCCAGCAGGATGGCCCAGCCGGCGAGAAAGCCCAGCGCCGGGTGCAGGCCGCGTCCAACATAGGTGTAGACCGAGCCGGCCATGGGGAAGGCGCGGGACATCTGCTGGTAGCTCACCGCGGTGAACAGCATGGCGACGAAGCCGATCAGGTAGGTGAGGGGCACCATGCCGTGGCTGGCGTCGAACACCCCGCCGAAGATGGAAAAGGGTGCGATGGGCACCATGAACACCAGGCCGTAGATGAGCAGGTCCTTGAGCCCGAGCTGGCGCTTGAGTTCCTGGGTGTAGCCGAAACGGGCGAGTTCGGCGCTGTCGCCGGACGGAGCGGGTTGAGTCATGGGGGCATCCTCGAAGGGGCGGGGTAGGCTCGACTCTAGGCCAGGGGACACGACGGCCCTATCCACAAAAATGCTAGGTTTGCAGGAGATCTCCAGGCTCTGGCAGAGCCTTTGCTTTCTTTCCCTTATCGCCATCCCAAAGGGAATTCCAAGATGCATGCCGATCTGGTCACCTTCAGTAGCCGGCTCGCCGGACTGGCCAGCCTCGACGCCTGCCTGGACGCCGTGCAGGACACCGCCGACGGCTTCGGCTGCAAGGCGCTGATCTACGACTATGCTCCGGTACCCCTCAGCCACGAGGGGGTGCTCATCACCCCTTCGGTGTTCAAGGTGCGCAATGCCCCGGCGGACATGCAGGCCTTCTGGTGCGAGCGCGGCTACTACCAGATTGACCCCGTGCAGCAGTGCGCCAGCCGGCGGGCGACGCCTTTCGTCTGGTCGTTTCGCAGCGAAACCCGCAGCGCCCTGCGCGAATACCTCGGTGACAGCCATCGCCCGGTGACCTGCTACGTACGCGACAGCGGCCTCGCCACCGGGGTGACGGTGCCCTTGCACCTGCCGGGCGGCGCCTTCGCCACCCTTACCGGCATCCTCGATGCCGACGCCCGCGATGCCGAGGCCGCCGGCGAGGCCTGCCTGGGCGCCTTCCTGGTGCTGGCCCATGCCTTCCAGGCCCGCGCCGACGAACTGCTGGCCCCGGCCGAGCGTCGCTGCGGCCAGATCCGCCTGACGCCCCGGGAGCGTGAATGCCTGCAGTATTCGGCCAAGGGCCTGACCGCCAAGCGCATCGCCGCGACGCTCAACAGGTCCACCGCCACGGTCAACCTGCACCTCAACTCCGCCG
The DNA here is from genome assembly GCF_006384975.1 of Pseudomonas oryzihabitans. Taxonomy (NCBI): domain Bacteria; kingdom Pseudomonadati; phylum Pseudomonadota; class Gammaproteobacteria; order Pseudomonadales; family Pseudomonadaceae; genus Pseudomonas; species Pseudomonas oryzihabitans. The sequence continues at coordinate 4,504,963 of NZ_CP021645.1, forward strand.
CCCGCAAGCTGGGGGCACGCAATAGAGTCGAGGCGGTGGTGCGGGGGCTGCACTATCGGCTGGTGGAAGTGTGAGGGCATGGCGCGATCCGTGGGCTCCTCGACCTTGCGACGAATCTGGTCCACGCCGACACTGGGGTTTCACCTTCCAAGGAATGCCCCATGAGCGCTGCCCGTCCCCCGTTACCCCCCTTCACCCTGGAGACCGCCCGGCAGAAGGTCCGCGCCGCCGAAGACGGCTGGAACGGTCGCGATCCGGCCAGGGTGGCGCTGGCCTATACGGCCGACAGCCGTTGGCGCAACCGCGCTGAATTCTTCCAGGGCCGCGCCGCCATCGAGGCCTTCCTCACCCGCAAGTGGCAGCGCGAACAGGAATATCGGCTGATCAAGGAGCTCTGGGCCTTCAGCGAGGCGCGCATCGCCGTGCGTTTCGCCTACGAATGGCACGACGAGCACGGTCAGTGGTATCGCTCCTACGGCAACGAGAACTGGTATTTCGACGACCAGGGCCTAATGGCCGAGCGTCACGCCAGCATCAACGACCTGCCCATCGACGCGACCGAGCGCCTATTCCACTGGCCCCAGGGGCGGCGGCCGGATGATCATCCGGGGTTGAGTGAGTTGGGGTTGTGAGAACGGCGTAGATTGGGCGTAACGTTGCTCAGCCCGATCTACCTCAGCGATGTTACGCCCGGAGCGTTTCCACCTTCGACAAGCCCAGCGGCAGGCGGGTCTCGCCTGAGGCACTGCCGCGTCCTACACTTGGCGCCCCCGCCCGCTTCGGACCCGCCATGCCAGAGCTCTTCGACCGTCACCAGCTGCAACCCCTGCTCGACCGTATCGCCGCCGCCGCGCCGCGTCATTTTGGCGAAGGCAAGGTGGCCGACTACATCCCGGCCCTGGCCGAGGTAGCGCCGGATCAGTTCGGCATCGCCGTCTGCGACGTCAACGGCCAGGTCTGGCGCGCCGGGGCAGCCGACACGGCGTTCTCCATCCAGTCCATCTCCAAGGTGCTCAACCTGGTGATCGCCATGCAGCGGCTGGACGAGCCGGACATCTGGACCCGCGTCGGTCGCGAGCCCTCCGGTCAGGCCTTCAATTCCATGGTGCAGTTGGAAGAGGAGAAGGGCATCCCGCGCAATCCCTTCATCAACGCGGGGGCGGTGCTGATCTGCGAGTTGCTGGTGTCGCGCATCATGTCCATCCACTGGATGATGCGCGAGCAGGCGCGGCGTCTGGCTGGCAATCCGGCGCTCAATTTCGACGACCGCGTGGCCCGCTCGGAGATGGAACACAAGGCACGCAACGCGGCCCTGGCCTATCTGATGAAGGCCTATGGCAACCTGCACAGCGAGGTGAACGACGTCCTCGACGTCTATTTCCACGGTTGCGCCCTGGCCATGAGCTGCGTCGACGTGGCGCGGGCCTTCGCCTTCCTGGCCAACGGAGGGATCAATCCCCAGGACGGCCAGCCGGTAGTGACGCCCCAGCAGACCCGCCAACTCAATGCCCTGCTGCTGACCTGCGGCCTCTACGATGCCGCCGGTGACTTCGCCTGGCGCGTCGGCCTGCCGGGCAAGAGCGGGGTAGGGGGCGGCATCGTTGCCATCGTGCCAGGGCAGATGAGTATCTGCGTCTGGTCGCCGCGGCTGGACAGCTACGGCAACTCGGTGGCCAGTCTGCGCGCGTTGGAGACTCTGGTCGAGGGGCTCGGCGTCGCGCCCCTGGGCTAGGGCGAGGCTGCAGCCGTTGGCTGTGCGGAGTGGGTGGCCTAACCCGGCAGTGCCTCATTGTGATGCTGCCCAGTGCCACACCGAACCACGTCCCGAAGTCCTATCGATGCTTGCGTGAGCGACCGAAACGTCACACTAGTGGTTTATCACTGCGGTAATCGGCTCCTAGCGGGTAGTGCTTGGTCGAGCGTAGCGGTGAGACATGAAGCGGCTTCGCGGCTCTCTGACCTCGCACGGTGTCTGACCCTAGGCTCCTCCATCGCCGCTATGGACGTACTTTTAGCCAGGTAAATCATCAGCGATGCCCTCAAGATCGGCGGTTTCCGGTCGATAGCGCTCGGGAGCCCATGCACCTTCCTGGATCCCTGAGTGCTCGAATCAAAGGACGCCGCAATGAGTAGATGGTTTGGCAATATTTCCGTAGGCCGGAAGTTGGCCTTGGGGTTCAGCGCAGTCTTGCTGCTCTGCCTGGTCGTGGGCCTGGTGGGCTGGAGCGCCATCGACAAGCTATCCCGGCGTATGGAAATCATGGGCGAGGTCAATGTCCTGCAGCAGGGCGTAGCCACGCTGGGTCAGGATCATGTCGAGTATTTGCGTAGTGCCGGCGCGCCAGAAAAGGGCGGGGCGGTGCAGGACACGCTCAAGCGGGTCGATGCCGGCTACGCCGTGTTGGATGTCGTGATGAACAATCCCGTGAATCGCGAGCTCCTCGAGCGTTTCGCCAAGGCGCTGGCGGAGTACAAAGACAACTTCAAGCTCACCGAAGACGGCTATCGCGCGAGCGGCAGCCGCCAGAGCGGTGATGGGGCCCGCGCCTTGCTGGGCAAGAATGCCGATGCGGCGATGCAGGTGCTGGAGGGTCTGCAGAAGGAACTCACGGCAGATAACTCGGCCGATCTCGAGACCCGGTTCCGCCGCAGCCAGATCCTGGCCCAGGTCAAGGAGCAATTCCAACGGGCGCGCTTCGAAACCCGCGGCTATACCTACAGCGCCGAACCCAAGTTCTTCCAGAAGGCTGCCGAACAGGTCGAGCTGGCCATCAACGGACTCGGCAGCCTCAGCGCGGCGTTCGGTACCCTGGACTCTACCGCCATCAGCCAGCTCGAGACCTATCTGAAAGGCTACCGGACGGCTCTGGACGTCAATCAGGCGGCCTTGCTCAAGATCACGCAAGCCAGCGAAGCCTTGACCGCCAGCAGCCATCACCTGCTCACGCTGAGCAACGAACTCTATGACTCCCAGTTGGCGTTGCGCGCGCGCGACATTCAGCAAGCCTCCTGGTGGCTGATCATTTGCCAGCTCGCCGCCCTCGCCATCGGGGTGGCTGCGGCCTGGACGATCAATCGCCAGATCGTCCCCGCGTTACGCCGGGTGGTGCAGGATGTTGTCCTGCTGGGTCGGGGCGATCTCGCCGAGCGTAACTACGCTCCCCGACGCGACGAGATCGGTCAGTTACAACAGAGCCTGAACCAGACCACCGCCGGCCTGCGCGAGCTGATCGGCCACATCGGCGAGGGTGCTGACCAAGTCGCCAAATCCAGCGAAGACTTGTCGGCCATCACCGATACCAGTCTGCGCGGCACCCAGGAGCAGAAACAGGAAATCGAGCGGGTCGCCACCGCCATGCACCAGATGGCCACCTCGGTGCAGGACGTGGCTCGCAACGCCGTGCAAACCGCGGAAGCGGCGGATAGCGCGGTGCAGCATGCCAGCGACGGTACTCAGGTGGTGAGGCAGACGGTGCAGCAGATCGACCAACTGTCCGCCGAGGTCGAGCAGGCCGCTCTGGCGATGAACCAACTGGAGGCGGAAAGCAGCAAGATCGTCAACGTCCTGGACGTCATCAAGTCAGTCGCCGAGCAAACCAACCTGCTGGCCCTCAACGCCGCCATCGAGGCGGCCCGGGCCGGGGAAGCCGGGCGGGGTTTCGCGGTCGTCGCCGATGAGGTTCGCGCCCTGGCCCAGCGGACCCAGCAGTCCACCCAGGAGATCCAGCAACTGGTCGAGGCGTTGCAAACCGGAACCCTGACCGTGGTGGAGCGCATGAGCGCCAGTCGCAACCTGACGTCCAACAGCGTCGCTCTGATACGCGACACCGGTACGGCGCTCGAGCATATCTGCGCGGGCATCGCTGGGGTCCAAGTCATGACGCAACAGATCGCCACGGCTGCCGAGGAGCAGAGTTCGGTCGCCGAGGAGGTCAATCGCAGCGTGTTGAACGTGCGTGAAATCGCCGATCAGGCGGCGACCTCCAGTGCCCAGACCAATCAGGCGTCCGCCGATCTCGCCCTGCTCGGCCAGGGCCTGCAGACGCAGTTGCGGCACTTCCGCGTCTGATCGGCGCGCGGACGCCGGTCGTTCGGGCGCCCGTGGGCTAGTAGGCCATGGACAGGCTGAGGGTCACCTGGGGCACCAGGCTGTCGGTTTCGCCGTCCGGGCCGCTCAACTCGCGCAAGGCGCCGTCGCGATAGAGCGCCAGGGCCTCGGCGCGGGCGCTCCAGCGCGTCTCGCCCCAGCGAAAGGGCTGCTCCAGCGCCAGGCCGGTGCGGGCATAGAGGCGGTCGCCGGAATCCGGGCCATAGAAGCCGTTCCAGCCCACCCCCAGGGCGCTGGGAAAACTCAGGCGCAGGCCATTCGGCGAGAGATCCAGCCCCGGCTCCAGGCTGCCCTGGGTATAGAGGCCGCCATCGCCCTGGGTACGGGTGGTCACCGCCAGGCCCGGTCGCCAGGCGCCCAGGCCCGAGTCGGCCTGGTAGGCCAGGGTCAGGCTGGCCTCCTGGGTCGTGGCCGCCACATCGTTGGGACTGGTCTTGACCGTATAGACGAAGCCGACCCGTAAGCCCTCCGTCGGCGATACCACCAGACCCAGCAAGTTGTTGCTCTCGTACCAGCGTCGCGGGCTGACCCGCTCGTCGTGGGACGGCGTATGGAAGCCATTACTGCTGCTGAATACTAGCCAGGCGTCGGTCGCACCCCCGGGCGCCTGGTGCAGGTCGAGGGCGAAACCGACCTGGGCGTGCAGCGGGATGCGGTCGAGACTGGCCGCGTCGTCATCGTAGTTGCCGCGGGAGAAGTCGCCGTTACGGACGTCGAGGCCCAGCTGCGGATGGAAGCGTCCAGAGGCCTCGCTGACGTCCACGCTGCCCAAGCTAGCATCCTCGCTCTCGATGGAGGGCACGCTGCGTGCGTCGGCGTTGGCGGCACCTGAAGACAACAGCCCGCTGGCGAAGAGGGCGGTGATCAGAAGGGAGCGCATGACGTCGTCCTCGGCAGGGTGCCCGAACCGTGCTGGTCTGGCCGACCCGAGGTTGGGACCGGTAGGCCAGGGCGCGGTTCCCGTGCGCTCAGGCCTGGGCGGCCTCACTGTCGCGCAGCATCTGCAACAGGCGAACACGCCGGCTCTCCAGTTCGTCGATCTGCCGTTCCAGCGTCCGCAGCCGCTCGCGCTGGGCTGCCGAGGTCTCCGGACAGGCCAGGGCGCCCTCGATCAGTCGCATGCAGTCGGGAAAGCCGCGGATCTCTGCCAGGCTGAAGCCGGCGCCGAGCAGCCGCTGCAACTGCCGGACCTGGGTCACGGCGCTGGCCGGAAAGTGGCGATAGCCATTGGCACCGCGGCCCGCCACCAGCAGGCCCTGGGCCTCGTAGTGGCGCAGTGAACGTACGCTGACCCCGGTGGCGGCAGCGAGCTGACCGATGCTGAGGGAAGGCGAGGCTGCAGTCATGACGACGATCCGGCGCTAGGGAGTGCCCGCCACTATCGCATGGCGCAACGCTGCTTGACCCTCACATTGGTGTCAGCCTCGACACTGGCCGTCCCTTTTTATCGGAGACCTGCCATGCGTCCGTTGCGCCTGCTCTTGCCGATCCTGCTGCTGAGTCTGACCAGTCTGGCCGCCCAGGCCCGCGAATGGCGGGTGACCGCTCCCGACGGCGTAGCGCTGGCCGTCCAGGAGCAGGGCGATCCCAAGGGTGTGCCCATCATCTTCATCCACGGCCTGCTGGGCAGCCGGTTGAATTGGCAGGCCCAGCTCGCCAGCCCCGAATTGAGCCGCTTCCGCCTGATCACCTACGACCTGCGCGGCCATGGCCAGTCCGGCAAGCCAGTCGGCGCCGCGCCCTATCGCGAAGGCCGTCGCTGGGCCGACGACCTGTCGGCAGTCATCGCCGCCACCGGTGCCCACCGGCCCGTGCTGGTGGGCTGGTCGCTGGGCGCCACGGTGATCTCCAACTACCTGGCCCGGCATGGCGATGCCGACCTCGCCGGTGTGGTCTACGTGGACGGCGTAATCGAACTGGCCTCGGCGCAGATCGTGCCGCATCCCGAGGTCTATCGGGATCTGGTCTCCCCCGACCTGCGCACCCATCTGGAAGCGATCCGCACCTTCCTCGCCCTCTGCTTCGCCACACCGCCCGCGCCGGAGCTGTTCCAGCAGCTGTACGCCACCGCTGCCATGGCTTCCTGGGACATGCAGAGTGCTGTGCAGCAACAGGATGTCGCCGCCGCCAAGGGACTGGGCCGGATGCGCGTACCGCTCTGGCTGCTCTATGGTGAACAGGACGCCCTGGTGCGACCCGAGGCCTCTATCGCCCGGGCCCAGGCGCTGAATCCGCGCCTCACGGCCACGCGCTATGCTGCTTCCGGCCATGCGCCCTTTCTGGAAGAAGCGCCACGCTTTAATCATGATCTGGCCATCTTTGTCGACCACCTGGAGCGCCCCCAGCCATGACCGCCTTCCCCGGTTTTACCCCGCTCAGCCAGGACACGGCCTCGGCCGCCTTTCGGGGCGTGATCGGCGGCCAGGGCCCGACGGTCCTGCTGCTGCACGGCTATCCCCAGACCCACCTGGCCTGGCGCTACATCGCTCCGGTGCTGGCCCAGCACTATCGGGTCGTGGTGCCCGACCTGCCGGGTTACGGCGCCAGCCGCCAGCTCGACCACCGCTCGCGCTGGACCAAGCGGCGCGTGGCGGCGGCCCTAGTGGAGCTGATGGACGCACTCGGCCTGCCGCGCTTCGCAGTGATCGGTCATGACCGGGGTGGCCGCGTCGGCTATCGCCTGGCCCTGGATCATCCCGCGCGGGTCGAACGCTATGCCTCGCTCACCGTGGTTCCCACGCCGGAAGTCTGGCAGGCCTTCGGCCGCGAGCGCAGCCTGGCGAATTTCCACTGGACCTTTCTCGCCCAGCCGGCGGACCTGCCCGAGCGACTGCTGGCGGCTGCTCCCGAGGCCTTTCTCGATCAGGCCCTGGCGCGCATGGCCGGCGGTCTGGAACAGGTCGAACCCCAGGCCCTGGCGGCCTATCGCCAAGCCTTTCGCGATCCAGAGGTGCGCCGGGCCATCTGCGAGGACTATCGCGCCGGCGCCGATGATGACCTGGCCGACGATCTCGCTGACCAGGCGCGGGGGCATCTTCTGATGTGTCCGTTGCTGGTGCTCTGGCCTGAGCAGCAAGGGGGCGAATCGCCCTTGGCCATCTGGCGCCGCTGGGCGCTCGACGTGCGTGGGTGCGCTGTGCCCGGTGGGCATCTGCAACCGGAGGAGTCACCACAGGAAGTACTGGCCGCGCTACGACCCTTTCTCGAAGGTAAGCGTTGAGCGAATGAGTCTATTCAAAGGCGGCGGTACGGAGCACAAGTAGGTGGCGCCGTCGCAAGGCCTTATCGATTTCCGAAACTGTGGCGAAATTCTGGAAATACCAAAACCGGAGTAAGCCAATGACAGCAGTCAACCAAAAGCAGCCGTTGCCGTAGGGCAGCTAGCGGCCAAAAGCGGGACTGGCCCTCAGAAGGATTATGGAGCTACCTAAGGCCAAATAGCTAATGTAATAACCTGGAGTTCAATTCGATCCTGATTCAATGGCCTATAGCTATTATCGAGTGCTATAACCTCATTCTGGTCAGGCCTCCGGTGTTTGGGGCCTTTCGTGGGCAAGTGATCTGCAGACGACTCTGCACCAAGGACGATGATGGAACCCGTAATCTATACCAGCCGCTTCAACAGCTACCTGAGAAAGCTGAACAGCATCGGTCAGAAAAAAATCGTACAGGCCGTTCGCGCTGCGATGACCGAAGCAGGTACGAACGGTACGATCGAATCCTTACCAAGGACGAAGCATGGAGAGAGCCGGCTGAAGAACGTCGAGAAATTTGATCTACCCGACGCTTACAGGCTCGTCGTTCAGTTGGTTGACGGTGTAAAAAAATCCCGTGCATTCCTTTTTGTAGGCACCCACGACGAGGCAGAGAGATGGCTCGACAGCCATCGAAACTACACTTGGGTGAAGAGCCCTAGCGACGGCACGTTGAATTTTCTCCCGATCACCTACGATGAGCAGCGCCACATCCCGGCCGACAGGCTTGATCTAGACAGCCCTGAAATCGACTTACTTTCACCTCTGCTTCGCTACGTGCCTGAGACCGATTGGTCTAGGCTGCCATGTACAGACGCTCAGAAAGAATTCGCAAAAAAAGTGACTGGCGAGCAGTACGAGCAGGACGCGGCTGGCATCTTGGAAAAGCTTGATGCCCTTGGTGACTACGAATCTGCAAGCCTGCTGTTTGACCTGTTGGTGTTGAGCCACGGCAAAGAGTGGGGAGAGGTCAACCAGCGCATGGGTATCCAGGGGCGCCCGCAGGCAATCGCCGACGAGAACCTTCTGAATGAAATGCAGTCGATCATCAATGCCGAGCATTTCGTCACGTTCGATGATGCGGGCCTTCTAGACGATTTCTTCAGTAAGAAAACCTTCTCTGAGTGGATGCTGTTCCTCCATCCCGAACAGAAGAAAATCGCTCAACGCGAGTACCGCGGCCCGGCACGCCTACGTGGCGTTTCCGGTAGCGGTAAGACCTCGGTACTGGTTCACCGCGCTCGTTTCCTGGCAAAAAAGTACAACCAGCCCGTGCTCCTGGTCACCTTAACTCAGAGCATGAGCAGCCTTCTTCAGAGGCTAGTGGAAGACCTGTGCGGGCATGAGCGTCATCTCATCTATACCAAAACGATGAACTCGCTCGCACGAGACGCAAGCAGTGATTTGCACGGTCGCGCACCATTATCACCCGAAGTGCAGCACCAGCTCCTGAGCACCTGCATCATCAATCTCAAAAACGATCCAAGCTTCGCCAAGACACCGATGGCTTCGATGTCCGATCAAGAGCTTCGTAGCTTCCTCAAGGAGGAGTTCGAGTATGTGCGAGGTCGCCTATGCCCTACCGACTTCAAGGCCTATCTGGACTCGTCCATATTCCATCGCCGTGGCCGCGCAATTCCCCTCAATAAGACCTCGCGTGAATTGATGGTACGAGCTGTTGAGGCATACGTTGCCGGTCTAGAGGGCAACGGCATTATCGACCATGAGCTAATCGTATCCCAAGCGGTTGGATCGTTGATCAATAACGAAGATCAGAAAGTCCAGTTCCGCTGCATTCTTATTGACGAGGTTCAGGATCTGACTGAACTGGACGTTGTATTGCTGAGCAAGCTGACGACACCAGATGGCGCGCGATTAGCAGACGTCGAGAACGGCTTGTTCCTAGCAGGAGACGGTGCTCAAAGCATCTATAAGCGCGGGTTTGCTCTCAAACGCGCTGGCATCGATGTCATTGGACGAAGCGTTAGCCTCAAGAAGAACTACAGAAACACCCACGAAATTCTGACCGCCGCGTTCAATTTAGTGTCGCAATTTGAGTTCTCCGACACTGATGAAGACGAAGTTCAAAAGCCTTCACTGCCCGATTTTGCTAAACGCCACGGAGAGCGTCCACTTCTGCTGCGGTGTGCCACCACCCATGATGAAGTCGAGGCCGTAGCACGTCAGGTGTATGCGCTGCTCGCCATGGGGCAAACCGCAGGGCAGATTTGCGTAATCGCCCCTCAGAAATCCCTTCGCGAGGAAGTTCGAGTTGCACTGGAGGCTAAAGGCATTTCCAACGCAGAGCTGAGGCAAGATGTTCACTACGAAAGCGACAATGTGAAGATCAGTACGATCGAATCTGCCAAAGGCCATGAATTCGCGACCGTCCTCATCATGGGGTTAGTTGAAGGTGTTTTGCCGCAGTCAAACATTCAGTCTCACGAGCTCGCTCGTGAAACCTCAAGGCTTTATGTGGCCATGACCCGTGCTCGAGAGTCGCTCTTCATGACCTATAGCCCAAACGCAAGTTATCCTGCATCTCGATTCATCCAGGCCATCGTTAAAGACTGCAACGAAGCCCGGTATCGCCAAGGTGAGATCCTCCCAGTTGAAGCCTGACCACCTGGCTTTTCGCCTCCATATTCAGGATTAGCAGTCTGAATTGAAATCGCACTGTAGGGACTGCCCGGCAGTGCGATTGTCCTCAGCTTTGTAGTGATTAACATTCCCGGACACAGAATTAGGTTTTTCTTCGGTAACCGCCGGCGGCACGAAACGGAAAGGGGACAAATTTATTTATTGGAATCACTGGCCGCTAGCTGCCCTACCGCAATGGCAGCTTTGGTTCGATAACAGCCCTTCGAGCTTTTCCCTCGCCATTAAAGGCTATCTCTAAATTGTCTACCGAAAATTCCGCAGACATTCGTAGCTATTACTAGCAGAACCTAGAGCCATTGCATTAATTGCCACCAGCAGTCGCAGCTAATTCGAAAATCCGGAGCCGCCGATTAAGGCCTTCGCTGACGAGGAGTCGCCCTTGTTTCGGAAACCAGCACCTTTCGCTGCCTGTGGCCTTGTAACGAATGCTCAGAGTACCGGCGAGAACACCCGCGCGACCCGCATGGCCACCCGCCGCCAGCGACGCAGGGCGTTGTTGTCCTCTGGGGTGAGTTCGCGCGAGCGGCTGAAGTCGTATTCCAGCATCTTGCGCACCTCCCAGGCGAACTGGACGTCCATCACCATCACCATGACCTCGAAATTGAGGCGGAATGAGCGGTTGTCCAGGTTGGCGCTGCCCACCGCGGCTACGTCCTCGTCGATCAGCACCACCTTCTGGTGCAGGAAGCCCGGGCCGTAGCGGAACACCCGGATGCCGGCGTGTACCGCCTCGAAGGCATAGAGGTAGGAGGCCGCATAGACCACCTTGTGATCGGGCCGCGAGGGCAGCAGGATGCGCACGTCGACCCCGCGCAGGGCGGCCAGGCGCAGTGCTGCCGAAACGGCTTCGTCGGGAATGAAGTAGGGCGAGGTGATCCAGACGCGATGGCGCGCCGAGTGGATGGCCTCGACGAAGAACAGCGAACAGGTCTCCTGATCGTCCGCCGGGCCGCTGGGCACCACCTGGCAGAGCACCCCACCGTCCTCGTAGCGCTCCGGCAACAGCAGGCTGGGCAATTGCCGGGTCACCCAGTACCAATCCTGAGCGAAGCACTCCTGCAGGGTGACCAGCGCCGGGCCACGCAACTCCAGGTGGGTGTCGCGCCAGGGCGCCAGCGGCGGCTTGAGTCCCATGTATTCATCGCCGACGTTGAGCCCGCCGGTGAAGCCCACCTCGCCGTCCACCACCACGATCTTGCGGTGGTTGCGGAAGTTGACCTGGAATCTGTTGATCAGCCCGCGTCTGTTGCTGAAGCCCTTCACCTCGCAGCCGGCCTCACGCAGTTTCTCTACGTAGGCGCGCGGTAGGGCGTGGCTGCCGATAGCGTCATACAGCAGGAACACCTTGACCCCGGCGCGGGCGCGGTCGAGCAGGGTGTTCTGCAAGGCCAGGCCCAGGGTGTCGTCATGGATGATGAAGAATTGCACCAGCACGACTTTCTGGGCAGCGCGGATGGCGCCGAGAATGGCGGCGAAGGTCTCCTCGCCGTTGACCAGCAGCCGCACCTGGTTGTTGGCCACGCAGGGCGTGCCGGTAAGGGCGGTCATGGCCTTGAGCTTGCGGTTGGCCGCGCTGCACTGCTGGGCGGCCATGGCCTCGGCGATCCAGGGGCGCCAGTCCAGCTCGGCGGCCTGGCGCGCCATCTCCTCGTCGGCCTGGCGCCGCGCCTTCACGTAGCTGTCGAAGCGCCGCCGGCCGAACACCAGATAGGGAATCAGGCTGAGGAAGGGCATGAACACCAGTGCCATGGCCCAGGCCATGGCACCCTGGGCGGTGCGTACCGTGACGATGGCGTGCACCGCCGCGCTGATGCCGATCAGCTCGATGAGCAGGGCGATGTAGTGGAGGTCGAGGGGTAGTTGCGGCACTCGGGTATCCTTCTCCGGGGCGGATCAGAGAGGTTGGACCGCCTTCAGTACCACGAATTTCGGCGTCGCGGCGATCTGTTCGACACGCTTGAACAGCCGCTTGAGTTTGACGTGATAACCCAGGTGGCGATTACCCACCAGCCAGAGTTCGCCTTGCTCGGTCAGCGCCGCCCGCGCCTGCTGGAACATGCGCCAGGCGAGGAAGTCACCCACCACCTGCTGCTGGTGGAAGGGCGGATTGCACAGGATCAGCTCCAGCGAGCGCGGCGGCTGGTCGGCCAGGCCGTCGGCAGCGCGGAAGGTGGCCGGCCGGTCGGGGAAGGCCGCGGCCCAGTTCTCCCGCGCCGACTGCACCGCCATGTAGGACTCGTCGACCAGGGTGAATTGCGCCTCGGGGTTGGCCAGGGCGCAGGCCAGGGCCAGCACGCCATTGCCACAGCCGAGGTCTGCTACCCGTGCGCTCCCCAGCCCCCGGGGCAGGTGCGGCAGGAAGGCGCGGGTGCCGATGTCCAGGCCTTCGCGGCAGAAGACGTTGGCGTGGTTGATCAGCGTCAGCGCCGGTGACTCCAGGCGATAACGCGAGGGGTAGGGCGAAGCCACTGCTGGACGAGTTTCGGGGGTAGCGAAGAGCAGTCGCGCCTTCTTCACCGCCAGCGACGCCTGCACCGGGCCGATATGGCGTTCCAGCAAATCCCCCGCAGCGCGCGGCAGGTGCTTGAGCATCCCGGCGGCGATCACCCGGGCACCGGGCGCCAGTTGGCCGTGCAGGCGAATCAGTTGTTCTTCCAGCAGGGCCAGGGTCTTGGGCACCCGCACCAGCACCAGGTCGAAGGGACCGCTGGTCGCTTCACTGGCCGGCACGAAGGTCACGGCGTCGGCGGCCAGGCCGTTGCGCGCCAGGTTCGCCTGCAGCGCCAGGGCCGCCAGGTGCGAGTCGCCACTGGAAGTCACCCGGGCGTGGCCGGCCAGGCTGGCCGCCAGGGCGCCGAAGGCGTCGTTGAGCACCAGCACCCGGGCGGCGGGGTCCAGACCGCTTTCGGCGACCTGCTGCAGCAGGTATTCGTCGGCGGCGTCGAAGGCCTGCAGGGGATCGTCGCGGCGGGGCGGCTGACGGTCGAGTTCGAGGGTGGCGAAGGGCGAGACGAGAGAAGGCATGGTATCTGTCGGTGTTTATCGGCGGCCCAGTGCGGGACAATGGCTCTAAGCAATCGGGAAAAAGAGGCCAGTATGACCGCCACCGAAGACAAGTTCACCCGCGAGACGATCACCGCCGTCTGGCCCTGGAGCGACAACCTCTTCAGCCTGAGGACCACCCGTGATCCGCGCTTTCGCTTCCGTGCCGGCCAGTTCGCCCGCCTGGGCGTGCGCAAGGCCGATGGCGACGTGGTCTGGCGCGCCTACTCCATGGTCTCGGCGCCCCACGATGAATTCCTCGAATTCTTCTCCATCGTGGTGCCCGGCGGCGCCTTCACCAGCGAACTGAGCCGTCTGCGCGAGGGCGACGAGCTGCTGGTGGAAAAGCAGCCCTACGGCTATCTCACCCTGGAGCGCTTCGGCGGCGGTCGCGATCTCTGGCTGCTGGCCACCGGCACGGGCCTCGCGCCCTTCCTGTCGATGCTGCAGGAGCCCGACACCTGGGAGCGCTTCGAGCGCATCATGCTGGTCTACAGCGTGCGCGAGGCCCGCGACCTGGCCTACCAGGAGGTCATCCACGGCTACGACCAGGTGGAGCACCTCGAAGGTCTCACCGACCGCCTGGTCTATGTGCCCGTGGTGACCCGCGAAGACCATCCTGGCGCCCTGCGCGGCCGCATCACCGCCCTGATCGAGAACGGCGAGCTGGAACGCGCCGCTGGCGTTGCGCTCTCGCCCGAGCATTCGCGCATCCTCATCTGCGGCAATCCGAAGATGGTCGACGACACCCGCCAGTTGCTCAAGACCCGCGATCTGCAACTGGCGCTGAGCCGCCGGCCGGGACAGGTAGCCGTGGAAAACTACTGGTAGCGGTAGGGCGCGGCGGGCGTCTTTACGATTTCTTCACAATTGGAAAAGGTTAGACCTTTAGTTTTAGGCTGGCCTTGCTCTAGGATCGGAGATTCCAAGGCTACTTTCCGAGTCCCGATGAGCAGTGACAGATCCGAGCCGCCCCCGGCCCCCTGGCCAGGTGCGGCTGACACCCCCTCCCGCTTCATGACCTCCGCGGCCGTTCGGCCTCTTCTGGCGGAGGTGTCCTGCTAATGGAATGGATCGCCGATCCCACTGCCTGGCTGGGCTTGCTCACCTTGATCGTCCTGGAAATCGTCCTGGGCATCGACAACCTGGTCTTCATCGCCATCCTCGCCGACAAGCTGCCGCCCGCGCAGCGCGACAAGGCGCGCGTCATCGGCCTGTCGCTGGCGCTGATCATGCGCCTGGGCCTCCTGGCCAGCATCTCCTGGATGGTCACCCTCACCGAACCGTTGTTCGAGGTATTCGGCAAGGCCTTCTCCGGCCGCGACCTCATCATGCTGTTCGGCGGTATCTTCCTGCTGTTCAAGGCCACCACCGAGCTGCACGAACGCATCGAGGGCCACACCCACAAGACCGGGGGCAGCCGCACCTACGCCGCCTTCTGGCCGGTGGTGGCGCAGATCGTGGTGCTCGACGCCGTGTTCTCGCTGGACGCCGTCATCACCGCGGTGGGCATGGTCGAGCACCTGAGCGTGATGATGATCGCCGTGATCATCTCCATCGGCCTGATGCTGGTGGCGAGCAAGCCGCTGACCGCCTTCGTCAACGCCCACCCCACGGTGATCATGCTGTGCCTGGGCTTCCTGATGATGATCGGCCTGAGCCTGACCGCCGAAGGCCTGGGTTTCCACATTCCCAAGGGCTATCTGTACGCCGCCATCGGCTTCTCGATCCTCATCGAGCTGGCCAACCAGGTGGTGCGCTGGAAACGCAAACGCCAGTTGCACGAGCGGCATGGCATGCGCGAGCGCACCTCCCAGGCCGTGCTGCGGCTCTTGGGCGGGCGCCTGCGTGAAGACGAGGTGGACGAGGACATCGCCGAGCTGATGGATGGCGAGAAGGGCGAAGGCCCGGTGTTCGATCGCCGGGAGCGGTTGATGATCAGCGGCGTGCTGCAACTGGGCGAGCGCCCGGTGCGTGCGGTGATGACCGCCCGTGCCGATGTCGACATCCTCGATGCCGACGCCGCCCCGGAGCGCCTGCGCGAGCAACTGCTGGCCTCGGCCCACTCGCGTCTGCCGCTGGTGGTAAACGGCAACATCGACGAACCCCTGGGCTACGTGCACAAGAAGGAGCTGTTCGCCGACATCCTGCAGGGCCAGACCCCCGACCTGCGCAATCGCGTACGTACCCCCATCCACCTGCCGGCTCAGGCCACGGTGCTCAGCGCCCTGGAACAGTTGCGTGCGGCCTCGACCCACGTGGCCTTCGTGGTCAACGAATTCGGCGGCTTCGAAGGCCTGCTGACCCTCACCGACATCCTCGAGGCCATCGCCGGCGAATTGCCGGACGCCAGCGAGGACAGCCTGCCGGAGCTGGAAAAGGTGGAGAACGGCTATCGCGCCAGCGGCGGCCTGAATCTGCATCCGCTGGCCCAGCGCACCGGCTTCCAGGTGGAGGAAAACGAGGACTATCAGACCCTGGGCGGATTGGTGGTGGACCTGCTGGGACGTCTGCCGACGGTGGGCGACCGCCTGGAATACCAGGGCTGGCAACTGACGGTCGAGTCGGTCAAGGATCGGCGGATCGGCTGGATCCGCCTGGAGCGACCCGCCTCCGAGTGAGGCGGGGTCTACTAGAACTAAGGGGTGATCGGCGGTTCCTGTTTGACTACAGGCGCCTCGGTCACCTTGCTGTTCTGCTCCTTGAGCAGGTCGCGGATTTCGGTCAGCAGTACCTGGTCCTTGGTCGGACCGGACGGTGCGGCTTCCTGATGCAGGCGCAGACGGTTGAGCACCTTGATCGCCATGAAGATGGCGAAGGCGATGATCACGAAGTCGAAGATGGTCTGCAGGAATTTGCCGTAGGACATCACCACCGCCGGCTTGTCGCCCACCGCCGCTCTCAGGGTGATCGCCAGCTGCGAGAAGTCCACGCCGCCCAGCAGCAGACCCAGCGGCGGCGTGATGATGTCGGCCACGAAGGACGACACTATCTTGCCGAAAGCGGCACCCAGGATGATACCGACCGCCAGGTCGACCACGTTGCCCCTCATGGCGAACTTCTTGAACTCGGCGAGAATACTCATGCTGCACTCCTTTGGATGATTTCGAAGAGAAGATAGCCGATTTTGACCGCTTCGCTCGGTTTTGGAGCCTCGCTAACGGTCTTTGGGTTCCCTGGTAGCGGCAAATTCCCTGGAAATCGGCAGCTGGTCGTGGCTGTCGCACTTTGGTGAAGGGCTTGGGTCCACCCTTGTACGACGAGGGCGGTGGCCTTCGCGACTTCAACATTCAGAGCCCAGGAGCCTCAGATGGTTGCCAAACACGACCTGCACAAAGACTTTCCCGAATATGCCGAGCAGCTCGATAGCCGTCCGCAGTCCGATCCGGCGTTCGCCAAGCTACTCGAGGATTACCAGGCGCTCGACCAGCAGATCCTCGACCTGGAAGCGGTGGAAGAGTCCAGCGGCGACGAAGAACTGGGTCGGCTGCGGCGCGAGCGCGTCCTGCTCAAGGACAAGATCGCCCAGCAGCTGAAATACCCCTCCTAGAGACCCAGGCCCGGCGCCTGTCGTCGGGCTTCGCTTATCGCGATTGGCAAGGGCGTTTGGCGTTGCCATGATGGCTCCTTCAGGAGAGGAGCCGATGACAGACGAAGAGGCGATGTACCTACAGTGGCACCTATGGATCACCGAAGCGGCCGTGGAAGAGCAACGCCGCCGAGTGCACCGGGAATTCGCGGAATACAGCCGCCTGCTGGCCTGCCAGCACCGCCTGGAGCAGGAGCTCTGGCAACAGTCGCTACCGAGCTGGCTGCGGAACAGCGATACCGGGGTGTCGATGCTAAAACACTGATTCTAGAAACACTGGCCAAACATTCGGCCTTGAAAAGCTCGTGCTGAACGACGAGTGACGCTTGGTGGTCAATCGGGTACCCCAAACGAGTTTCACGGGGTGAGCGAGGTTACTCCGGCCTACCTGGCCCTCCCAACGAGGATGTCCCCATGAAGCGTACCGCTTTGATCGCCCTGATGATGTTTGCCGCCGCACCCGTATTCGCCAAGGATCTCTGTAGCATCCAGCTGCAGAAGCTGGACGATGCCAGCAAGATGAAAACCAACATGATCGGCCCGGGCAGTTCCCAGGCGCAGCAGATCGCCAACTTCCGCAAGAACGCCATGGAAGCCCACAAGGCCGGTGATGAGAAGACTTGCATCGCCCAGGCCAACCAGGCACTGACCATGCTGCGTCAACCGGGCGAGGGCAACTAGTCTTCAAGCCGGCAGGCCAAAGAGGCGCGCTCCCCAGGATCGCGCCTTTTTACTGTCTATGTATCCAGTCGTGGTATGCTCAGAGCCTTTCCTTCTCGACTGGAGAATTCCGCCATGGCCAAGGCCAAGCGTCTCTACGGCTGCACCGAATGCGGTGCCACCTTTCCCAAATGGGCAGGCCAGTGCGGCGAGTGCGGCGCCTGGAACACCCTGGTGGAAACCATCGTCGAGACCTCCGCCGTGCCCTCCGGGCGGGCCGGTTGGGCCGGTCAGCAGGCGACGATCAAGACCCTGGCCGAAGTCAGTGTCGAGGAAACCCCGCGCTTCACCACCGATTCCACCGAGTTGGACCGCGTGCTCGGTGGTGGCCTGGTGGACGGCTCCGTGGTGCTGATCGGCGGTGACCCTGGCATCGGCAAGTCCACCATCCTCTTGCAGACCCTTTGCCATCTCGCCGCGCGCATGCCGGCGCTCTATGTCACCGGTGAGGAATCCCAGCAGCAGGTGGCCATGCGCGCTCGCCGCCTGGGTCTGCCGGAAGACAAGCTCAAGGTGATGACCGAGACCTGCATCGAGACCATCGTCGCCACTGCGCGCCAGGAAAAGCCGCGAGTCATGGTGATCGACTCCATCCAGACCATCTTCACCGAGCAACTGCAATCCGCCCCTGGCGGCGTGGCCCAGGTGCGCGAGAGCGCGGCCCTGCTGGTGCGCTTCGCCAAGCAGACCGGCACCGCCATCTTCCTGGTCGGCCACGTCACCAAGGAAGGCGCCCTGGCGGGACCGCGGGTGCTCGAGCACATGGTCGATACCGTGCTCTATTTCGAGGGCGAATCCGATGGCCGCCTGCGGATGCTGCGGGCGGTGAAGAACCGTTTCGGCGCGGTCAACGAACTAGGCGTGTTCGGCATGACCGACAAGGGCCTCAAGGAGGTCTCCAACCCCTCGGCGATCTTTCTCAATCGCGCCCAGGAGGCGGTGGCCGGCAGCGTGGTCATGGCCACCTGGGAGGGCTCGCGGCCCATGCTGGTCGAGGTGCAGGCGCTGGTCGACACCAGTCACCTGGCCAACCCACGGCGGGTCACCGTCGGCCTGGATCAGAATCGCCTGGCCATGCTGCTGGCAGTGCTGCATCGCCATGGCAGCATTCCCACCTACGACCAGGACGTCTTCATCAACGTGGTCGGAGGGGTGAAGGTGCTGGAAACGGCGGTCGACCTGGCGCTGATGTCCGCGGTGATCTCCAGCCTGAGGGATCGCGCCCTGCCGCACGACCTGCTGGTGTTCGGCGAGATCGGCCTGTCCGGCGAGATCCGCCCGGTACCCAGTGGCCAGGAGCGCTTGAAGGAGGCCGCCAAACACGGCTTCAAGCGGGCCATCGTGCCCAAGGGCAATGCGCCCAAGGACCCGCCGCCGGGCTTGCAGGTAGTGGCGGTGACCCGCCTGGAGCAGGCGCTGGATGCGCTGTTCGAATAGCGCTGGGCAGCATTTGTAATATTTTTTAAAACTCTCGGCGGGGCAGGGTGGTCTATCAGGCGCTTCCATGACCCTGGATACCCGCCATGTCTCGTTTGCTCGCGCTTTCCGTATTCCTTGCCGGCCTCGCTACCAGTGCCCTGGTCCAGGCCGCCGATCCCAGTGGCTCCGCCCCGGCCAGCCTGGAAGTGGATCAGCTCGAATGGCAGCGCGCCGACGAGGGCAGCGTCTTCAACTGGGACCTGGAAGGCTGGGCCTTCGGCAGGGGCGCCAACCGCCTGGATTTCCGCAGCCAGGGCGAACGCACCAACGGCCATACCGAGCAGGCCGAGGTGCAGGCGCTCTGGGGACATGAACTGACCAAGGGCTGGGGCAGCGTCGCCGGCATCCGCCAGGACTTCAAGCCCGGCTCACCGCAGACCTGGGCTGCGCTGGGCATCCAGGAGCACGACCCCGAGGATCTCGACATCGAGATCACCGCCTTCTTCGGCGAGAACAACCAGACGGCGCTGCGCCTGGAGGCCGAATACGACTGGTCCCTGACCCAGCGGCTGATCCTCCAGCCCCATACCGAACTGAACTTCTATGGCCGTAACGATGAAGCCCGCGGGCAGGGCGCGGGCTTCGCCGAGAGCGAAGCCGGGCTGCGGCTGAGATACCAGGTGACCCCCGAGATCGCGCCCTACGTCGGCGTATCCTGGAACGCGACCCACGGCAACACGGCCGCCATGGCGCGGGAAGAGGGCGAAGACACCCACGACGCCCGCCTGGTGGTGGGTCTGCATCTGGAGTTCTAGTGTCTAGGCACCCTTGGGTTTTGCTGCGCTCAACCCGACTCACGATGACCGTAGGTTGGGTTGAGACGGCTCTATCGTCGAAGCCCAACAGGCAGCGTTGAAACCTGGGCACCGTTGGGCTGCGCTAACGCTCAACCCAACCTACGGGTGCCGGCCCCGGGTGTAGGTTGGGTTGAGAAGGCTCCATCGTCGAAGCCCAACAGGCAGCGTTGAAGCCTGGGCACCGTTGGGCTTCGCTAACGCTCAACCCAACCTACGGGTGCCGGCCCCTGGTGTAGGTTGGGTTGAGACGGCTCCATCGTCGAAGCCCAACAGGCAGCGTTGACGCCTGGGCATCGTTGGGCTTCGCTTTCGCTCAACCCAACCATCCATGTTCTGCTTAGCGCGTCCCCAAAGCCGCCAATTCGCGCTCCAGCAGCGTCTCGTCGCCGAGATTCAACTCCACCAGGCGCCGCAAGTGGCTGATGGAATCCAGATCGATCTGCCGGCAGGCGAAGGCCAGTTGCACCGACGTTTCCCGGACCAGTTCCACCTCCATGGTCACCTGGGTCTCGTCGTTCAGCAGGATCTTCAGGTGATAAGCCGCGCTCGCTTGGGGTTCCCACTCCGCGGGTCGGCTCAGCAGCACGCCCTTGAGCGAGATGTCGTCCACGGATACCGCCCACTGGCGCTCACCCTGGTGCAACTGTGCAGGTGCATCGAAGCTGAAGCGGGTAAAGCGGCGACGCTCGTTGGTGTCGTTCATGCGCTGACTTCCTGAGGTTTCCTGATCACTGTAGACGACCCTGGTCGTCCCGTTATCGACTTCGGGTACGAGGGTAGCGGGCCGCGCCCGGTGGAGCCAGAGCGAGACGGCTCGTCGGTCGTCTGGATGCGAGTAGTGGCTCTATAGTCAGACGTTGCCCGAGTCCTCCGCGCGCCAGCCGTATTGGCGGGCATGGCGAACCAGATCGGCCGGCTTCTGGATATCCAGCTTGCGCCGGATGCTCAGGCGATGGGTTTCCACCGTGCGCACGCTGAGCTGCAGGCGCTGGGCCATGGCCTTGTTGTTGCAGCCCTGGGCCATCAATACCAGCACCTGGCGCTCGCGTGGCGTGAGTTCGTGTTCGCTGGCCCCCCCTTCGCCCAGGCGGGCGGCGATGGAGTCGCTGTAGAAGCGCCCGCCCACAGCCAGCGCCTCGACCGCGGCGATGATCTCTTCGGAGGGAGCATCCTTGAGCACATAGCCGGCCGCCCCGACGCGCAGCGAGGTGCTCACGTACTCGCGATTGTCGTACATGCTCAGGATCAGCACCCGGGCGCGGGGCGCCCGCTCGGCGATCTGGGCGGTCAGCTCCAGGCCGTTCATGTCCTTGAGGCCGATGTCCACCAGCAGGATGTCCGGATCCAGGCGCTCCAGCAGGTCGAGGGCCTCCTCGCCACTGCTGGCTTCGCCCACCACGGCGAAGCGCTCGATGGTGCCGAGCAAGGCCCGGACCCCGGCGCGGACCAGCGCATGGTCATCGACCAGGACGATGCGGATCGGCGTCATGTCGGACTCTCTTCGTCGGCGGGGAGGTCGGAGCGTAGCAGAACCACGTCCAGGGTCGTGCCGCCGGGCCCCGACTGGATGGCGCACCGCCCGCCGAACAATTCCACCCGCTCGCGGATGTTGCGCAGGCCGATGCCGCCACTGAGGTGGTCCACCTGGCTGGTGTCGAAGCCGCGGCCGTCATCGTGCACGGTCAGGCAGATCCAGCGGCCACGGCGTTGCAGATCGATGATGACGTGCCGGGCCGCGGCATGGCGTTCGATATTGGTCAGGGCTTCTTGCACGATGCGGAACAGGGCGACGTCCAGGTCGCCACCGGGCGGGCTGCCCTCCAGGCGCTGCCGGTAGTCCACCGTCAGCCCGCTGCGTTGACGGAATTCCTCGACCAACTGACCAAGGGCCGCGGGCAGGCCGAGGGTATCCAGCAGCGAGGGATGCAGATCGTGGGAGATACGCCGGATTTCACCGATGGCCGCCGCCAGTCGCTGGGTCCCCTCGCGCAGTGTCTCGCCGGCGCTGGCCTTGCCCGCGCCCAGTTCGCGGCTGGCCAATTCGAACTGGAACTTGATGGAGACCAGCAACTGGCTGATGCCGTCGTGCAGCTCCCGCGACAGGCGCGAGCGTTCCTCCTCCTGGGAGGTGATGAGTCTCTGGGTCAACTGCTTGAGCTTGCGGTCGGCCAGGCGATGCTCGCTGACGTTGAGCGTCAGTCCACCGGCGAACACCAGCAGCACCGCCACCAGGGCCACCCCGGCGCTGGCCAGCAGGGTGGTACGAATCCCTGCCGCCACGTCGTAGCGTACCTGGGCCAGGGCGGCGTCCACGTCGTCCAGATAGAGACCGGTACCGAGTATCCAGCCCCAACGCTGCAGCTGGGTCACATAGGCCAGCTTTTCCGCCATCTGGCCGCTGGAGGGCTTTTGCCAGCCATAGCGCTGGAAGCCATCACCCTGGCTGGCACTGCGCAGCAGCGCCTGGATTACCAGCAGGCCATTGCCGTCGGTGAGCCGCCAGAGATCCTGGCCGACCAATTCCGGCTGACGCGGGTGCATGAGGTTGCGCCCGTGCTGGTCGTAGACGAAGAAATAGCCATCGCTGCCGAAATTCAGGCTGGCCAGCAGTGCCAGTACCTTGGCCTTGGTCTCCTCATCGTTGCGCCCGCTGCCATAGAGCGGCTGGATGGCGCTGACGCCCATCTCCACGTAGTTGCGCAGTTCGGCCTTCTTGCTGCTGAGAATGCTGTGTTCGAGCAGGTGCGCCTGCTGTTCGCCGAGGCGCTGGCTCTGCTCCAGCACCACCAGGCAGACCGCCGCCACCGCCAGTAGCAGGGGCAGCAGTCCAAGGGCGACCATCTTGTATTTGAGCTGCATCGGGACTCGCCTGAGTGGCGTCTACGTAGAACTACGTAGTGGGCCTTGGGTAGTTCTGCGAATTTCGCTGTCGCGTCGAGCCGCCGATAGTAATATTGCTCCGCTGTGGGCTCTCAGAGCCTGTTCAAAGGCTGCTGCGCGTCGGCCAACCTGCGTTGAAAACGGCTTCGGAATGCTCATTTACCCTGCGTAAACTCCGCTTCCTCAGCCATTTTCGCCTTGTTTGGCTCTAGCTCGCGAGCCTTTGAACAGGCTCTTACAATAACAAGTATCGCCGTGGCCGCTCTTGCGCGCGCGGCAGGAGAATAAGAATGACCCGAATGGCCAGCCATCTAGCCTGGTTCGCCGTCGCCGTACTGGGCGCCTTCGCGCTGGGTACCGTGGCGCTGAGTCGAGGCGAAGCGATCAACGCCCTCTGGATCGTGGTCGCCGCCGTGGCGATCTACCTCGTCGCCTATCGCTACTACAGCCTGTTCATCGCCACCAAGGTGATGGGGCTCGATGCCAAGCGTGCCACGCCCGCCGTGCTCAACAACGACGGCCTGGACTACGTGCCCACCAACAAGCACATCCTCTTCGGCCACCACTTCGCCGCCATCGCCGGTGCCGGTCCGCTGGTGGGCCCGGTGCTCGCCGCCCAGATGGGCTATCTGCCCGGCACCCTCTGGCTGATCGCCGGGGTGGTCTTCGCCGGCGCGGTGCAGGACTTCATGATCCTGTTCCTCTCCACTCGCCGCAATGGTCGCTCCCTGGGCGACATGGTGCGCGAGGAGATGGGTCGCATCCCCGGCACCATCGCGCTGTTCGGCTGCTTCCTGATCATGATCATCATCCTCGCCGTGCTGGCGCTGATCGTGGTCAAGGCCCTGGCCGAGAGCCCCTGGGGCATGTTCACGGTGATCGCCACCCTGCCGATCGCCATGTTCATGGGTGTCTACATGAGATACATCCGCCCCGGCCGCATCGGCGAGATCTCGCTGATCGGCGTGGTGCTGCTGCTGGCTTCCATCTGGGCCGGTGGCGTGGTCGCCGCCGATCCGGTGTGGGGCCCGGCCTTCACCTTCACCGGCGTGCAGATCACCTGGATGCTGATCGGCTACGGCTTCGTCGCCGCCGTGCTGCCGGTCTGGCTGGTGCTGGCCCCGCGTGACTACCTGTCCACCTTCCTCAAGATCGGCACCATCATCGCCCTGGCCATCGGCATCCTGGTGACCATGCCGATGCTCAAGATGCCGGCCCTGACCCAGTTCGTCGACGGCACCGGTCCGGTGTGGAAGGGCACCCTGTTCCCCTTCCTGTTCATCACCATCGCCTGTGGCGCGGTGTCCGGCTTCCATGCGCTGATCAGCTCGGGCACCACGCCCAAACTGATCGCCAAGGAGACCCATGCCCGCTACATCGGCTATGGCGCCATGCTGATGGAATCCTTCGTCGCCATCATGGCCATGGTCGCCGCCTCGGTGATCGAGCCGGGTGTCTACTTCGCCATGAACAGCCCGGCTGCCGTGGTCGGTGCCGACGTGGTATCGGTGGCCGCCAAGATCAGCACCTGGGGCTTCGTGGTGACGCCCGAGATGCTGCAGGCCACCGCCACCGAGATCGGCGAGCACACCATCCTGGCCCGTGCCGGTGGCGCTCCGACCCTAGCGGTGGGCATCGCCCAGATCATGCACAACGTGCTGCCGGGCGAGAACACCATGGCCTTCTGGTACCACTTCGCCATCCTGTTCGAGGCGCTGTTCATTCTCACCGCGGTGGACGCCGGTACCCGTGCCGGGCGCTTCATGCTGCAGGACCTGCTGGGCAGCTTCGTGCCGGCGCTGAAGCGCACCGACTCCTGGACCGCCAACGTCATCGGCACCGCGGGTTGCGTCGCCCTCTGGGGCTGGTTGCTGTACCAGGGCGTGGTCGATCCGCTGGGTGGCATCAACACCCTCTGGCCGCTGTTCGGCATCTCCAACCAGATGCTCGCCGGTATCGCCCTGATGCTCGGCTCGGTGGTGTTGATCAAGATGAAGCGCCAGCGCTATGTCTGGGTCACCCTAGTACCGGCCGTCTGGCTGCTGATCTGCACCACCACCGCCAGCCTGATCAAGCTGTTCGATGCCAACCCGGCGGTCGGTTTCCTCGCCCTGGCCAAGAAGTACAGCACCGCCCTGGCCCAGGGCCAGGTGATCGCGCCGGCCAAGAACATGGACCAGATGCAGCACATCGTCTTCAACGCCTACACCAATGCCACCCTGTCGGTGCTGTTCCTGGTGGTGGTGATGAGTATCCTGTTCTTTTCCATCAAGGTCGGTCGCGCCGCCCTGGCCAAGCCCGAGCGTAGCGACCGCGAGACCCCCTTCCAGCCGGTGGCGGGTGTCTAAGGAGAATCCTCATGTTCAATGACCTGGGACGCATGGGCAAATATCTCGGGCAGGCCGCCAAGATGCTGGTGGGCATGCCCGATTACGACACCTACGTCGAGCACATGCGCAGCAAGCATCCGGATCAACCGGTGATGAGCTACGAGGCCTTCTTCCGTGAGCGCCAGGAAGCGCGTTACGGTGGCGGCAAATCGGGCGCCATCCGCTGCTGCTGACCCAGGATCGCTTCAAGGCCGGGCTCCATGCCCGGCCTCTTTCTGTCTGGAGTTTTCCATGAACGAACCCATTCCCGTCACGGTCCTGACCGGCTTTCTCGGCGCCGGCAAGACCACCCTGCTCAAGCACATCCTGCAGGCCGAGCACGGCCTCAAGATCGCCGTGATCGAAAACGAATTCAGCGCCCTGGACGTCGACGGCGAACTGCTCGAAGACGCTGGCGCCGTGCAGCTGATGAAGGTAGCCAACGGCTGCGTCTGCTGTACCGGCAGCAAGGACCTGGCCTATGCCCTGACCGTGCTGCTGGAACGCCTGGACAATGGTGAGCTGGATTTCGAGCGCCTGGTGGTGGAGTGCACCGGCCTGGCCGATCCCGGTCCGGTGGCCCAGACCTTCTTTACCGACGACCTCCTGCGCGAACGCTATCTGCTCGACGGGGTGCTCACCCTGGTGGACGCCGTCCACGCCAGCGAGCAACTGAGCGATCCGCTGTTGCAGGCGCAGATCGGGTTCGCCGATCGCCTGCTGCTGACCAAGCTCGACCTGGCCGAGCCGGCCGCCGTCGAGGCGCTGGAGAATCGCCTGCAACGCATCAACCGCCGCGCGCCCATCCGCCATGTCGACCATGGCCGCATCGAGCTGGCCGAGTTGCTGGATATTCGTGGCTTCAACCTGCACGACGAAGACTTGGCGCCACCGACCCTGTTTCGCCCGCTGCGGCCCGTGTCGGAAGCCATCAGCCTCACCGAACGCATCCAGTCCATCGCCATCCGCGAGTCGCGCCCCTATGACCAGGACAAGGTCGGCAAGGTCATGGAGATGCTGCTCGATACCCTCGGCTGCGACCTGCTGCGCTACAAGGGGCTGCTCAATATCGCCGGCGAGGAGCGCCGGCTGTTGTTCCAGGGCGTGCAACAGATCTACGCAGCCGACTGGGAGCGTGACTGGCTGCCGGACGAACAGCGCGAAAGCCGCGTGGTGCTGATCGGCATGGACCTGCCGGAAGAACGCATCCGCGCGGCCTTCGACCGGGCGGTGGCCAAGTAGACGTCAGGGCTCCGGCTGGCCGGTGCGACTGGCCAGTCGCTCCAGGGCGGCCTTGAGCTTGGGATCGCGGATACCCGCGGCCACCTCGCGC
This sequence comes from Pseudomonas oryzihabitans, assembly GCF_006384975.1. NCBI lineage: Bacteria > Pseudomonadati > Pseudomonadota > Gammaproteobacteria > Pseudomonadales > Pseudomonadaceae > Pseudomonas > Pseudomonas oryzihabitans. Next base: position 4,531,195 of record NZ_CP021645.1, read on the forward strand.
AGACTGTCGGCGCCCACCTGGCTCACCTGGCGCACGGGGCGCGTCCGAGTGGCGACGCCCGGGCTCGGCTGCATCTTGAATTGCACACGCATGAGGCCGGCGAATTCGGGCGCCTGTTGCAACAGGCGCAGCAGACGGCGCTGCTGATAGCGCAACCGCGTCGCCCAGTGGGCATCGTTGACCACCAACAGCAGGGTGCCGTCGCGCCAGCTGGCGACCCGGCAATGGGGGCGGGCGGCAGGCTGCAACTGCTCTTCCAGCAATTGCTGCAGGCGCCCCAGACGCTCGGCCTCGCGAAACAGCGCCTTGAGCGGTTTGGCCTGGCGGAGTAGGGCGGCGGGAGCGACAGCGGGAAGCGGACGAAAGGCCATGCGCAGGACTCGCGATGGGCGGAGGGAAGTCGTCGATGGTAACAGATCGCTCTGGCATCCTGGCGGCTGCTGTCCCATCGTTCTTTCCTCATCGGCATTTCCGAGTAGAATGCCCGATTACCATTGCGGGACACCGCGGGTTTCATCACCCGCGCAAAGGCGTCTGGCCAGGCTCTGCAGAGGCCTTGCCGCCCGTTTCGCGCCCCTCATTCCAGCGGAAGAATTCCAGTCGATATGTTTGCGCCTTTGTTGAAGAAATTCTTTGGAAGCAAGAACGAACGAGATGTCAAACGCCTAGGCAAGGTCGTCGTGGCCACCAATGCGTTGGAGTCCCAGATTGCCTCCTTGAGCGACGAGCAACTGCGCGCCAAGACCGAGGAATTCAAGCAACGCGTGGCCAAGGGCGAGTCCCTCGACGCCCTGATGCCCGAGGCCTTCGCCGTGGTCCGCGAGGCCGGCAAGCGGGTCATGGGCATGCGTCACTTCGATGTCCAGCTCATCGGTGGCGCCGCGCTGCACGAGGGCAAGATCGCCGAGATGCGTACCGGTGAGGGCAAGACCCTGGTGGGTACCCTGCCGGTCTACCTCAATGCCCTGTCCGGCAAAGGCGTGCACGTGGTCACGGTGAACGACTACCTGGCCCGCCGCGACGCCAACTGGATGCGGCCGCTGTACGAATTCCTCGGCCTGTCGGTCGGCATCATCCTGCCGTTCCAGCCGCCGGAAGAGAAACGTGCCGCCTACGCTTCGGACATCACCTACGGCACCAACAACGAGTTCGGCTTCGACTACCTGCGCGACAACATGGCCTTCAGCCTGGCCGAGAAGTACCAGCGCGAGCTGAACTTCGCGGTGGTCGACGAAGTGGACTCCATCCTCATCGACGAAGCCCGGACTCCGCTGATCATCTCCGGCCAGGCCGAAGACAGCTCCGAGCTGTACCAGAAGATCAATCAGCTGATCCCGCGCCTCAAGCAGCACATCGAGGAAGAGGAAGGCAATCCCACCCAGGTCGGCCACTACACCATCGATGAAAAGACCCGCCAGGTGGAAATCACCGAGCTGGGTCATCAGTACATCGAGGAAATGCTCACCGATACCGGCCTGCTGGCCGAGGGCGAGAGCCTCTACTCCGCGCACAACCTGGGCCTGCTGACCCACGTGTTCGCCGGTCTGCGCGCCCACACCCTGTTCCATCGCAACGTCGAGTACATCGTCCAACAGGACCAGGTGCTGCTGATCGACGAGCACACCGGCCGGACCATGCCGGGCCGGCGTCTTTCCGAGGGCCTGCACCAGGCCATCGAAGCCAAGGAAGGACTGCCGATCCAACCCGAGAGCCAGACCCTGGCCTCCACCACCTTCCAGAACTACTTCCGCCTCTACAACAAGCTCGGTGGCATGACCGGTACCGCCGACACCGAGGCCTTCGAATTCCGCCAGATCTACAACCTCGACGTGCTGGTGATCCCGACCCACCGGGCCATCGCCCGGAAGGACTTCAACGACCTGGTCTACCTGACCCAGGCCGAGAAGTACCAGGCCATCATCGAGGACGTGAAGCAGTGCCAGGCCCAGGGCCGTCCGGTGCTGGTGGGTACCGCCTCCATCGAGAGCTCCGAGTACGTCGACCAGCTGCTGACCCAGGCCGGCATCGAGCACAAGGTGCTCAACGCCAAGTACCACGAGCGCGAAGCCGAGATCATCGCCCAGGCCGGTCGTCCGGGCGCCGTGACCATCGCCACCAACATGGCCGGTCGCGGGACCGACATCCTGCTCGGCGGCAACTGGGAAGTCGAAGTCGCCGCCCTGGAGAATCCCACCGAGGAGCAGATCGCCGCGATCAAGGCTGCCTGGCAGGAACGCCACAAGCAGGTCATCGACGCCGGCGGCCTGCATGTGATCGCCTCCGAGCGCCATGAATCCCGCCGCATCGACAACCAGCTGCGCGGCCGTGCCGGTCGCCAGGGCGACCCGGGTTCCAGCCGCTTCTACCTGTCGCTGGAAGACAACCTGATGCGCATCTTCGCCTCCGACCGGGTGAAGAACTTCATGAAGGCCCTGGGCATGCAGGGTGGCGAGGCCATCGAGCACCGCATGGTCACCAACGCCATCGAGAAGGCGCAGCGCAAGGTCGAAGGCCGCAACTTCGACATCCGCAAGCAACTGCTGGAATACGACGACGTGGCCAACGAGCAGCGCAAGGTGATCTATCACATGCGCGACACCCTGTTGGCCAATGAAGACGTCGGCGACACCATCCAGGGCTTCCGCGAGGAAACCCTGACCCAGGTGATCAACGAGCACATTCCGCCGCAATCGCTGCCCGAGCAGTGGGACATCCCCGGCCTGGAAGCCGAGATCTACAGCGTCTTCGGCCTGCAACTACCCATTGGCCAGTGGCTGGACGAGGACGACAAGCTCTATGAGGACACCCTGCGGGTGAAGATCCTCCAGCAGCTCGAAGCCGCCTACATGGAGAAGGAAGATCTGGCCGGTCGCGAGGCGCTGCGCAACTTCGAGAAGCAGATGCTGCTGCGCGTGGTCGACGACCTCTGGAAGGACCACCTCACCACCATGGATCACCTGCGCCACGGTATCCATCTGCGCGGCTACGCCCAGAAGAACCCCAAGCAGGAGTACAAGCGCGAGTCCTTCACCCTGTTCCAGGAGCTGCTGGACAGCATCAAGCGCGACACCATCCGCGTGCTCTCCCATGTCCAGGTGCGTCGCGAAGACCCGGCCGAGGAAGAAGAGCGCATGCGTCGCGAAGCCGAGGCCCTGGCGCAGCGCATGCAGTTCCAGCACGCCGAGGCGCCTTCGCTGGTCGACCCCGAGGTGATCGGCGAAGAGCCGGGCGAGGACACCGTGGTGCCCCTGCAGCCCCAGCGCAACGACCAGAAGATCGGTCGCAACGAGCCGTGCCCCTGTGGTTCCGGCAAGAAGTACAAGCAGTGTCACGGTAAGCTCGACTGAGGGTTCAGGACTGCCAGCCGTCGCCTTGGGCGCCGGCGGTAGTCCGCAGCGGGTGGCAGCCCGTCGGCAGCGTCGACGCCAGGCTGTAAACTCCGCCCGCTAGGCTGTCTGCTTCAGGTTCTTCGCGTTGCCTCAGGGACGCGGGAATCTCGGTTTCCACGCCGCGACCGGTCTTTCCGCTCGCGGCGTTTCCTTTTCTTTCACTGGAGTTTTCCCATGGCTGTCGGTCTCGGTCCGCTCTCCACGCTGCACCCGGTTCCCGGTTTCGAACTCGGTATCGCCTCTGCCGGCATCAAGCGCCCCGGGCGCAAGGACGTGGTGGTGATGCGCTGTGCCGAAGGCTCCAGCGTAGCCGGTGTCTTCACCCTCAACGCCTTCTGCGCCGCACCGGTGATCATCGCCCGCCAGCGTTTCGCCGGTCCGGTGCGCTACCTGCTGACCAACACCGGCAACGCCAATGCCGGGACCGGCCAGTCAGGCCTGGCCGCCGCCGAGCGCACCACCAAGACCCTGGCCACCCTGGCCAGCGTCGGTGAGGAGGCGGTGCTGCCGTTCTCCACCGGCGTGATCGGCGAACCGCTGCCGGTGGAGAAGATCGAGGCCGCCTTGCCGGTCGCCCTGGCCGATCTGGCCGAGGATAACTGGGCCGCCGCCGCCACCGGCATCATGACCACCGACACCCTGCCCAAGGGCGCCAGCCGCCAGTTCCAGGTGGACGGCGTGACCGTCACCGTGACCGGCATCAGCAAGGGCGCCGGCATGATCAAGCCGAACATGGCCACCATGTTGGGCTACGTCGCCACCGACGCCAAGGTCTCCCGGGGCCTGCTGCAGGACCTGCTGGCCGATGCCGCCAACCGCTCCTTCAACCGCATCACCATCGATGGCGACACCTCCACCAACGACTGCTGCATGCTGGTGGCCACCGGCCGCGCGGCCATGGCGGAAATCGCCCAGCCCAGTGGCGAAGCCTTCGAGCAACTGCGCGAGGCGGTCTTCGCGGTGTTCGCCGAACTGGCCCAGGCCATCGTGCGCGACGGCGAGGGTGCCACCAAGTTCGTCACCGTGCAGGTCAACGGCGGCGCCAATGCCCAGGAGTGCCTGGACGTCGGCTACGCCGTCGCCCATTCGCCGCTGATCAAGACCGCGCTGTTCGCCTCCGATCCCAACTGGGGCCGTATCCTCGCCGCCGTCGGCCGCGCCGGGGTGCCCAACCTGGACGTCAGCCTGATCGACGTCTTCCTGGGTGGCGTGCAGATCTGCCATCGGGGTGGTCGCGCCGAGTCCTACACCGAAGAGCAGGGCGCACGGGTCATGGCCCAGGCGGAGATCGAGATTCGCATCGAGCTGGGTCGCGGTAGCCACCAAGAGACCATCTGGACCACCGACCTGTCCCACGACTATGTGAAGATCAACGCCGAGTACCGTACCTGACCGGCCGTACCTGACCGGCGCTATGGCGTGCGGCAGCCCCGCACGCCTGCTGTGGCCTTGATGGCTGCATCGTTTCGAGGAATCCCGCATGTCCCAGCTGCAACTCGTGATCGGCAACAAGAACTTCTCCTCCTGGTCGCTGCGTGCCTGGCTGGCCATGGAACTCAGCGGCGCCCCCTATGAAGAGGTGTCGATCCCGCTCTACACCCCCAACAGCCGATCCCTGCTCAAGGCCCAGTCGCCTACCGGCAAGGTGCCGGTGCTCAAGCTGGCCGAGGGGACCATCTGGGATTCGCTGGCCATCGTCGAATACCTGGCCGAAGCCTATCCCGACGCCGGCCTCTGGCCCGCCGAGACCCTGGCCCGCGCCCATGCCCGGGCGCTGTGCGCCGAGATGCACAGTGGCTTTCTCGCCCTGCGCCGCGAGCTGCCCATGGATCTGCGGCGCCGCCAGCGCCTGAAGTCGACCACGGCCGAGGCGGTGGAAGACATCCAGCGCATCCAACGGCTGTGGCGCGAGTGCCGCGAGCGTTATGGTGAGCAGGGCCCCTATCTGTTCGGCACCCCGACCATCGCCGATGCCTTCTATGCTCCGGTGGCGAGCCGCTTCCGCAGCTATGGCGTCGAGTTGTCGGCCGAGGCGGCCGCCTATGTCGAGACCATCTACGCCTGGCCGGCTTTCCAGCGCTGGCTGGCGGAGGCCGAAACGGAGGAACAGGACGCATGAGTCGTCTGCATGTCGTTGCCGCGGTGATCCGCAATCCCCAGGGACAGATCCTCATTGCCCAGCGTCCGGCGCACAAGCACCAGGGCGGGTTGTGGGAATTTCCCGGTGGCAAGGTCGAGGCCGGCGAGGCCCCGGCCGCTGCCCTGGCGCGTGAGCTGGTCGAAGAATTGGGCATCCAGGTGACGGCGGCCCGACCGCTGTTGCAGGTGCGCCATGACTATCCCGACCAGGCGGTGCTGCTGGACGTCTGGCAGGTGGACGCCTTTACCGGCGAAGCCTATGGCGCCGAAGGCCAGCCGCTGGCCTGGGTCGCCCCGCGCGAACTCGCCGGCTACGACTTCCCGGCGGCCAATAGACCCATCGTCCAGGCGGCGCGGCTGCCGGAGCGCTACCTCATCACGCCTGGTGAGTTGACCACCGCGGAATTGCTCAATGGGCTGCATCGGGCGCTGGACAGCGGCATCCGCCTGGTCCAGTTGCGCACGCCGGACAACTTCGATCCGCAGTACCGTGACCTGGCGGGTGACGTCCAGGGCCTCTGCACCGGTCGCGCCCAATTGATGCTCAAGGGGCCGCTGGAATGGCTGGGCGATTTCCCCGCCGCCGGTTGGCACCTGACCGCCGCCCAACTGCGTCTATATGCGCCCAATGGCCGGCCCTTCCCGGAGCAACGCCTGCTGGCCGCTTCCTGCCACGACGCTGAGGAACTGGCCCTGGCCCAGCAGATGGGCGTGGATTTCGTCACCCTGTCGCCGGTGATGCCCACCGCCAGCCATCCGGGCGCTCCGACCCTGGGCTGGGTCAAGGCCCAGCAATTGCTGGCCGACTGCAACCTGCCGGCCTACCTGCTGGGCGGCCTGGGCGACGAGGATCTCACCGGGGCCTGGCAGGCCGGCGCCCAGGGCGTGGCGGCGATCCGCGCGTTCTGGCCCACCTCCGCGTAGGTTGGGTTGAGCGCGAGCGAAGCCCAACGGTGCCTGGCTCGGCTGCGCTCCGTTGGGCTTTGACGATGGAGCCGTCTCAACCCAACCTACGAAAACCACATGAAAACCTACAGCCGCGGATAGTCGATATAGCCCACCGGGCCCTTGCTGTAGAAGGTATCCGGGCGCGGCTCGTTCAGCTCGGTGTCCTGCTCCAGGCGTTGCGGCAGGTCCGGGTTGGCGATGAAGGGCACGCCGAAGGCCACGGCATCGGCCTTGCCTTCCGCCAACCAGGCATTGGCCTTGGCCTTGTCGAACTTCTCGTTGGCGATGTACACGCCGCCGAAGGCCGCCTTGAGCTGCGGGCCCAGGCTGTCGCTGCCGGCCGCTTCGCGGATGCAGATGAAGGCCACCTGGCGCTTGCCCAGTTCGCGAGCGACATGGCCGAAGGTGGCGGCCGGATCGCTGTCACCCATGGTGTGCATGTCGCCACGGGTGGACAGGTGCACGCCGACGCGATCGGCGCCCCAGACCTCGATGCAGGCGTCGGTCACTTCCAGCAGCAGCCGGGCGCGATGCTCGATGGAGCCGCCGTAGGCATCGCTGCGCTGGTTGGTGTCGCTCTGCAGGAACTGGTCGAGCAGATAGCCGTTGGCCCCGTGGACCTCGACGCCGTCGAAGCCGGCGCGCTTGGCGTTCTCGGCGCCACGCCGGTAGGCGGCGACGATCCCCGAAATTTCTTCCGTCTCCAGCGCCCGCGGGGTGACATAGTCACGCTTGGGGCGCAGCAGGCTGACATGGCCCTGGGCAGGGATGGCGCTCGGCGCCACCGGCAGCTCGCCATCGAGATAGCTGGGGTCGGAGATACGACCCACGTGCCAGAGTTGCAGCACGATGCGGCCACCGGCCTTGTGCACGGCGGTGGTTACCCGCTGCCAGCCAGCCACCTGCTCGTCGGACCAGATGCCGGGGGTATCGGGATAACCCACGCCCATGGGGTCGACCGAGGTGGCCTCGGTGATGATCAGGCCGGCGGCAGCGCGTTGCACGTAGTACTCGACCATCAGGTCGCCCGGGACCCGGCCCGGTTCGGCACGACAGCGGGTGAGGGGCGCCATGATGACGCGGTTGGGCAGTTCCAGGGCGCCGATCTTGATCGGGTCGAACAGCTGAGTCATGGCTAGCTCTCTTGGTTAACTGGCGGTCGCCAGGCCGCTCTTGCGGGCCTGGCTGGCGGTCAGCAGGGTGGCGATGAGGGCCAGCAGGGCGAGCCCGCTGGCGGCGAGGGGTACCGCGGTGAGACCCAGCCCGTGGTCGATCACCAGGCCGCCGACCCAGGCGCCGAGGGCGTTGCCCACGTTGAAGGCGCCGATATTGAGGGTCGAGACCAGATTCGGCGCATCCTTGCCGAAGGTGACCACGTTGATCTGCAGGGCCGGCACGGCGGCGAAGGCGGCCGCGGCCCACAGGAAGAGGGTGATCTCGGCCGGCAGGAAGGCGTGGCCGGTCCAGCGCAGGGCGGCGGAGGTCAGCGCCAGGGCGACGAAGATGCCCACCAGGCTGGTGGCCAGCCGCCAATCGGCCAGGCGACCACCGATGAAGTTACCCAGGGTCAGCCCCAGGCCGATCAACAGCAGGGTGCCGGTCACGCCACGCGGCGAGACGCCGGTCACCTCCTGCAGCAGGGGCGCGACATAGGTGAAGAGGGCGAACATGGAGGCGGCGAAGAACACCGTCATCGACAGCGCCAGCCAGAAGCCGAGGCCGCGCAGGGCGAGCAATTCCTGGCGCAGGTCGGCGCGGGTCTGGTTGCGGTCGGCGGGCAGCACGCGCCATAGACCGAACAGGGCCACCACGCCGATGGCCGCCACGGCCCAGAAGGTCGAGCGCCAGCCAGCGGCCTGGCCCAGGGCGGTACCCAGGGGCACGCCCAGCACATTGGCCAGGGTCAGGCCGGTGAACATCAGGGCCACCGCCGAGGCGCGGCGATTCTCCGGCACCAGGCTCGCCGCCACCACGGCGCCGATGCCGAAGAAGGCGCCATGGCAGAGTGCGGTAACGACCCGCGCCAGCATCAGCATGTGGTAGCCGCTGGCCACTGCGCAGAGCAGGTTGCCGACGATGAAGATGCCCATCAAGGCGAGCAGGGCACGTTTACGTGGCCAATGGGCGGTAGCCAGCGCCATGAAGGGCGCACCGATGGCCACGCCCAGGGCATAACCGGTGACCAGCCAACCGGCGCTGGGGATGGATACACCCAGGTCCGCGGCGACGTTGGGCAGCAAGCCCATGATGACGAATTCGGTGGTGCCGATGGCGAAAGCGCTCAGCGCCAGCACGATGAGAGAAGCGGGCATGAAATTTCCTTGCACGGCTAGAGTTCACGGGCGAGACGTTGCAGGAATGCCTGGATGGCCGCCTCGTCGCGTTGGTAGAACACCCATTGACCAACCCGGCGCGTGGTGACCAACCCGGCCCGGGTCAGCACCGCCAGGTGCGCGGAGACGGTGGACTGCGAGAGCTCGGCCCGCGCCTCGATCTGGCCGGCGCAGACGCCCACGCTGGGGTCGTGATGCTGATGGGGGAAGTGCTGCCCCGGATCGCGCAGCCAGCTCAGGATCTGACAGCGCAGCGGATTGGCCAGGGCCTTGAGGATTTCGTCCATCAGAGTCGTATCGTCATATCGGAGTTTTACGAACCTTAGATCGCAAAAAATCGATGTGCAAGCTATCGATATTCGAATCTATCTATCGTTGGGTTAGAGGGTTGCTATCGCGATAAGTGTCCGGTGGCTGGTGTCTCGTTCAGTTGCGATTCAGATCCGCTGGCTAGAATCTCAACAGGCTGCGGCCCTGTCTGCCGCAATGGATCTTCAAGGAGTAAAGACATGGCGCTGTCTACCCGTATCATTCTCGCCAGCCTGGCCGTGGCTACCCTGGCCGGATGCGCATCCCCCAATCCCTACGAGAACCAGGGACAGGCCGGTGGTGGCATGTCCAACACCGCCAAGTACGGTGGCCTCGGAGCCTTGGCCGGTGCCGTCGCCGGTGCCGCCATTGACCACAACCATCGTGGCAAGGGCGCGCTGATTGGCGCCGCCGCGGTAGGTGCGGCGGCAGCGGGATATGGCTACTACGCCGACCGCCAGGAAGCCGAGTTGCGCCAGCAGATGCAGAACACCGGCGTGCAGGTACAGCGCCAGGGTGACGACATCAAGCTGATCATGCCGGGCAACATCACCTTCGCCACCGACTCGGCGAATATCGCCAGCAGCTTCTACAAGCCGCTCAACGATCTGGCCAATTCGTTCAAGCAATTCGACCAGAACAGCATCGAGATCGTCGGCTACACCGACAGTACCGGCAGCCTCGCCCACAACATGGAGCTGTCGCAGCGCCGGGCGCAGAGCGTGGCCAATTACCTGATCGCCCAGGGCGTTCCGGCGGCCCGCCTAAGCACCCGTGGGGCCGGCCCGGAAAATCCCATCGCCAGCAATGCCACCGCGGATGGCCGGGCGCAGAATCGCCGCGTCGAGGTCAATCTGCGCGCCCTGCCTGGAGCGACCGGTACCCCCGCCCAATAACGACCGTTCGTCGCTCGCCATCGGCAGTTTCCGCTGCTTCGTGAACCGCAGCGGAAACTGCTTTTTCATTTTGCGCTCTGATGCACGTCGCAAGGTGCCCTGGCTGCCAACCGGCAGGCGGCAGCTCTGTGCGTGGCTGCTAACCTAGGAAGGTTGGCGTGCTGCTTTTTATAGGGCTCACGACGGGAATGGCAGTCAGCCGCTTTCGATTGCTGCAGGGCGGCAGAGGCCGCGGGGAGAAGAGGCTTGATGGAGTGCCCGTTGCCGCAGATAGAGCAAGGCCCGGTATTGCTGGTCGTGGACGACCGCATGGAAAATCTGTTGGCCATGCAGGCGGTACTGGAGGTTGGTAACTGGCGTGTGATCACCGCCGCCTCGGGCGAGCGGGCCCTGCAATACCTGCTCGATGAAACCGTGGATCTGGTCCTGCTCGACGTGCAGATGCCGATCATGGATGGCTTCGAAGTCGCCCGCATCATGCGCAGCAATCTGCGCACCCGCTTCACACCGATCATCTTCGTTTCCGCCGAAGCCCATTCCTATGAATCCGTCCTGCGCGGCTATGCGACCGGCGCGGTGGACTACCTGCTCAAGCCCGTCGATCCCAATATCCTGAGGCACAAGGTTCGCTCGCTGCTGGATCACGAGCGTAATCGCCGTGAGCTGCTGCAGGCCACCCAGCAACTGGAGCTGGCCAAGTCCTTCAGCGACTCCCTGCTCGACAACGCCGCCGAAGGTATCCTTACGGTCAACGAACAGGGCCGGGTGACCTTCGCCAACGCCGCCATCGCACGCATGCTCAGGTGCAGCGTGAGCGATCTGGTGCATGCCAATTTCCTCGACTTCCTCGAAGGGGGCAGTGGTCTGGACGACTGGCAGACCTCGCCCTTCATGGAGCATTACGACCGCCGCGAAACCTATCGCCTGCACGACGCCCGGTTGCGCACCAGTCGCGGCGACAGCCTGCCGGTGGCGCTCTCCTGCGCGCCCTTGCCGCGCATGCAGCGCGCCATGGTCATCATCGCGCTGGACATGTCGCGCATGCGCGAGCTGCAGGACCAACTGGAATCCCAGGCCGTCACCGACGCCCTGACCGGTCTGCTCAACCGCCGCGGTTTCAACCAGACGCTGGAGGCGGCGCTGGCGCGCACCGGGCGTAACGGCAAGCGCATGGCGGTGCTCTACATCGACCTCGACGGCTTCAAGCGCATCAACGATTCCCTCGGCCATGAGGCGGGGGATCGGGTGCTGTGCATCGTCGCCGAGCAACTCAAGAGCTGCATGAGACCCTATGACATCCTGGCGCGCATGGGCGGCGACGAATTCACCGCGCTGCTCGACTCCCTGGAGCATCCCGAGGATGCCGCCCGGGTCGCCGAAAAGCTGCTGGAACTGCTGGCCACGGTGCATCGCATCGACGGTATGGAAGTCAGCCTGGGCGCCAGCATCGGCATCGCCAGCTATCCCGATTGCGGCCACACGGTGGATGGGCTGCTGAGATCCGCCGACATCGCCATGTACGAGGCCAAGCGCGGTGGTCGTCAGCAATACCGCTTCTTCTCGCCGGAGATGAATGGTCGCGCCCGTTCGCGGCTGATGCTCGAAGAAAGCGTGCGCAACGCCATCGACAACAAGGATTTCGTCCTCGCCTACCAGCCGCAGGTCTATCTGCGCGACGGCCGGCTGCGCGGCTTCGAGGCGCTGCTGCGCTGGGAGCACACGGTGGCCGGCAAGGTCTCGCCCAGTGTGTTCATCCCCCTGCTGGAAGAGACGCGGCTGATCAATCGCATCGGCGACTGGATCTTCCGCGAAGGCGCGATGAAGTTGCAGACGCTGCAGGAGATCTACGGCGACGAGTTGCTGCTGAGCATCAACCTCAGCCCGGTGCAATTCGGCATGCCGCAATTGGCGGAAAGCCTGCGCCAGATCATCGAGACCTACCATCTGCGGCCCGAGCAGATGGAAATCGAGGTCACCGAATCGGCCCTGATGCACGACATCGACTACACCCGCGCGCAGCTGTCGCAATTGCGCGCCCTGGGCGTGCGCATCGCGGTGGACGACTTCGGCACCGGCTATTCCTCGCTGGCCTATCTGCGCCACTTCGAGCTGGATACCCTCAAGATCGACCAGTTGTTCATCGCCAACATGCTGGATTCCTCCCGCGATGCGGCCATCGTCAGCACCATCCTCGAACTGGGCCGCAACCTGGATCTGGAAGTCATCGCCGAGGGGGTGGAAACCCTGGAGCAACGCGACTGGCTGATCGAGCACGGCTGCGAGATCATGCAGGGCTTCCTGGTCTCCCGGCCGCTGAGTGCCGAGGTGACCGGACGCTTCCCGCAGCAGGTGGACTGGGCCGCCCGCCGGCCCGAACCGACCCTGTAAGGGACCACTTGGCGGCAAGGGAGACCGATCCCCGTCGTTTGTCCCGCCGGCCTGGAGGCTAGGACAGGCAGGGCTCCAGACCCTTCGCCGCCGCTCGTTGCGGCCTTCTGGCGACTTGGCGTGGAAAATCACTGAACGAACCCTGGTCCGTGCCTTCTTATTGCAGTGGCCATTGGCACGGAGTAGCAAGCATGCGGGGCGCCGTCTTTCCATGGCGGGAAAACAATACCTTCGAATTGCTGGTGGACGGCGGGCGGTTCTTTCCTGCCATGCTCGACTCCATCGCGGGCGCCCAGCGCCAGGTCGATGTCGAACTCTATCTGGTGGAAGCCGGTAGCTGCTCCGAGCGCCTGCTCGTTGCCCTCACCGAGGCGGCCCGCCGGGGGGTGACCGTCCGCTGCCTGTTCGATGGCTTCGGCACCCTGCGCATGGACGCCGATCTGCGGCGACAGTTGGAGGACGCGGGTGCGGAGATCCGCATCTTCAATCCGGTGCGCTTCGGCCATGGGTTGCATAACCTGCACCGCGATCATCGCAAGATCTTCATCGTCGACGGCCATGAGGCCTTCGTCGGCGGCAGTGGCGCGACCGATGATTTCTGGAATCCAGCCGCCAGCGACTGCAATTGGCACGAGGTGATGGTGCGCATCCAGGGTCCGTTGGTGGAAGACTGGCTGGCGTTGTTCGAGCGGCAATGGGAGGCGGTACGCCGCCGCCGGGCCTGGAAGCCACGGCCCCGGCGTGGCCGGGAGCGACCACCGCCACCGCCGGTGGCCCAGGAAGGGCAGGGGCGGGTCGCCTACGCCGATGCCCGCCAGCACCGCGACATCCTGCAAGCCCTGATTCGTGCCCTGGTGGGCGGTCGCGAGCGCATCTGGTTTGCCACGCCCTATTTCCTGCCGACCTGGCGGGTCCGCTGGGCCCTGCGTCGTGCGGCCCGCCGCGGTGTGGACGTGCGCCTGCTGCTCACCGGTCGCCACACAGACAATCCGCCGGTCCGTTTCGCTGGACAGCGCTATTACCGCAGCCTGCTGCGTGCCGGGGTGCGGATCTACGAGTATCAGCCGCGTTTCATCCACGCCAAGATGGTGCTCGTGGATAACTGGGTGAGTGTCGGCTCGTGCAACTTCGATCACTGGAATCTGAGATTCAATCTGGAGGCCAATGTCGAGGCGGTGGATCGCGGCTTGAGCCAGGCCGTCGCGGCCAGTTTCGTCAAGGACTTCGCCCAGAGCCGGGAGATCACCCTCGACTTCTGGCGCAGTCGTCCCTGGTGGCTGCGCGCCCGCGAATGGCTGTGGGGCTCGCTGGATCGGCTGGTGATCGGTGTACTGGGGCGCGGTTAGCAGCTCCGGCTGTTATGTACGGGTAACATAACCGGCCCGGCGCCATGGGCCGGACCTAGCGTCCAGCGGACGAGGCCAGACGAGTAACGCCTTAGTGCAGACTTTAGATAAACACCGCTTCATCGGTCTGGAGTGGCTCAGGTTCCTGATGGGTTTCTATGTGGTGGTCTACCACACCATCCATTTCTACCCAGAGCGCAAGACCATCCCCCTGCTGGACGAGATCACCAGCATGGGCTTCTTCGCCACCAGTACCTTCTTCGTGCTCTCCGGTTTCCTGCTCGCCCATGTCTATTGCGGGCGCGGCAGCCTGCGCGAGCCGGGCCGCAGCTTTCTGATCAAGAGATTCGCCAACCTTTATCCGATCCATATCTTCGCACTGTTGCTGTCGATGGCCGTGGTGACCTGGATCGGGAGCCTGGGCATTCAGCCGGAGGCGGCCACTGCCAGCGTGCGCTTCGTGGTGTTCGATACCAACGAGGCGCTGGCGCGCACCAATCCCGAGTTGTTCCAGCATTTCATGGGCAACATGGAGCTGGCCTTCAATGCGGTACTGCAACTGTGCATGCTGCAGGCCTGGAATCCCTACTACCTGACCTTCAATGCGCCCCTGTGGTCGATTTCGGCGTTGTTCTTCTTCTATCTGACCTTTCCCAAGCTGGCGCCCCGGCTGATGACCAGCGAAAGACCCTGGCAACTGTTGCTGTTGATCTGGGTGCTCTACCTGATCCCGCCGGTGTTGGTGATCATCCACCAGAACTACGGCATGCCCTTCACTGGCCTGTTGCAGCGGGTACCGCTGCTGCGGCTGCCGGAATTCCTCGCCGGCATCCTGCTCTACGCCCTCTTCCGGCGCCAGCACGAGCGGGGTTGGACGCCGTCCGAGCGGCAGCGGGTGCTATTGGCGAGCTATCTGGTGCTGAGCTTCGCCGTGGGGACGGCGCTGTTCACCCATGGGCCCAAGTTCTGGTACTTCCTCTTCCACAACGGCCTGTTCCTGCCGTCGCAGCTGATCCTGGTGTACCTGGCGGCGCTGGCCCAGGAGCCGGCCAACGCCTTGATCCGCCACTGGTCGCCCCGGCTGGGTGGGGCGTCGCTATCGATGTTCGCCCTGCACGTCCCCCTGTCGGGCATCTACATGACGCTGGAAAAGTTGCTCGGCGGCGATCCCAAGGCCTGCTTGAGCGGCAACTGGCAGACCTGCATTGCCGCCGCCGGCGCCCAGACCAACTCCATCGAGTGGTACTGGCTGTTCCTGTTGCTGGTGGTGGTGCTCTGCGTGCTGTTCCAGGAGCGGCTGGTGGTGCCGACCCGCAAGCGTATCCTCGCCGTGCTGCTGCCGCGCCTGGCGCCGCCGCAGAAGCCCTCCCAGGCTAGCGGCGGAAGCCTGCGGCCATGACGAAGAAGCGGGCGTTCAACGCCGCCAGGGGCTCGCGTAGCTGCGCCAGTTGATCGGCTGCACCGAACACCTCGAAGCGCTCCAGGGTGGCGATGGCCTGGGCCTGTTCGAGCAGATCGCCGACGTTGTCCAGGTGCGCCAGCAGCGCCTGGGCATCGCGATAGCCCTCGCGGCAGCGCGCCGTGGTGCCGTCGTAGCAGAAGCCATAGTAGAGGCAGCCAGGCTCGTTGCGGGTCCGCTGCAGCATGGCCTCTCCCAGGCGCTTGAACGCCTCGAGCTGATCGGGCTGGACGGCGAACACGGGGGCCAGGCTGCAGACGGAATCGCTGGGATGGGTGGGCATGGAAGCCTCCGGAGTCAGGGATGGTCTGCATGCGACCCCGGGCGCCGCGTGGCGCTCCCGCCGGCTGACGGACGTCAGGCGCCGACCTGGGCGATCCAGTCGTTCAGGTTGTAGTAGTTGGTCACCCGCGCCACCTTGCCGTCGCGGATCTCGAAGAAGGCGCCCACCGGCAGCTCGTAGGTCTGGCCCTTGGCCTCGGGCAGACCCTCGTCGGTGACCAGGTATTCACCGTGGATGATGAATTCGGCGGCCGCCCGCTGGCCACTGGGCTCGGCCATCACCACCAGGTCGGTCAGGCGCTCGCGATAGCAGCGATTCATGTGGGTCATGAAGGTGGCGAAGGCGGCCTTGCCTACCTGGCGCTCCCCCTGGTTGATGTCATGGACCACATCCTCGGTGAGCAGCTCCAGGAAGATGTCCATGTCGCCGGCGTTGAAGGCGGCGTAATAGGCATCGATGAGGTCGGTCGTGGTCATGGCAGCTCCTGTCGTTGGCGAAAAGATGCGATTGCCGGCGCATGGTAGGGTGCCTGGACGATCCCGACATAGCCATTCACGTCTCCTGCTTAACCAGAAGAGTCCATGGACATCCAACTCATCCACGGCGCCGCCATCGCCGCCCAGATTCCCGAACTCGCGGAACTGCGCATCGCTGTCTTTCGCGAATACCCCTATCTCTACGACGGTACGCTGGATTACGAGGCGCGCTATCTGCAAACCTATGCCGCCGCCCCGGACAGCCTCTGCGTGCTGGTCCGCGACGGCGGACGGGTGGTGGGGGCGGCTACCGCCCTACCACTGGCGGACGAAACCGTAGAATTCCAGCAGCCCTTCCGCGCGGGCGGTTGGCCGGTGGAGCGGATCTACTATTTCGGTGAATCCCTGTTGCTGCCGGCCTACCGGGGGCAAGGGCTCGGACGGCGTTTCTTCGCCGAGCGCGAGACGCGGGCACGACAACTGGGGCGTTTCGCTTGGTGCGCCTTCTGCGCCGTGCAGCGCCCGGACGACCATCCGCGCCGTCCGCCGGGCTATCGCCCTCTGCACGGCCTCTGGCACAGCCAGGGCTTCGCCGAGCATCCGGAATTGACCACCCACTATCTGTGGCAGGATCTCGACGAGGTCGCCGAATCGCCCAAACCCATGACCTTCTGGCTCAAGGAATTGCCATGATCCGCCTGGCCGCTTGCCAATACGCCATCGAATTGCTGGAGACCTGGGACGCCTATGCCGCGCACCTGACCGAACTCTGCGAGGAGGCCGCCGCCGAGGGCAGCCAGCTCCTGCTGCTGCCCGAATACGCCGGGCTGGTGCTCAGCGGCCAACTGCCGCCCGCCGAGCGCAGCGACCTGCAGGGCTCCATCGCCGGTATCCAGCCGTTGCTGCCCGCCTGGCGCGACCTCTGCGAGGGCCTGGCGCGCCGGCTGCAGCTCTATCTGCAACCCGGTTCGCTGCCCGTGCTCGATGACGATGACCGGTACCGCAACCGGGCTTGGCTATTCGGTCCTGAAGGCTGCCTGGGTTATCAGGACAAGCTGATGATGACCCGCTTCGAGCGGGAGGAATGGAATATCGTGGGCGGCCGCGAAGGCTTGCGCGTCTTCGATACGACCTTGGGGCGCCTCGGCATCCTGATCTGCTACGACAGTGAATTCCCCTTGCTGGCCCGCCATCTGGCCGAGGCCGGTGCTGACCTGATCCTGGTGCCGAGCTGTACCGATACCGTCGCCGGCTTCCACCGGGTGCGGGTGGGGGCCCAGGCGCGGGCGCTGGAAAACCAGCTCGCGGTGCTGCAGGCGCCGACGGTGGGATTGGCACCCTGGTCGCCCGCGCTGGACGAGAACGTCGGCCGGGCCGGGCTCTTCGTCCCGCCGGATCGGGGCATGCCGGCGGACGGGGTGATCGCCCAGAGCGACGCCCTCTGTCCTGAATTCAGCCAGTGGCTCCATGCCGAGGTCGATCTGGACGAGGTGCGGCGGGTGCGGACCCATGGCCAGGTGTTCATCCGCCGTGACTGGCCGGAGCAGTGGCAGGTACTAGAGGCCGGTCACTGAATGAAAAAAGCCCAGCACTGAGGCTGGGCTTTTTTTGGCAATGGCCGGTTAGACCTCTACCGCCAGGCTGTCGGCGATCTTCTTCTGCCAGATTTGCGGGCCGGTGATGTGCACCGACTCGCCGCGGGTGTCCACCGCCACGGTCACCGGCATGTCCTTCACCTCGAACTCGTAGATGGCTTCCATCCCCAGTTCCGGGAAGGCCAGGACCTTGGCGCCCTTGATGGCCTGGGCCACCAGGTAGGCGGCGCCGCCTACGGCCATCAGGTAGACGGCCTTGTGGTCCTTGATCGCCTCGATGGCGATGGGGCCACGCTCGGACTTGCCGATCATGCCCAAGAGACCGGTCTGGTCGAGGATCTGGCGGGTGAACTTGTCCATGCGGGTCGCTGTGGTCGGGCCAGCCGGGCCCACCACCTCGTCGCCCACCGGATCGACCGGGCCGACGTAGTAGATGAAGCGGCCCTTGAGGTCCACCGGCAACGGCTCGCCCTTGTTGAGCATGTCGACCATGCGCTTGTGGGCGGCGTCACGACCGGTGAGCATCTTGCCATTGAGCAGCACGGTCTCGCCCGGCTGCCAGCTCTGCACCTCTTCCGGGGTCAGGGTGTCGAGGTCGACGCGGCGGGCGCTCGGGCCGGCTTCCCAGACGATTTCCGGATAGGCGTCCAGCGGCGGGGCTTCCAGGGCGGCGGGGCCGGAGCCGTCCAGCACGAAGTGGGCGTGGCGGGTGGCAGCGCAGTTGGGGATCATGCACACCGGCAGGGAGGCGGCGTGGGTCGGGTAGTCCTTGATCTTGACGTCCAGCACCGTGGTCAGGCCGCCCAGGCCCTGGGCACCGATACCCAGCTGGTTGACCTTGTCGAAGATCTCCAGGCGCAGCTCTTCCAGACGATTCTGCGGACCGCGGGCCTTCAGCTCATGGATGTCGATCTCGTCCATCAGCGATTCCTTGGCGAGTACCGCGGCCTTCTCGGCGGTACCGCCGATGCCGATGCCCAGCATGCCCGGCGGGCACCAGCCGGCGCCCATGGTCGGCACGGTCTTGAGTACCCAGTCGACGATGGAGTCGGACGGGTTGAGCATGGCCATCTTCGACTTGTTCTCGGAGCCGCCGCCCTTGGCCGCGACATCGATCTCCACGGTGTTGCCCGGGACGATCTGGTAGTGGATCACCGCCGGGGTGTTGTCCTTGGTGTTCTTGCGCGCCCCGGCCGGGTCGGCCAGGATGGAGGCGCGCAGGACGTTTTCCGGCAGGTTGTAGGCGCGGCGTACGCCTTCGTTGATCATCTCGTCCAGGCTCAGGGTGGCGCCGTCCCAGCGTACGTCCATGCCGACCTTGGCAAAGACGGTGACGATGCCAGTGTCCTGGCAGATCGGCCGGTGGCCAGTGGCGCACATCCGCGAGTTGATTAGGATCTGGGCGATGGAGTCGCGCGCGGCGGCGGATTCCTCGCGCAGATAGGCCTCGTGCATGGCCTGGATGAAGTCGACGGGGTGGTAATAGGAAATGAACTGCAGGGCGTCGGCGACGCTCTGGATCAGGTCATCCTGCTTGATCACGGTCATGTACGCGCTCCTCTTGGCGGTTTCTTGCGCCTCGCCCACGGGCGGTGGCGAGACGGGCGCGCAATTCGGGTCGCACGGACCGGGCAACGGAAGCGCCCGATCGGAGGGGTGGCCTGGACACACTGAGAAGGCCCACCCGGCCGGGGCGGCCGACCCGAGAGCGGCGCGGCAGTATAGCCTTTCAGGGGCCAGACGGCACGCCGTGCGGGACGGCTGTGGGCGATCAGCGCCTAGCGGCGTTCCAGGGCCGCCGGGTTGACCAGATCGGTCGGGCGCTCGCCGGTGAGCGCCGCGATCAGGTTATCCACTGCCCGTTCCGCCATGGCATGGCGCGTCTCGTGGGTGGCCGAGCCGATGTGGGGCAGGGTGACCACGTTGGGCAGCTCGAACAGCGGCGAGGCCTCCAGCGGTTCCTGGGTATAGACGTCGAGGCCCGCACCGCGGATCTGGCCGCTGCGCAGCGCCTCGATCAGCGCCGGCTCGTCGACCACCGCGCCGCGCGCCAGGTTGATCAGGATGGCGCTGGACTTCATCAGTCCCAGTTCGCGGGTGCCAATGAGCTTCTCCGTGGCGGCCGAGAGAGGCACCACCAGGCAGACGAAGTCGGCTTCCTGGAGCAATTCGTCCAGCTCGCGGCGTTGGGCACCCATCTGCTCTTCCAGTTCGGGCTTGGGGCTATTGGCGGAGTAGAGGATCGGCATGTCGAAGCCGAAGTGGCCGCGCTTGGCGATGGCGGCGCCGATACGACCGGCACCGACGATGCCCAGGGTACGGCCATGGATATCCGTACCATAGTGCTCTTCGCCGATGCCCTTGCGCCAGAGACCGGCCTTGACGAAGGCATCCAGCTCCGGCACCCGCCGCGCAGTGCTCATCAACAGGGTGAAGCCGAGATCGGCAGTGGTTTCGGTGAGGACATCCGGGGTATTGGTGAGCAGGATGCCGCGCCCGGTCAGGTAGTCCAGGTCGTAACTGTCGTAGCCGACCGAGACGCTGGCGATGGCTTCCAGGGTGGTAGCCATCTCCAGCTCCTTCTCGCCCAGTTTGCGACTGGCGCCGATCAGGCCCTGGGCCTTGGCAGCGGAGGCGGCGAAGAGATCGATGTTGGCACTGAAGGGAATCACCTCGACGGTGAAGTGTTCGCGCAGACGTTCCACCAGGCTTTCGGGCAGGCGGTTGTAGACCACTACGTGCTTCTTGCTCATCGACACCTCGGATTGCGAAAAAAGTTAAGCCAGGCCCGCCGCCGCGAAGCGCGGACGCTCGCCATGCTGGTCGAGCAACACTTCGAGCCCCTCGCGTGTGGGTTCCTGGTTGAATTCCAGACCCAGGGCCTCGCGGTGAATCCCAGTCGCGGCCAGCCAAAGACAATCGATCTGCGCCGCCACCGCACCGGGCACGTCGGTCACCAGGGAGTCACCGACGAACAGCAGTCGGCTGGCGCCCCGTTCGCCCAGTTCCCGTGCCGCGCAGCGATAGGCATAGGGATCGGGTTTGCCATACCAGGTGACCGCGCCGCCCAGTTCGGCGAAGCGATCCGCCAACTTGCCGGCTGCATAGCAGGGTAGACCCCCGGACACCACGTTGCGATCCGGATTGGCGCACAGAAAGGGCTTGTCGAGGGCGCCGGCCAGCGGTGCGAAGCGGGCTTCCAATTCGTCTTCCGGGAAGCTGCCGACCCCCAGGATGATGGCCGCCAGGTCGATGTCGTCGACGAAGCGTTCGCGGATAACCGCGGGCCAGCCGACCTGGCCGGTACCGGGGCCGGACAGATAGATACCGCCCTGGCTGAATGTAGGGTCCTTGAGAAAGGCATCGATGGCCAACTGACCGGAGGTCGTCACGCCAGCGAAGAGGTGGCGTGGTACGCCCAGCTTGACCAGTTCCTCGGCCATGCCCTCGGCATCGCGTGAGGCGTTGCTGAGGAACCACACCGGCTTGCCCTCGGCCGCCCGCCGCTCCAGCCAGGCGCGGGCGCCGGGAAAGGTCTCGTAGCCGTCGATCAGCACGCCCCAGAGGTCGAGGATGAAGCCGTCATAGGTGGCCAGAGCGTCGTCCAGTTGATCGAGGCGGAGCAGGGTAGGAACAGTCATGCAGCGGAATCCGATGGTGAAGAAGGGAAACAGCAAGCCTAACCGGTTTTGCCGAGCGGCTGCCGAAAACGCAGACACCGGCCTAAGCCGGTGTCTGTTTTGTCGCGCTAAGCGAGACTCAGCGGGTGGACGCCTTGCCCGCCTTGGCGACTTCCAGGGCCTGGGTGTCGACGCGGCCGTAGATGTCTTCGAAGCGGACGATGTCGTCCTCGCCCAGGTAGCCACCGGACTGCACCTCGATCAGCTCCAGCGGTACCTTGCCGGGGTTGGCCAGGCGATGCACGGAGGTCATCGGCAGGTAGGTGGACTGGTTCTCGGTCAGCAGGAACACCTTGTCGTCGCAGGTGACCTCGGCGGTACCGGAGACCACGATCCAGTGCTCGGCACGGTGGTGGTGCATCTGCAGCGACAGCTGGGCACCCGGCTTGACGGTGATGCGCTTGACCTGGAAGCGCTGACCCATGTCGATGGAGTCGTAGGAACCCCAGGGGCGGAAGACTTCCTGGTGGGCCTTGACCTCGTTGCGGTTCTGCTTCTCGAGGGCATTGACCAGCTTCTTGACGTCCTGGACCTTGTCCTTGTGGGCGATCATGACGGCGTCCTTGGTTTCCACCACGACCACGTCATCCAGGCCGACCAGGGTCACCAGCTTGCCATTGCCGTGGACCAGGCAGTTGCGGCTGTCATGCAGGACGACGTCGCCCTTGAGCACGTTGCCGTTGCTGTCCTTGGCATGGACGTCCCACAGGGCGGACCAGGAACCGACATCGTTCCAGCCGGCGCTCATGGGCACCACGCAGGCGCGGGTGGTCTTTTCCATGACCGCGTAGTCGATGGAGTTGTCCGGGCAGACGGCGAAGGTGGCGGCATCGATGCTGATGTTGATGCCGTCGATGCTGCTGCGCTCAAGGGCCAGCAGGCAGGTGTCGTAGATGTCGGTATCGTGCTTCTTCAGCTCTTCCAGGAAACGGCTGGCGCGGAACAGGAAGATGCCGCTGTTCCAGCAGTAGTCACCGGAAGCCACGTATTCGGTGGCGGTAACGGCATCGGGCTTCTCGACGAAGCGCTCGACGCGTGCCACGCCCTCGGGCAGACCGTCGGAGGAGCCGGTCTTGATGTAGCCGTAGCCGGTCTCGGGCGCGGTGGCCGGAATACCGAACAGCACCATTTCGCCGCGCTCGGCGGCGGCGGCGGCCTGCTGCAGGGCAGCCTTGAACTGGGCTTCGTCTTCGATCACGTGATCGGCGGGCAGCACCAGCATCAGGTCATCCTTGCCGTCGGCGACCAGTTGCATGGCGGCGATGGCGACGGCCGGCGCGGTGTTGCGGCCGAAGGGCTCCATGATCAGCGCCTGGGGTTTGCACTCCACGGCCTTGAGCTGCTCTTCCACCAGGTAACGGTGCTCGGCGTTGCAGACGATGATCGGGCAATCGATGCTGCCCTCGCAGCCCAGGCGATTGATGGTCTCCTGGAACATGGTCTGTTCGCTGGTCAGGGCCAGGAACTGCTTGGGGTAGAGCTTGCGCGAGAGGGGCCAGAGTCGCGAGCCGCTACCACCGGACAGGATGACGGGAATCATGGGCGTTACTCCTTCAGCGTCTGCTGATTTGTGGCCGCTGTCCCTAGGGTCGGGACGAAGCGTCCGTGCTTCGAAAGGTCAACCGTCCGGAAACCGTGACGGTACAACTTGAACAATGCGGACTGATTGCCAGTGGCCATTACAGCCTCCAGCAAGGACCAGACAAAGACAGAATCAAATAGAAGTGGTTCTCAGCGAAGTTTCCTTTTTCCGGAATAACGACGATTTTGAGAGATCCGACAAGTTTCTTGCCAGGAAAGCCGTCGCCGCGCTGCAACCTTTTTATTGGAGGGAGATGACAGTCTTTCATGGAAGTAGCCCAGGGGTTGTGATCGCCTAGCCACTTCGGACGTACAGGACATAAGGCCTTCTGCCATCCGTCGATTTGCCAATTTAGTCATGAGGGGCGTCGCGGAGGAAGACCAGCTTATCGGCCGTCGAGCGATCATCTGCATAGGCATAGCCTTGGTCGGCAAAGTCCCGCAGGTCGTCCACCTGGGTGATGCGCTGCTTGATCACGTGCCGGGCCATCAGGCCGCGCGCCTTCTTGGCGTAGAAGCTGATGATCTTGTACTCGCCGTTCTTGAGATCGCGGAATTCCACGTCGACCACCCGGGCCTGCAGGTGGGAGCGGCGCACGGCAGTGAAGTATTCGTTCGAGGCCAGGTTGAGCAGGACGTCATCGCCCTGGGCCGCCAGGTCCGCATTGAGCCAGTCGCTGATGCGTTCGCCCCAGAAGGCATAGAGGTCCTTGCCGCGCGGATTGGCGAACTTGGTGCCCATCTCCAGGCGATAGGGTTGCATCAGGTCCAGCGGGCGCAATAGCCCATAGAGTCCCGACAGCATGCGCAGGTGGCGCTGGGCGAAGTCGAAATCGTCAGCCTGGAAATCGTCCGCGGCGAGTCCGGTGTAGACGTCGCCCTTGAAGGCCAGGATGGCCTGCTTGGCATTGGCCGGGGTGAAATCTGGCGTCCAGCTGCCGAAGCGGGCGACGTTGAGCGCGGCGATCTTGTCGGAGACGCCCATCAGCTTGGCGACATCCGCTGGTGTTAGGTGCTTGAGCCCGTCGATCAGCTCGCGGGAGTGATCCAGGTATTGCGGCAGTGTGTGGCGGGTGGTGCTGGGTGGCGTGTCGTAGTCCAGCGTCTTGGCGGGCGAAATCACCATCAGCATCGGGTTGGCTCCTCTTGGCGAGGCGCCATTCTAGAGGCCTGCGCTGCGCTACTCCAGTGCTCGTTGCGCATGGGGTCGATAGGTATTGACCGCGCCACCAGGGCGACGTTGCCCGGGCAACCGACGATCGATACCGGTCTTGGAAAAAAACTCGGCGGCGCTAAAAAAAGCTTTTGTGCCCAAGGCCTTTTGCGTTATTACCGAACTGTCCGTCGCATCTCTCGGGTCCCGTGCCCTCATGTTGGCCGGTCCGTGAACCCGTTGCTGGAGCGACGGCACCTTTCGCTGCGGAGCGTCGTCCTGGCGCTCCGTCGACTGGCTTGCGAGTCAAGCGTTTCTGACGAGGTGAACGAGTATGGATGATCACGGACGCTCCCGCCCCACCCAGCCCACTCTCTATGTGCTCGACACCAACGTACTGATCCACGACCCCAACGCGCTGCTCAATTTCGAGGAGCATCACGTCGCCATTCCCATGACGGTCCTGGAGGAACTCGACAAGCTCAAGACGGGCAAGCACAACGTCGCCGCCGAGTGTCGGCAGGCGATCCGACTGATCGACAGTGTCCTGGCCGAGTCCTCCCCCGAGGACGTCGAGCGGGGCGTACCCATTCCCCGCGGCAAGGGCGAGGCCAAGGGGCGCCTGTCCATCCTCATGGGCCGTCGTGCCGGGCCCATGGCCTGCCTGCCCGACGACATCAACGACAACCGCATCATCAACCAGCTCGTCGAATTGCGGAATCTGCATCCCCAGGAGCGGGTGGTGCTGGTCACCAAGGACATCAACATGCGCCTCAAGGCGCGTGGTTGCGGCATCGCCGCGGAGGACTACCAGACCGATCAGTTGCTCGATGACGTCTCCCTGCTGTCCCAGGGCTATCACAACCTGCCGGGGTCCTTCTGGGACAATGTGAGCAAGGTGGAAAGTCGTCAGGAGCTGGGCCGGGTCTGGCATCGGGTACAGCTATCGGCCGAGTTGCCGCCTTTCAACGTCAACGACTTCGTGCTCGACGAGCAGGGCTTCGTCGGTTGGGTCAAGGCGGTGCGCGATGGCGAGGTGATCCTGCTCGACATGCACCAGGAACCCTTGATGCACCAGGAAGCCTGGGGTCTCAAGCCGCGTGACATCTATCAGGCGCTGGCGCTGTTCGCCCTGCTGGAGCCGGACATCCACCTGGTCAATCTCACCGGCGCCGCCGGTTCGGGCAAGACCATCCTGGCGTTGGCGGCGGCCATCGAGCAGACCATGGTCACCAAGAGATACCGCCGGATCATCGCCACCCGCAGCGTCCAGGGGCTGGACGAGGACATCGGCTTCCTGCCCGGCACCGAGGCCGAGAAGATGGAGCCCTGGCTGGGCGCCATCACCGACAACCTCGAAGCCCTGCACATGGATGACCACAACCCCCACGGCAGCGTGGACTACATCCTGAGCAAGGTGCCGCTGCAGTTCAAATCCCTCAACTACATCCGCGGTCGTAGTTTCCAGCAGAGTCTGATCCTCATCGACGAATGCCAGAACCTCACCCCGCACCAGATGAAGACCATCATCACTCGCGCCGGCAGCGGCTCCAAGGTGATCTGCCTGGGTAATCTGGCGCAGATCGATACCCCCTACCTCTCGGCCACCAGCTCGGGCCTCACTTACCTTTCCGAACGCTTCAAGGGCTTCAACCACGGGGTGCACATCACCCTGCAGGGCGTACCCCGTTCCGTCCTCGCCGAATACGCCGAGGCTCATCTGTAATATCCCTCGGTCCCCGCCCAGCCTCGGGCGGGGATCAAATCCCCTGCGGCGGGTCTACAATGGCAGGTCCTTTCCAGGAGTCATGCCGTGCTGACCCATCTCGATTCCCAAGGCCGTGCCAACATGGTCGATGTCACCGACAAGCAAGTGACCTTCCGTGAAGCCACGGCCGAAGCCCGGGTGCGCCTGCGTCCGGAAACCCTCGCGCTGATCCAGAGCGGTGGCCATCCCAAGGGCGATGTCTTCGCCGTGGCACGCATCGCCGGCATCCAGGCGGCGAAGAAGACCGCCGATCTCATCCCGCTGTGCCATCCGCTGATGCTGACCAGCGTCAAGGTCAACCTGACCGCCGAGGCGCCCGACGCGGTGCGCATCACCACCACCTGCAAACTGTCCGGCCAGACCGGAGTGGAGATGGAGGCCCTGACCGCCGCCAGCGTGGCGGCACTCACGCTCTATGACATGTGCAAGGCGGTCGACCGCGGCATGACCATCGAAGCCGTACGCCTACTGGAAAAGAGCGGCGGCAAGAGCGGTCATTTCCGCGCCGAGGAGCAGCCGGCATGATCCGCGTGCAATTCTTCGCCCGCTATCGCGAGGTGCTGGGCCGCGCCGAAGAAGCTCTGCCTTGGGCGCCGGATCTCGCCACCGTCGGCGACCTGCGCGAACACCTGGTCCAACGCGGCGGTCTTTGGAGCGAAATCCTGGGTGAGCGCGGCCTGATGTGTGCACGCAACGAAGAGCTCTGCGGCCTCGCCGAGCCCTTGCGTGATGGCGACGAGGTCGCTTTCTTTCCCACCGTGACCGGAGGTTGACCATGGCCATCCGTGTTCAGGCGGCAGCCTTCGATCCCGGCCAGGAACTCAATGCCCTGCATGCCGCCAATACCGGCATCGGAGCGGTAGTGGGGTTCGTGGGCTACGTACGCGACTTCAACGACGGGCGCGATGTCGGTGGCCTGTTCCTCGAGCACTTTCCCGGCATGACCGAGAAGGCCCTGGCGCGTATCGCCGAGGAAGCCCGTCAGCGCTGGCCGCTGCTGGGCGTCGACATCCTGCATCGCATCGGTCGCCTGGAGCCGGGCGAGCCCATCGTCTTCGTCGGCACCGCCAGCGCCCATCGCCAGGCCGCCTTCGACGCCTGCAACTTCGTGATGGATTATCTCAAGACCCGTGCCCCCTTCTGGAAGAAGGAAGACACGTCCGAAGGCCCGCGCTGGGTGGAGGGACGGGCCAGCGACCAGGATGCCGCTGGGCGTTGGGCGAAGGGGTGATAGGAAAAGACGCGAGGCGAGGATTATCCTCCAGCCTGGAAACTAATCGCGGCCATGGGCCGCTCCTACAGCGCCTGATGCAACTGTAGGAGCGGCCCATGGCCGCGAAAGGTTCAGCCAGCGGAGCAATAGCTTCGACAGACCTCCAGGGTAGAGGCCGAACGAATATGCCTCAACGCTGCCGAGGCACCGGCTTGAGCAGCTCGGCCGGGGGCATCTCGCAGGCGATCTTGCGGCCCAGCAGGGTTTCGATGGGCGGCAGGGCGAAGGCGTCGTCTTCACCGGCGAAGCTGATAGACGTACCACTGGCCCCGGCGCGGCCGGTACGGCCGATGCGGTGCACGTAGTCGTCCGGGTCTTCCGGCAGGGTGAAGTTGATCACGTGGCTGATGCCGTCGACGTGGATGCCGCGACCGGCCACATCGGTGGCCACCAGCACGCGGATCTTGCCGGCGCGGAAGCCTTCCAAGGTTTTGATGCGCTTGTGCTGGGGCACGTCGCCGGACATCTGGGCGGCGCTGATGCCGTCCTTGGTCAGGCGTTCCTCGATGCGGCGCACCTCGTCGCGACGGTTGGCGAACACCATCACCCGCTCCCAGTTGTTCTGGGCGACCAGGTTGTAGAGCAGCCGGTACTTGTCGCTGGAGGAGACGGCGTAGACGTGCTGCTCGACGGTGTCGCTGGCAACGTTCTCCGGCTCGATCTCGACGATGGCCGGGTTGGTGGTCCATTGCCGCGCCAGGTTCATCACATCCTCGGTGAAGGTGGCGGAGAACAGCAAGGTCTGGCGTTCGCTCTTGGGCGGGGTCTGGCGGATGATCTGCCGTACCTGGGGGATGAAGCCCATGTCCAGCATGCGGTCGGCTTCGTCCAGCACCATGACCTCGACCATGTCCAGGTGGACCTCGCCACGCTGGTTGAAGTCCAGCAGACGACCGGGAGTGGCCACCAGGATGTCGCAGTAGCGGGCTTCGAGCTGCTTGAGCTGCTTGTCGAAGTCCATGCCGCCGACGAAGCTCATGACGTTCAGCCCGGTGTACTTGGCCAGGTCCAGGGCGTCGTTGGCGATCTGCACCACCAGCTCGCGGGTCGGCGCGATGATCAGCGCCCGCGGCTCGCCCATGTAGCGCTCT
This sequence comes from Pseudomonas oryzihabitans, assembly GCF_006384975.1. Lineage (NCBI taxonomy): Bacteria > Pseudomonadati > Pseudomonadota > Gammaproteobacteria > Pseudomonadales > Pseudomonadaceae > Pseudomonas > Pseudomonas oryzihabitans. The sequence continues at coordinate 4,559,302 of NZ_CP021645.1, forward strand.
TTGGGCGGCGGGGTGGTGAGCAACTGGGTGATGGTGGAAATCAGGAAGGCCGCGGTCTTGCCGGTGCCGGTCTGGGCGCGGCCTATGGCATCCTGGCCCTTGAGGGTGAAACCCAGCACCTGCGCCTGGATCGGCGTGCAATAGGGGAAGCCGAGATCATGGATGCCGTGCATCAGGCGCGGATCCAGGTTGAAGTCGTGGAAGCGTGTCTTGCCTTCCTGGGGCTCGACCACGAAGTCTTCCAGCTTCCAGGTATCGACCGGCTTGGGTTTGCGCGGACTGCGCTCACGGCGCGGCTTGGCAGGCTTGTCCGCCTGGGCACGCGGCTCCTGGGTACGGGCTTCGTTCGGCTGTCTGGGCTTGCGGGGCGACCGCTCTACCTGAGGCTCGGGCGTGGCGACGGCGGTAGGCGAGGGGGCTTCGGAGGGAGCGCTGGGGATAACCTGGGGCGCAGAGGGGACGGTCGGCTGAGCGACGTCCTGGTCTTTGCCCAGAAATTTTTTGAGTGCCTTGAGCACGGAGGGTCTCGATCATGGAAAGCGGAATGAGACCGCAGTGTAAAGCAACCGACGTGCCCGGCAACAACTACCTGCCGAACATAGGCGAGATCGGCTCAGCCGCTGATCCGATTTCGCCCGGCGCCCTTGGCCTCGTACAGGGACTTGTCCGCCCGTCCGACCAACTCGTCCAGGCTATCGGCCTTGCGCATCTGTGCCAGCCCGATGGAGACGGTCACGCCCGGCAGCTTGCCGCAGGGTGAATAGAAGTCCTTGATGTCTGCCAAGCTCTGGCGCAGACGCTCCGCGATGGCTATGGCTTCGTCACGGTCGATTTCCGGCAGCAGGATGACGAATTCTTCGCCGCCATAGCGGGCCATGCTGTCCTTGGGACGCAACTGGTCCCTCAGGGTGTTGGCGACCAGGCAAAGGGCATAGTCGCCCGCCAGGTGGCCATGGGTGTCGTTGTAGCGCTTGAAGTGATCGACATCGAGCATCAGCAGGCTCAGGGGCTGCCGATTGAAGGCGCAACGGGTGCTCTCGCGTTCGAACAGTTGCTCGAGACGGCGACGATTGAACAGTCCGGTCAGGGTATCGACGTTGGCATTGCGTTCGGTGTCGACGATCAGTTGGTTACCCCGCCGCATCCGCTCGCACAGGATGCCGAGCAGGTTGTGCATGGCCTTGGCCGAGCGCTCGATCAAATCGAGGACCAGGTCGCGATGCAGGCAGAGGACCTGGGTATCGGCCTCGGCGATGACGTGGGCGCTGGGTCTTTCGCTGTCGAGAAAGCTGATTTCGCCGGAACATTCCCCCGCACCCAATAGATAGATGGGCGGATTTTCCGGAGAGCCCAGATGGACGCGCAGGCGCCCCTCCAGAATCAGGTACATGTACTGATTGATCTGCGCGGGCGAGAGCAGGCACTCGCCGGCCACCAGATTACGGGTGGTCGAGCGGGCGATCAGGGCCTCCAGTAGATGGATTTCCACGCCCTCGAACAGGCGCAGATCTCTCAGGGAGGCAACTGGTACTTCGGCCAACCATAGCGACAATGGGGCAGCCATCAAGAGATCACCCCACGGGCTGAAAGGAAAACTCGGGCCATAGCTGCTCCATGCACATCACGACCTTCAGGCACCCACACTGGACCGGTCGAGGCTCGCAAAGTTCTTGGGTTTTTCCCTTCCATGGGCTCCGTTAGTGGCCAGATGTCGCAAAGTGTCGACCGGTTTCCAAAATCCCTCGATCGCACGGGACTGCCGTTCGTGGCTAGTCGAAACGGTCTTGCAGCCAGGCCTGGATATGCTGGATTTCCAGCGGAATGACCTCATGACGCATGGGATAGTCGTGCCAGACGGCTTCCACGCCGGTGGCGACCAGCATGTCGTAGGCGGCACGCCCAAGGGCCGGTGGTACGACATCGTCTTGACTGCCGTGCAGGCACAGGGCCGGGGTAGCACCGCCCCGGTTGCTGTGGTCGTCGGCGAAGCTGGGCGCATAGGTCGACAGCGCCATTACGCCACCGAGCGTCGCGCAGGGGGTGTTGTAGGCGGTATGCAGCACCACGGCGCCACCTTGGGAAAAGCCCGCCAGCACGATACGTTCGGCGGCAATGCCCAGGGCCTGCTGGTCAGCGATCAGCGCATGCACCGTAGCGGCCGATTCCTCAAGCTGGGCCCGATCGATGGCGCGGGCCGGATTCATCGCCAGGATGTCGTACCAGGACGGCATGGCCCAGCCGCCATTGATGGTGACCGGACGGGTAGGGGCCTGGGGCAAGACGAAGCGGGTGCGTTTCAGCGTCCGTTGCAGCAGTTCGGCGACGGGCTCGAAGTCGTGGCGCGAGGCGCCCAGTCCATGCAGCCAGATGACGCAGCTATCGGCGGTACCGCTGGTAGATTCCAGCACAAGGGGCGTGTTTTCCATGGCGTTGCTCCAATTTGGTGCTTTGTGAAATGGGCGTGGTAACAGATGGTGCGCGTATGGCGTGTCGCATTTTCGTAACTTTTTCGAGCGATTTTTTGCTGAGAGTGCACAACCGGCTCGGTTTGCAGGGAGAGCGCCCTTGTCGCCTTCAGTGGTCCGCAAATTGCCTGAACTAGCTTGCGACCAGGTAGTGCACTAACAGGTAACACTGACTCACTGCTCCGTCACGCCCTCTGGCCAGCGCCCATCCAACCTTGGATGCGGGGTATCCAGGATCGGCGGGCAGGTCGCACGGCAATCAGGCGAGAGACATCGTGCTGCCGTGGGCTGGAACGTAATTCATAAATAATTTGGAGCTTATCGATGAAGATGGTGAAGTCTACCCTGGCAATTCTGACCACCGCCGCTGCTCTGGGCCTGTCCGGCATGGCTCACGCGGGCGCTACTCTGGATGCGGTGAAGAAGAAAGGTTTCGTGCAATGCGGCGTCAGCGATGGTCTGCCGGGCTTCTCCTTCACCGACTCCAAGGGTGAATACAAGGGTATCGACGTCGACGTCTGCCGCGCCGTCGCTGCAGCGGTGTTCGGCGACGCCAGCAAGGTTCGCTTCACGCCCCTGACCGCCAAGGAGCGCTTCACCGCGCTGCAATCCGGCGAAATCGATGTGCTGTCGCGCAACACCACCTGGACCAGCTCCCGTGATGGCGGCATGGGCCTGATGTTCACCGGCGTCACCTACTACGACGGCCAAGGCTTCCTGGTGAACAAGAAGCTGGGCGTGACCAGTGCCAAGCAACTGGACGGCGCCACCGTGTGCATCCAGGCCGGTACCACTACCGAGCTCAACCTGGCCGACTACTTCCGTTCCAACGGCATGAAGTTCACCCCCATCACCTACAGCACCTCCGACGAGAGCGCCAAGTCCATGGAAGCCGGCCGTTGCGACGTGCTGACCTCCGACCAGTCGCAGCTCTATGCTCAGCGCATCAAGCTGGCCAAGCCCGACGACTACGTGGTACTGCCCGAAGTCATTTCCAAGGAACCCCTGGCTCCGGCCGTGCGCCGCGGCGACGACGACTGGTTCACCATCGTCAAGTGGTCCCTGTTCGCCATGGTCAGCGCCGAAGAGCTGGGCCTGACGTCGGCCAACGTCGAAGCCCAGGCCAAGGACTCCAAGAACCCTGACGTCCGTCGTCTGCTGGGTACCGATGGCGAGTTCGGCAAGGACCTGAAGCTGCCGAACGAGTGGGCGCTCAACATCGTCAAGCAGGTCGGCAACTACGGCGAAGTCTTCGAACGTAACGTCGGCATGGGCTCCGATCTGAAGATCAAGCGTGGTCTGAACGCCCTGTGGAACGCAGGCGGCCTGCAGTACTCCCCGCCGGTCCGTTGATTTCGGCGCTGTCGTCGCCGACACCTTTCGGATGTGTAGATTCTCGCCCTGCAGCGCTCGCCGCGCTGCGGGGCGAGGGTTTAATGAGGCTTAGAGATGCAAAACGTTAGTAAAACCTCGCCACCGGTCCGCGGTTCGCTGCTCACCGACCCGCAGGCGCGCTCCTGGCTGTTCCAGATCGTCGCCGTGGTCGCCGTGGTGGCCTTCGGCTGGTTCCTGTTCAACAACACCCAGACCAACCTGGCCCACCGGGGGATCACCTCTGGCTTCGGCTTCCTCAACAATTCCGCGGGCTTTGGCATCCCCCAGCACCTGATCCCCTATACCGAGGGTGACACCTACGGTCGGGTATTCCTGGTCGGCCTGCTCAATACCCTGCTGGTCTCGGTGATCGGTATCGTCCTGGCGACCATCATCGGCTTCGCGGTGGGCGTGGCACGGCTGTCGAACAACTGGCTGCTGCGCAAGGTCGCCACGGTCTACATCGAGATCTTCCGCAACATTCCACCCCTGCTGTTGATCTTCTTCGTCTACTTCGCCGTGCTGGCGCCCCTGCCGGGACCGCGCCAGAGCCTGAGCCTGGGCGAAGCCTTCTTCGTCAACAATCGCGGCCTGTACATGCCAGCGCCCATTGCCGACGTCGGCTTCGTGCCGGGGCTGATCGCCTTGCTGATCGCCATCGTCGCCAGCGTTATCGTGGTGCGCTGGGCTCGCAAGCGGCGGCACGCCACCGGTGAACGCTTCCCGGTGCTGTGGACGGTACTGGCGCTGCTGATCGCTCTGCCGCTGCTGGCCGCTCTGGCATTCGGCAAGCCGCTGCACTGGGAGTTGCCGGAACTGCAGGGCTTCAACCTGCGCGGTGGCTGGGTGATCATCCCGGAACTGGTATCCCTCGCCGTGGCCCTGTCGGTCTACACCGCGGCCTTCATCGGCGAAACGGTGCGCGGCGGTATCCAGGCGGTCAGCCATGGCCAGACCGAGGCGGCCAGTTCCCTGGGTCTGCGCCCAGGCCTGACCCTGCGGCTGGTGATCATTCCCCAGGCCATGCGGGTGATCATTCCGCCGCTGACCAACCAGTACCTGAACCTGATGAAGAACTCCTCGCTCGGCGCTGCGGTGGGTTATCCGGAGATGGTGGCGCTGTTCGCCGGTACCACCTTGAACCAGACCGGCCAGGCCATCGAGACCATGGCCATCACCATGAGCGTCTACCTGGCCATCAGCATCAGCATCAGCCTGTTGATGAACTGGTACAACAAGCGCATCGCGCTGATCGAGCGTTAAGGAGCGCGTATGAGTAACCAGACCCATACCTTCAAACCGGACCTGCCGCCGCCGCCTTCCAGCGTCGGCGTCTGGGCCTGGATCCGCGGCAACCTGTTTTCCAGCGTCGGCAATACCATTCTGACGCTGGTCGGCCTCTACATCGTCTGGCTGATCGTACCGCCGGTGGTGAACTGGGCTTTCCTGCATGCCACCTGGAGTGGCACGACCCGGGCCGACTGCGCGCCGGGCGGTGCCTGCTGGGTGTTCATCAAGGAACGCTTCGGCCAGTTCATGTATGGCTTCTATCCGGATGACCAGCGCTGGCGGGTCGATCTGACCGTGGTGCTGGCCGTGGTGGGCGCCATTCCGCTGTTCCTCGACAGCTTCAAGCACAAGGCCCGCTACGGGCTCACCCTGCTGGTGGTCTATCCGCTGGTGGCCTTCTGGCTGCTGTACGGCGGCCTGGGCCTGCGGGTGGTGCCCACCAGCGAGTGGGGTGGCCTGATGCTGACGGTGGTCATCGCCGCGGTCGGTATCGTCGGCGCCTTGCCGCTGGGCATCCTGCTGGCCCTGGGGCGGCGCTCCAAGCTGCCGGCGATCAAGGTCATCTGCGTGACCATGATCGAATTCTGGCGCGGCATCCCGCTGATCACGGTGCTGTTCCTGTCCTCGGTGATGCTGCCGCTGTTCCTGCCCGATGGCATGAACCTCGACAAGCTGCTGCGCGCCATCGTCATGGTCATCATCTTCGAAGCGGCCTACATCGCCGAGGTGGTCCGTGGCGGTATGCAGGCCATTCCCAAGGGCCAGTACGAAGCCGCCGCCGCCATGGGGCTGGGCTACTGGCGCACCATGGGCCTGGTGATCCTGCCCCAGGCGCTGAAGCTGGTCATCCCCGGCATCGTCAACACCTTCATCGCGCTGTTCAAGGATTCGAGCCTGGTGATCATCATCGGCCTGTTCGACCTGCTCAACAGCATCAAGCGCGCCACGTCCGACCCGGCCTGGCTGGGTATGTCCACGGAAGGCTACGTGTTCGCCGCGCTGGTCTACTGGATTTTCTGTTTCGCCATGTCCAGCTACTCCGCCCGTCTGGAGCGCAAGCTGAACACCGGCCACAAGCGTTAGGAGTCATCAGATGAACGTAAGCAACAAGCAGCCGGTCGACAGCAGCAAGGTCATGATCCAGCTCAAGGACGTGAACAAGTGGTACGGCCAGTTCCACGTGCTCAAGGACATCAACCTGACCGTGACCCAGGGCGAGCGCATCGTGCTGTGCGGGCCGTCCGGCTCGGGCAAGTCCACCACCATCCGCTGCATCAACCGCCTGGAAGAACACCAGAAGGGGCAGATCATCGTCGACGGCACCGAGCTGACCAACGATCTCAAGCAGATCGAGACCATTCGCAGCGAAGTCGGCATGGTGTTCCAGCACTTCAACCTCTTCCCGCACCTCACCGTGCTGCAGAACTGCACCCTGGCACCCATGTGGGTACGCAAGATGCCGAAGAAGCAGGCCGAAGAGATCGCCATGCACTATCTGCAGCGGGTGCGCATTCCCGAGCAGGCCAACAAGTTTCCGGGGCAACTCTCCGGCGGCCAGCAGCAGCGCGTGGCCATCGCCCGGGCGCTGTGCATGCAGCCGCGCATCATGCTGTTCGATGAGCCGACCTCGGCGCTCGACCCGGAAATGGTGAAGGAGGTGCTGGATACCATGATCGGCCTGGCCCAGGACGGCATGACCATGCTCTGCGTGACCCACGAGATGGGCTTCGCCCGCACCGTGGCCAACCGGGTGATCTTCATGGACAAGGGCGAGATCGTCGAACAGGCCGCCCCGGACCAGTTCTTCGACAATCCGCAGAACGAGCGGACGCGGCTATTCCTCGGCCAGATCCTGCACTAAGCGCAGCCGGGGCGGAGACCTGTCCGCCCCGGTCGACCTGCGAACCCAATCACGGGCGTTCGGCGGGAAGGCGGGCAAAGGACGTCGAGGCGCGGTATCCTCGATATTTGGCGCCCGGTTTGCCGGGGTCGGCGGCTAAGGCTCGCCTTGCCGCTCACAGGTTTCGCTGTCGATTTCGCCTCTCGTATTCAGAACACGAGGTGCAACGAATAGTCGAAGCCGTCATCATAGAGAGACGCCCGTGAACTCCATTTCCCATCCGCTCATGCTGACAAAAGCCAAGGCCTGGGGCGCCCATGCGGTGACCTCCAGCGGTGTGATCCTCGCGCTCCTGGCGCTGCTCGCCCTGGTCGACGGCCAGCCCAAGGGCTGTCTGATGTGGCTCGGCATCGCCCTGCTCGTCGATGGCCTCGACGGCACCCTGGCGCGCAAGTTCGAGGTCAAGCGGGTACTGCCGCACTTCGACGGCTCCGCGCTGGACCTGGTGGTCGACTACCTGACCTACGTGTTCATCCCGGCGATCTTCATCTATCGCTTCGTGCCCTTGCCGCCGCATTTCGAGCTGGTGGCGGTGGGCATCATCCTATTGTCGTCACTGTTCTGTTTCTGCAACGTGAACATGAAGAGCGCCGACAACTACTTCGTCGGCTTCCCCGCCGCCTGGAACGTGGTAGCCCTGTACTTCTACGTGCTGGATCTGGCGCCCTGGTTCAGCATGGCCGTGGTTCTGGTGCTGGCGGCCCTGACCCTGACCCGGGTCAAGTTCCTGCATCCGTTCCGCGTGCGTCAGCTGATGGCGGTGAACATCACCGTCACCTCCATCTGGCTGCTCAGCAGCGCCCTGATGGTGTTCATGCATCCCGACAAGCCGCTGTGGTTGATGGTGCTCTGGTTCGCCAGCGGCATCTACTTCGTCGGCGTGTGCGTCTGGCGCACCGCCCGGGAGTGGTTCGCCTGACGGTGAGCGACAGTCTTCCGCCGCCCCCGCGCGCCTGGTACGTCTACCTGGTGCGCGCCGAGAACCAGGCGCTCTATTGCGGGATCAGCGATGATCCCGCACGACGTTTCGCTCAGCACCGCAGTGGTCGCGGCGCCCGCTTCTTCGCTTCCAGCCCGGCCCAGGCGCTGGTCTATGTGGAGGCCTGTGCTGACAAGTCAGCCGCTCTGCGACGGGAAATCCAGATCAAGAAACTACCCAAACGAGCCAAGGAAGCGCTGGTGCTGGCCAGCTCCTGCCCGCTGTCCGCGGCTGCCTCAGGAGTGCTGTCATGTCCGAGTTGATTCTGCACCACTATTGGCAATCGCCCTTCGCCGAGAAGGCGCGCCTGTTGTTGGGCTTCAAGGGGCTTGCCTGGCGTTCGGTAATCATCCCGCGCATGTTGCCCAAGCCTGAGCTGACCGCCCTTACCGGTGGCTATCGCAAGACGCCGGTACTGCAGGTGGGTGCCGACGTCTATTGCGACACCGCTCTGATCGCCCGCCGTTTGGATGCGGAAAAAGCGGTGCCGGCGCTGTTTCCGCAAGGGCAGGAAGCGGTCGTTGCCGCCTTCGCCGGTTGGGCCGATTCGGTGGTGTTCCAGCACGCGGTGGCGCTGATTTTCCAGCCGGAGATCATGGGGCCGCGCCTGGCGACGCTGCCGCCGGAGCAAGCCCAGGCTTTCATGGATGATCGCAAGGCGCTGTTCAGTGGCGGTAGCCTGAGCCGACTAACACCCGAACAGGCTCGCCAGCAGCTGCCGACCCTGCTGACGCGCTTGGAGACCCAACTGCAGCGTAGCGGAGGCGATTATCTGTTTGGCGCGCCGTCGGTAGCCGATATCGCCCTGGCGCATAACTTCTGGTTCCTCAAGAGCACGCCGCAACTGGCACCGCTGATCGACGAGCGACCGGAAATCGCCGCCTGGTATGCCCGGGTACTGGGCTTCGGCCATGGCACCTACGAAGAATTGAGTGCGGAGCAGGCGCTGGAGATCGCCCGGGAGGCCGAACCGGTAGCCTTGCCGCGCGAGCGTGCCTTACCTGTCGAGGGCATTGCCTGGGGCGCTCCGGTGACCGTGGCCGCAACCGACTATGGCGTCGACCCGGTTGCGGGCGAGCTGGTCTATGCCGACAGCGAATCCCTGGTGGTGAAGCGCAGCGACGAGCGACTGGGAGCGATCCAGGTGCATTTCCCGCGGCTGAATTTCCGCGTCAGTGCCGCAAGCTAGCTCCAGTGGTAGAGCAACGGCGCCCCAGGGCGCCGTTTTGCATTCTGGAGCAAGGCGGGCCGATCAGTCGGGACGGCGCATGCGAAACAGCGCGGACTCGGTGATCTCGAAGTAGTCGGCCGGTCCGCCACCGCGGACGATGGGGCGGGCGGCGGCGGTCTGGTAGATGCCGTCCTTGAGCAGACGCTTGTCGATATGGGCGGCCACCACCTCGCCCAGCACCAGCCATTGGTCCAGTTCGTCACCCGCGGCGGTCTTGAGGCGTACGACTTGGCTCAGCTTGCATTCGAAGGCCACCTGGGCGCGGGCGACCCTCGGCACCTTGACGATGCGGGAGGCGGCTGGTTCCAGACCGGCCAGGGCGAATTCGTCCACTTCCGGCGCCACCATGGCGCTGCTGGCGTTCATTTCCTCGGCCAGTTCGCGGGTGGCCAGGTTCCAGACGAATTCGCCGGTACGCTCGATGTTGGCCACGCTGTCCTTGTAGCCCTGGCTGGAAAAGCCGATCAGTGGCGGCTTGTAGTTGAAGGCATTGAAAAAGCTGTAGGGCGCCAGGTTGAGGATGCCGGCTTCGCTGTGGGAGGAGATCCAGCCGATGGGGCGCGGCGCGACGATGGCGTTGAAGGGATCGTGGGGCAGGCCGTGGCCCTGGCTGGGTTCGTAGTAGTGGTAGTCGATGGTCATCGCAATTCCTTCAGGAGGTGAGTTCCAGGATCTCGGCCTGGACCTGGCCGGCGTCGAGGGTCAGGCGGCCGACGCTGATCGGCAGGCGAAAGCGCCGCGGACCGGCGCTGCCGGGATTGACGAAGAGTACGCCATCGCGCTCTTCGATCAGCGGCTTGTGTGAATGCCCGCTGATCACCACGCGTACCGGGGCGTCCACGGCTGCCAGGTCCAGCTCCGGCAGGATGTGCAGCATATGGATGCCGACCTCGGCCAGGGTCAGGGTGACACGCTCGGGAATGTCGTCGGCCCAGGGCAGGTCGTCGTTGTTGCCGCGCACCACGGCCAGCGGTGCTAGCTCACGCAGGGCAGCGAGGATCTCGGGTTTGCCGATGTCGCCGGCATGCAGGATGAAATCACTGCCGGCCAGGGCGGCCACGGCCTCGGGTCTGAGCAGGCCATGGGTATCGGCGATCAGGCCGACGCGGTAGGGATGGGCCATGGCAACTCCTCAGTTGGCCTGGACGATGTCCAGCGCCTCGTCGCGCCCCAGGGGCTGGCGCAGGCGTTGGGCCAGGATGGCAGTGGCGCGCTCGCGTTGGCAGGCTACCACGCCCACCACCTGATCCTGCGCCAATAGCAGGGCGACGAAGGTCTGGTCGCCCAGGCTGCCGTCGAGGTGCATGGCGTCCCAGTGGCGCGGATGCCCCAGGTATTCGTATCTCTTGCCGTGGTGCAGCGTCCAGAAGAAGGGTACGTCGGCATAGGCTTCCGCGTAGCCAAATAGGTTACGGGCAGCCAGGCGACCGTGTTGCTGGGCCAGACGCCAGTGCTCGATCCGGGTCGGCTGGCCAGCGAAGGGAAAGGTAGCGAGATCGCCCACGGCATAGAGGCCCTCGGCGGCCCGGAGTTGGGCATCCACCGGGACGCTGCCGTCCTCGGCCAGCGGCAGATTGGCCAGGAAGCCGGTCTCCGGGGCGATACCGGTGCCGATCAGGACCAGGTCGGCGGGTAATAGTGTGCCGTCCTTGAGTCTGACCCCGCGGACATGATCTTCACCTTCGAACGCTATTACCTCGTTGGGCGCGTGGAATGTCACGCCATTGGCCTCATGCAGGGTCTTGAAGTGCTGCCCCAGGGTCTCGCCCATCTGCTTGACGAAGGGCAGGGAGGTAGGGGAGACCACCTCCACCGCCAGCCCCTGTTTACGCAACGCCGACGCGGCTTCCAGGCCGATGAAGCTGGCGCCGACGATCACCGCCCGGCCTGCGTCGGGCAGGTCCGCAAGAATGGCGGCGGCATCGGCGCGGGTCCGCAGCAGGTGCACGCCCTTGAGCTCGGCGCCAGGCACGGCGAGGGGCTTGGGCTCACCGCCGGTGGCCAGTACGCAGCCGTCGTAGTTCAGGATTTGGCCATTGGCCAATTCCAGCTGCTGCCTGTCGGCATCCAGCCGAACCACCTCGGCGTGCAGGCGCTCGATGCGCTGTTGGCGGAAGAAGTCCGCGTCACGCAGTGCCGGTGCTTCCTCGGGGGCCTTGTCGCCCTGGAGGACGAATTTGGAGAGGGCGGTGCGATCATAGGGTTCGCCTGGTTCGCGACCGATCAGCAGGATGCGCCCGCCGAACCCGAATTCGCGCAAAGCGGCCGCCGCTGCCGTACCCGCGGCACCCGCACCTAGGAGGACGAACAGGCGCTCGTCGCGCTGGGTGTCAGGAGTTTGCCCCGGCAGAGGTGCGGTGCCGACCAGCACCTCACCGTCGCGAACCTCGACGGGATAGCGCTGTAGGGCGTCCAGCGCCGGAGGTTCGCAGAGGCTGCCGTCCGCCACGGCAAAGCTCGCCTTGTGCCAGGGGCAGACCAGCCGGCCCTGGCAGACGGCGCCATCCTTCAGCGGGGCGCCGGCATGGGGGCACTTGGCCTGGAAGGCACGCACCTCATCGCCGACGCGCAGTAGCAGGATTTCGGTATCTCCGATCTCGACGGCGGTACCGCGGTCTTCACGCAGGTCGGCGAGGCGCGCGATCGGGTGCAGGGTGGTCATGGTGGTCTCCCGGCGCTCTCTGGGGCGCTCTCTCAGGCTTAGGAGATTCGAGAGAGCGCAGCGGCGCCGGGTTCCGCTCAGGTGGCGGGCGGCAGGGGATGGCGGTGCGGGATGTCCGGGGCGTCCAGCGGATCGGCATGGACCAGTACCTCGGCGCGGGGATACTCGGCGCGGATGGCGGCTTCGGCTCTGTCGCACAGGACATGGGCGCGGGACAGGCTGATCTCGCCCGGCAACTCAAGGTGCAGTTGCACGAACCAGTGGTTGCCGGAGATACGGGTGCGCAGGTCGTGGGCGCCTTCGACGCCGGGGACCTGGCAGGCCAGCTGCAGCATGTGCTCGCTGATGTCGGTGGGCAATTCCTGGTCCATCAGCACGCCGAAGGAATCGCGGGCGATGCCGTAGGCGCTCCAGAGGATGTACAGGGCGATGGCCAGGCCGAACAGCGGGTCCAGCCAGTACCAGCCGAAGCCGGTCAGTGCCAGGGCGATGAGGATGCCCAGGTTGAGCAGCAGGTCGGAGCGGTAGTGCAGGGCATCGGCGCGGACCACGGTGGAGTCGGTCTGGCGGATGACGTGCTGCTGGTAGGCCACCAGCAGGCCGGTCAGGACCAGCGAGAAGAGGGTAACGGCGATGCCCAGGGCCTGGGCACCTAGGGGCTCGGGCTGTTGCAGGCGACCGACCGCCTGCCAGGCGATGAGCACGGCGCTCACGCCAATGAACACCGCCTGGGCGATGCCGGCGAGGGACTCGGCCTTGCCGTGGCCGTAGCGATGGTCATCGTCCGCCGGCTTGAGGGCATAGCGCACCGCCAGCAGGTTGAACACCGAGGCGAGCCCATCCAGCAGCGAATCGGTCAGGCCGGCGAGCAGGCTGACCGAGCCACTGAACCACCAGGCCACGGCCTTGGCCAGGATCAGCGTCGTCGCCACCACCACCGACGCGGTGGTGGCACGACGCAGAAGCCGTTCGGTGCGGTGCGGGTCGCTCATCAGCCGCGCGGCGCGAGGCCCAGGCTGGCGAGTTGCTCGCTGCTGCCGCTGCGTTGCAGCAGGCGCGGATCGTCCAGCGGCAGGGTGCGGCCGGTGGCCTGCTGGATGATGGCCTTCAGGCGCATGCGGTCGACGCTGCCGTCGGGATTCACCGCCTTGTTCAGCTCGGCCGGATCGACTTCGGCGCGCTTGTTGTCGGGCAGGTAGATGGCGCCGCTGGCGAAGTCCACGCCAAAGGCGATCAGGCCCGGAATGATGTAGAACAGCAGGCCGATGGCATCCAAGGCGACGATGCCCGGATCGATACGACCGCTGCCGGTGATCTGGCCACGCCGGTCGGGATAGAACAGGGTGCCGCAGGCGGTCAGCTGGGTGAACAGGGCGGCGGCGAGGACGCCACACACCGCACGGGTACGCATCGACATAGACAACCTCCTGTTGGATGAGGCCGCCACTATAGCGGCCGGAATCATGGCGGGCGAGACGCTTTATACTGCCCGCCCCGTTGAGACCACCGGCCGCACCAAATGACGCCCTTGCCCATCGATGTTGTCCTGCCCGATCTGCGCCAGGCCCTCGCCACCCGCGATGACTGCGTGCTGGAGGCGCCGCCCGGCGCGGGCAAGACCACCCGGGTGCCGCTGGCGCTGCTCGGCGAACCCTGGCTGGCCGGCCAGCGCATCTTGCTGCTCGAGCCCCGGCGGCTGGCGGCCCGCGCCGCCGCCGAGCGCCTGGCCGCGGAGCTGGGCGAAAGCGTCGGCGAGACCGTGGGCTATCGCATCCGGCTGGAAAGTAGGGTAGGGCCCCGAACCCGCATCGAGGTGGTCACCGAGGGCATCCTGACCCGGCGCTTGCAGGACGATCCGGCGCTGGACGGCGTCGGCCTGGTGATCTTTGACGAATTCCACGAGCGCAGCCTGGATGCCGACCTGGCCCTGGCGCTGACCCTGAGCGGTCGCGAACTGCTGCGCGACACGCCGCTCAAGGTGCTGGTGATGTCCGCCACCCTAGAGGGCGAACGCCTGGCGGCCTTGCTCGGCGGCGCCCCAGTGGTGCGCAGCGAGGGACGGATGTTTCCGGTCACCACCCGCTGGGGCCGGCCGCTTGGCCAGGACGAACGCTTGGAAGCGCGGGTGGCCGCCACGGTGCTCCAGGCGCTGGACGAAGAGACCGGCAGCCTGCTGGTGTTCCTGCCCGGCCAGGCGGAGATCCGCCGTACCGCTGAGCGCCTGGCCGACCAGCTCCCCGCCGGGGTGCTGCTCTGCCCACTGCATGGCGAGCTGGAACTGGCCGCCCAACGCGCCGCCATCGAGCCGGCACCGGCCGGCAGTCGCAAGGTGGTGCTGGCCACCAACATCGCTGAGACCAGCCTGACCATCGAAGGCGTACGGGTGGTGGTGGACGCGGGGCTGGTACGGGTGCCGGCCTTCGATCCCGGCAGCGGCATGACCCGGCTGACCACCCGACGCATCTCCCGCGCCTCTGCTACCCAGCGCCAGGGTCGTGCCGGGCGGCTGGAGCCGGGCGTCTGCTATCGACTCTGGTCGGAAGAGCTGCACCAGCAATTGCCGGCCTACGACAGCGCCGAGATCCTCCAGGCCGATCTGGCCGGGCTGGCGCTGCAACTGGCGCGCTGGGGCATGACCGCCGCGGAACTGGCCTGGCTCGATCCGCCGCCCGCGGCCGCCCTGGCCCAGGCGCGGGACCTGTTGGTCCGCCTGGGCGCCCTGGACGAGCACGGCACGCTCACCGCCCACGGCCAGGCTATGAGTGGCCTGCCGGCGCATCCACGCTTGGCGCACCTGCTTCTGCGTGGGCAGAGTTGGGGCCTGGCCGAGCGCGCCGGCGAGATCGCGGCGCTGCTGGGCGAACGCGACCTGGCGCCGGGGCAGGGTGCCGATCTGCACACCCGTTTGCTGCTCCTGGCCGGCGAAGGGCGCGGTCCGCGCGGTGGTGTGGCGCGCATCCGCCAACTGGTCCGCCAGTACCGCGGCCTGTTGAGAGGCAAGGCCACGGAGCCGGTGGCCGATCCCGAGCACCCGCGCTGGACCGGGGCGCTGCTGGCCTGTGCCTATCCGGATCGCATCGCTCAGCAGCGCAAGGCCGTTGGCCAGGACTATCGCCTGGCCAACGGGCGGGCCGCCAGTTTCGCCGAGCCGGATGCGCTGATGAAGTCCCCTTGGCTGGTGGTGGCCGACCTGGGCAGTCGCCAGGGGCAGCGCGAAGAGCGCATCTATCTGGCCGCCGAACTGGAGCCGGCACTGTTCGACGGTCCGCTGGCCGAGCAGGTCGCCAGTCACGACGAACTGGACTGGGACGAGCGCGAAGGCGTGCTGCGTGCCGAGCGCCAGCGGCGGGTCGGCCAACTGGTGCTGAGTCGCGAGCCGCTGAAGCAACTGGACGCCGCCGCCCGCAGCCGCGCCTTGCTCGGCCTGGTGCGGCGCAAGGGCCTGGAGCTGCTGCCCTGGACCCCCGAGTTGCGCCAGTGGCAGGCGCGGGTCGGTTTGCTGCGCGAACTGGACCTGCTGCAGGGCGGGGCGAGCGATTGGCCGGACGTCAGCGATGCCGCCCTGCTCGACAGCCTGGAAGACTGGCTGCTGCCTTACCTGGATCGCGTCACGCGCCTGGCCCATTTCGCCAACCTGGACCTGGCCGTCATGCTCCAGGGGTTGCTGCCCTGGCCGCTGCCGCGCCAGCTGGACGAACTAGCGCCACGCAGCCTGGCGGTGCCCTCGGGTTCCAGCATCCGCCTGGACTACAGCGAGCAGCCCCCGGTGCTGGCGGTGCGGTTGCAGGAACTGTTCGGTCTGGCCGACACCCCACGTATCGCCGGTGGCCGCCTGGCGGTCAAGCTGCACCTGCTCTCGCCGGCGCGGCGTCCGGTGCAGGTCACCCAGGACCTGGCCAGCTTCTGGGCGAATACCTACGTCGAGGTGAAGAAGGACCTCAAGGGCCGCTATCCCAAGCACTACTGGCCGGACGACCCCTTGATCGCCGAACCGACCGCGCGGGCCAAGCCGCGTGGTCAGTGAGCCAGTGCCAAACAAGCGCAGCGCTAGTCAGTCTTCCAGGCCTTCTGCAGGTTGGACCAGAAGGCGCCGTTGTCCTTGAAGGGCACGCTCGCCTTGCCGAAGTCGTAGCTGTTCAGGGTGTTCTTGGCGGGGACCGGCATCCGGCTCCAACTGATCAGCGGCTGGCTGCGCCCGGTGTCGTTGGTCCAGTCGAGGGAATGGTCGGCGAAGCCATCGTAGGTCGCGTGGTAGGTGACCTTGGGATGCACCCCGTTGGCCAAGTAGCCGTCCCGGCCACGCCACAATGGCGGGTTGTAGTTGACCCGATATTTGCCATGGGTCGAATAGTCGATCTTCAGGATGGGCGAGCCGACCTTGCACTGACTGGTCCAGACCACGATGTTTTCCCAGTCATGGCGATGACCGCCGGCGGCGCCCAGATAGTTCGGCGGTTGATCCTTGGGAAAGTAATAGGAATACATGATCGCGCAGTGATCATAGTATTCGGCCATGCGCGAATAGACCTGGCCATTGGTGCCGCGACAATGACCATCCGGGGCGCCCGAGGGATGCAATCCACCGCTGACGTTGCCGGCCGAATCCACGGCCGGATAGTTATTGCAGGAGTCCGGGCCGTCGGAAATCATCGGCTGGTAATAGAACTCCACATCGGTGGCGTTGGCGGGGATAGGCTGCACCTGGTCATGGGCGATGACCGCCGCGAAGGCCGGGGTCGCCATGGACAAGGCGGAGGCGGCCATGCATAGCGAGATCTTACGGCTCATAAAGATCCTCTCCATGAAATAGTAAAATTTATGTTCGTTTGAATCCTCGTCGAGATGAAACCGGGTAAGGCCCGGTTCGGCCCTAACTCTAGGCGCGGTTCTTGTTGGTTATATTTAATAAGGATGATGTTTGGGTGGCAGGTGTGGCCTGGACAGTATCTCCATCGCAGCGTTTGGCCCCGGCGGGGCTCGCCTGGGCGAAGCCGCGCGACGCCTCACCTAGGGACGCGAGCCGAGTCGAGGGCTTTCGGGGCCCGGCATCGATGTTGAGAGGATTAGGCAAGACCCCCAGACGATCCGGCAGCGGGGACAAGGCGCACCCGCGTTAGCCTGGCCGCTCCCTTGCAATGACAGGAGCAGGTCATGAACGATCACCAGACCCTTTTCATCACTGGCGTGAGCAGCGGCTTCGGCCAGGCCTTGGCGCGCGAAGCCCTGGCGGCTGGTCATCGCGTCATCGGCACGGTGCGCCGGGAAGCCGATCGGCAGGCGTTCGCCGCCTTGTCGCCCAATGCCCATGGCGTCCTGCTGGATGTCACGGACTCCGCTCGCCTGGCGACGGTGGTGGCCGAGGTGCAGGCCGAACATGGCCCGGTGGATGTGCTGGTGAACAACGCCGGCTACGGCCATGAGGGCATTCTCGAAGAGTCGCCGCTGGAGGAGCTGCGCCAGCAATTCGAGGTCAACGTCTTCGCGGCGGTGGCCATGATCAAGGCCTTTTTGCCGGCGTTCCGCCAGCGCCGCCGTGGTCATATCATCAATATCACTTCCATGGGCGGCACCATCACCCTGCCGGGCATCTCCTACTATTGCGGCAGCAAGTTCGCCCTCGAAGGCATCTCCGCGGCGCTGGGCCAGGAACTGGAACCTTTCGGGGTGCAGGTCACCGCCGTGGCGCCGGGTTCCTTCCGCACCGACTGGGCAGGCCGTTCGATGCGCCGCACCCCGCGCAGCATTCCCGACTACGATGAGAGCTTCGCGCCGATCCGCGCGGCGCGCGAGGCCAAGAGTGGCAAGCAGCTGGGCGATCCACGCAAGGCGGCCCAGGCACTGTTGCAACTCATCGCCATGCCGGCACCGCCCCGGCAGCTGTTGCTGGGTAGCGATGCCTTGCAACTGGTACGCGAGCGACTGGCCGCGGCCACGCGGGAGATCGAGCGCTGGGAGACCCTGACGCGTTCCACCGATGGCTGAAGAGGAGCCCCTATGAGCCCGAGCGATCCCCTGACCCGGCGTCACGTGGCGTTGTTGCGGGCGTTGGCGCCGCAGGAAGGCTACAATCTCAGTGCCCTGGAAGACGTGCGCTTTTTGCGCTCGGATCGGCCGCTCCGCGGGGTTCCGGTGCTCTACGATCCCGGCATCGTCATCGTTTGCCAGGGCGGCAAGCGCGGCTATTTCGGGGAGCGTATCTATCGCTACGACGCCCAGCACTACCTGGTGGTCTCGGTGCCCGTGCCCTTCACCATGGAGACCGATGCCAGTCCGGAGGAGCCGCTCTTGGCCATCTACCTGCGGCTGGATTTTCGCTTGCTCGGCGAGCTGGTCCTGCAACTCGATAGCGAACTGGGGCCGGCGGTCGAGCCGCCCCGCGGACTCTATGCCTCGCCGCTCGACGAGCCGCTACGGGTCTCGACGCTGCGCTTCCTGGAGGTGCTGAGCGCACCCACGGACGCCCGGCTACTGGGGCCGGCGCTGCTACGCGAGCTCTATTATCGAATCCTCACGGGGGCCCAGGGTGGTTCCTTGCGCGCCGCCCTGGATCGCCAGGGACATTTCGGCCGCATCGCCCGGTCCTTGCGCACCCTGCATGCCCGCTATGCCGAGCGCCTGGACGTGGCGGCGTTGGCGCAGGAGGCGCGCATGAGTCAGCCCAGCTTTCACCGGCATTTCCGCGAGGTGACGGGCACCACGCCGATGCAGTACCTGAAGTCGACCCGCCTGCACCAGGCGCGGCTGCTGATGCTGCGCGACGCCTTGCCGGTGGCGAATGCGGCCTTCGCGGTGGGCTACGAAAGCGCTTCGCAATTCAGCCGCGAATTCAAGCGGCTGTTCGGTCGCACACCCCTGGCGGAGATCGACTGGATGAAGGCCACCTATGCGCTGCCGGCACCGCCTGCCTCGGCGTTCTACATCTCCTCGCATTGACGCTGTCCGTCTGAAAGGCCGAGTGCGCCAGCCCCATCCGGAACCAAGCGGCGTCAGCCCCGGGTCTGAATTCAGACTGGGCAAGCCTGCCCCCACCGGAGCGACCACCATGGCCGACAAGACCCTGCACGACCTTTCCAAAGCGATGCGCGACCTGGATTTCTGCATGCTGACCACCGGCAGCGGGCGCTTGACCAGCCGCCCGATGAGCAACAACGGCGACGTCGAATACGACGGCGATTCCTGGTTCTATGCCTACGAGGATTCGGCCAAGATCCGTGACATCGAGCAGGACCCTGCGGTGGGTCTGACCTTCACCGAGGGCAAGAGCCTGCTCGGCAAGCCGGGCCTCTTCGTCGCCATCGAGGGGCGCGCCGAGTTGATCCGCGATAAGGCGCAATTCGAGGCGCACTGGACCAAGAGCCTGCAGCTCTGGTTTCCCCAGGGCACCGATACGCCCGGCATGATCCTCATCAAGGTGCGGGCCGAGCGTATCCGTTACTGGGATGGGGAGGAGCAGGGCGAGCTGCTTCCTTAGAAGCAGGTCGAGAAGGTCTCCACCACCCGCAGCTCTTCATTCACCAGGCAGCCCTGGCGCCACTTGTCGAAGGTGAGACAGGGATGCGAGGTGCCCAGGGCGACGATATCGCCGATGGCCAGCTCGGTGCCCGGCGCCACGACCATGAAGGCGTGCTGGTCCATGATGGCGGTGACGGTGCAGCCGCTCATGTCGATGGCTCCGTTGCCCGCCTGGCCTGGCTGATAGCGGCGCAGCGGCAGCGGCAGGCCGGCATCATGGGCGATGTCGCGCTTGCCCAGGGCGAGGATGGCGAAACCGGGTTCGGGCATGGATTGCACATGAGCCCAGACTTCCAGCGCCGGTTGCAGGCCCTCGTTCAGACCGGTGCGGGCCAGCACGCCACGCTGGGCATCGCGATAGATCCCGTGGTCATGGACCACATAGCTGCCGGGCCGCATGACGGCGAGAAAGCGCTTGCGCACGTCCAACTGGTCGAAGGCGGCGGCGATCAGGTCGTACCAGGCCGAACCCGAGGCGGTGACGATGGGGCGCTCCAGAGCGAAGGCGCCCTGGCCGCGCAGTTCTTCGGCCAGGCGTACCAGGGAATCGGCGAAGGCACGAATATCCGTCGCGGCTTCGGCGCCATGGATGACTCCCTCATAGCCCTCGATACCGGTCAGGCGCAGGGCGGGCTGGGCGGCGATGGCCTTGGCCAGTTCCCGTACCTCGGATTCGCTGCGGCAACCGCAACGACCACCGGGCACGCCGTATTCGATCATCACCTGCAGCGCCAGGCCGCGTTCGCCGAAGAAGGCGCCCAGGGCGGTGACCTGGGCAGGGTGGTCCACCAGGCAATGGAAGTCGAAATCCGGGTCGGCCCTGAGCAACTCGGCGATCAGCGCCATGTTCGGTGCGCCCACCAGCTGGTTGGCCATCAGCACCCGGCGCACGCCCTGGGCCTGGGCGGCGCGGGTCTGCACCGCGGTGGCCAGGGTCATGCCCCAGGCACCCGCGGCCAGCTGGCGCTGGAACAGCGCCGGGGCCATGCTGGTCTTGCCATGGGGCGCGAGTTCGGCGCCGCGGTCGCTGGCGAAGGCCTGCATCCAGGCGATGTTGTGGTCGAGCGCAGCCTGGTGGATGACCAGGGCGGGCAGGGGCACGTCGCTGAGCAGGCTGGCGCCAGGCGTAGTGGCGCCTTTCTCGGGAGCTTTGAGGATGGTCATGGATTCTCCTGGCCGCCCAGGCGCTGGGACAGGCGGCGGGCGCTGTCGACCAGCACCTGGCGGTACTCGGCATGGTGGGCCTGGGCGTCGGCGCGGGGCGCCACGATGCACAGGGTGGCGATGCTCAGGCCGCTGGCGTCCTGCACCGGGGCGGCGAAGCAGTGGGTGTAGGTGTCGGCGATGCTGTCGAAGGAAAAGAAGCCTTCGGCGCAGGCGCTGCGGATCTCGGCGATAAAGGTCGCCGGGGGCAGGCGGCTGCCGTCGGGCAGGATGAAGTCGTCCGGATCGATCAGGGCGAGGATCTCGGCATCGCTCAGATGACCGAGCAGCAGTCGCCCGGACGCGGTCCAGGGAATGGGCGCGTCTTCGCCGACATTGGACGAGATGCGAAAGGCGCGGGCGCCTTCCTTCATCAGCGAGACGGTGTACTTGCGACCATTGAGCTGGCACAGCTGGGCGGTCTCGCGGGTCTGGGCGACGATGTCGTCCAGCAGCAGCCCGGCCTCGCGGGCCAGATCGAAGTGGCGCAGGTGCGCCTGGCCGAGAAAGTACAGCTCGCGGCCCAGGTAGACCTGGCCGTCGCGGCCCACGGCATCGAGCATGTGCCGCTCCAGCAGCAGGCCGACCAGGTCGTAGACGGTGGACTTGGGAATGCCCAGGCCCGCGGCGATCTCGTTGGGGCGCAGCGGCCGACCCACCCGCTTGAGGTGATCGAGGATGTCGAAGGCGCGGTCCAGGCCGCGGGCTCGTTGGCGGGTAGGTTCGGTCATCTGGGCGGTTTGTCTCAGGCCTTGGGTTTGTAGGCGATGCAGTCGATCTCGACCTTGCAGTCCACCATCATGGAGGATTGCACGCAGGCGCGCGCTGGGGCATTGCCGGCGAAGTACTCGGCGAACACCTTGTTGAAGCTCCAGAAATCACGCGGATCGTCCAGCCAGACGCCGGCACGCACCACATGCTCCAGACCGTAGCCGGCTTCGTGCAGGATGGCGATCAGATTCTGCATGGTCTTGTGGGTCTGGGCGACGATGCCGCCGTCGATGATCTCGCCATTCTCCATGGCCACCTGGCCGGAGACGTGCAGCCAGCCATCGGCTTCCACCGCTCGGGCGAAGGGCAGGATTTGGCCGCCTGCGCCGCGTTCGCCGGCGCCGTATCGGGTGATGCTCATAAGGGTGCTCCTGTAGCGGGGGAAGGATTCAGAAGGAGGTCCGGCCGAGAAATTCGGCGAGACGGGTGGAACGGGGGCGCTCGAAGAGTTCGCGGGGCGGGCCCTGCTCCTCGATGCGGCCCTGGCTCATGAAGACGATGCGATCGGACACCTCGTAGGCGAATCTCATCTCGTGGGTCACCAGCAGCATGGTCATGCCGTCCTGGGCCAGGTCCTTGATCACCGCCAGCACCTCGCCGACCAGCTCCGGGTCCAGCGCCGAGGTGGGTTCGTCGAACAGCATCAGGCTGGGATTCATGGCGATGGCGCGGGCGATGGCCACCCGCTGCTGCTGACCGCCGGAGAGTTGGCCGGGATGATGGTCGCGTCTTTCGATCAGGCCGACCCGGCGCAGCCACTGTTCACCCAGGGCGATGGCTTCGTCCTTGCCCATCTTCTTGACCTTGCGCAGGCCGAGGGTGACGTTTTCCAGGGCGGTGAGGTGGGGAAACAGATTGAACTGCTGGAAGGCCATGCCGGTGAGCGAGCGCTGGCGGGCGATCTCGCGCTCCGGTAGGCGCTGGCGGCGACCGCCTTCCTCGCGGTAGCCGATGGCCTCGCCGGCCAGCTGGATGCTGCCGCCCTGGAAGTCTTCCAGCAGGTTGACGCAGCGCAGCAGGGTGGTCTTGCCCGAGCCGCTGGAGCCGATCAGGGTGACCACGTCACCGCGGTCCAGGGACAGGTCGATGCCCTTGAGCACCTCGGTGGCGCCGAAACTCTTGTGCAGGCCGTTGATGCTCAACAGCGGGGCGTTGGCGTCGGTCATGGCAGGGTCACCCGTTTTTCCAGATAGCGGCCGAGCCGCTCGATGGCGAAGTTGATGAGAAAGAACAGCAGCCCGGCGAACAGATAGAACTGCAGGGTCATGAAGGTGCGGGCGATGACCTGCTGGCTGCTCAGCAGCAACTCGGCCACGCCGATCACCGAGAGCAGGGTGGAGGCCTTGACGATCTCGGTGGAGGCATTGACCCAGGTCGGCAGGATCTGGCGCAGCGCCTGGGGCAGCAGCACCTCCTTGAGACTCTGGGCGAAGGTCAGGCCGATGGCCTTGGCCGCCTCGTGCTGGCCGCGGGGGATGGCCTGCAGGGCGCCGCGGACGATCTCCGCCACGTGGGAGCCGCAGAACAGCAGCAGCGCCGCGGTGCCGGCCTGGAAGGGCGTGGGCCGCAGACCCAGCGCCGGCGCCATGTAGTAGCAGGCCAGCACCAGCACGAACACCGGGGTGCCGCGGATCAGGTCGGCATAGAGGCGAAAGGGCAGGCGCAGCGGCCAGCGGCCATAGGTCAGCGCCAGGCCGCCGAGGGTGCCGAGCAGGGTGCCGCCGAGCACCGCCAGTACCGAGCAGGCCAGGGTGGTGGCGAACCCGGCGGCCAGGGTCTGGCGTGCGTTCCACAATTCCAGGAACCAGGAGGGGGCTTCGTACACGATCGGGCTCCTAGCGGGTCAGGCTCAGGCGTCGCTCCAGCTGGCGCAGCAGCAGGGCGATGACGTAGCAGGTGAGGATGTAGAGGGCGCTGGTCACCAGCCAGGTCTCGATGACCCGGTAGCTTTCCAGGTTGATCTTGCGCGCCTGGTAGGTCAGCTCCGGCACGGCGATGGCCGCCGCCAGGGAGGTGTCCTTGAACAGCGAGATGAAGCTGTTGGAAAGCGACGGCAGCACGTTGCGCAGCATCACCGGAATGATGACGTAGGCCTTGATCTGCCACTCGCGCAGGCCGATTGCCAGGCCCGCCTCGCGCTGGCCCTTGGGAATGGCCATGAGCCCGCCGCGAAACACCTCGGCCAGGTAGGCCCCGGCATAGAGCGCCAGGGTGATGAGAAAGGAGCTGAGCTTGTCCAGGCGGATGCCGACGCTGGGCAGGGCGAAGTACAGCAGCAGGATCAGCACCAGGATCGGGGTGTTGCGCACCAGGGTGACATAGCCCCCCGCCAGCCAGCGCAGCGCCCGCACTGGCGAGAGCAGGGCGAAGGCGGTGGCCAGGCCGATCAGGCAGCCGATGGCGATGCCCACCAGCGCCAGCTGCAAGCCGAGGGCGAGCCCGGCCAGCAAATGGTCCAGGTTCTGCCACACGGGGGCGAAGTTGAGGGTGTAGTTCATGCTCGACGTCTACCTAGAGGGCGCGGACGAGCCGCGCCGGGGCCAGGATCACTTGAACTCGACGGGGAAGCCGATCGCCGGGGAGGGCAGCTCGACGCCGAACCACTTCTTGAAGGACGCCTGATAGGTGGGGAATTCCACACCGGTCATGGCCTCGTGCAGGGCGGTATTGACGAAGTTCAGCCAGTCCTGGTCGCCGCGCTTGACCGCGCAGGCGTAGGTCTGGGGGCTCCAGGCATAGTCGGGCGAGCGGTAGCGGCCGGGATTCTGGGTCATCAGGTACTTGACCGAGGACTGGTCGGTGGCCACGGCGTCGGCGCGGCCGGTGCCCAGGGCTTGGTAGAGCAGGTCGACGCTGTCGTACTGGTCGACCTTGGCCTGGGGCAGCGCCTGGTGCACCAGTTCCTCGGCATAGACATTCTGCAGCACGGCCACGGTCAGGTCGCCCTTGGCCGCCTTGAGATCCTCGAGCTGCTGGTAGCGGCTGTTGGCCGGCAACAGCAGGGCCACGCCTTCGCGGTAGTAGGGCAGGGTGAAGGCCACCTGCTGGGCGCGGCTGGCGGTCACGGTGATGAACTGGCAGCTGATGTCGACCTTGTCGGTGAGCAGGTTGGGGATGCGCGCATCCGAGCCCTGGACGACGAACTCGACCTTTTCCGGATCGTTGAACAGACCCTTGGCGATGACCTTGGAGATATCAATATCGAAGCCCTGCAACTTGCCGTCGGCGCCCTGGAAGTGCCAGGGGGCGTTGGTGCTGCCGGTGCCCACCACCAGATGGCCGCGCTTGAGCACGTCGTCCAGCTTGGCGGCCTGGGCGCCAGCCATCGCCACCAGACCAGCCAGTAGCGCCAGTGCCTTCCACCCCTTCGTCTTGCTCATCATCTCGTTGCTCCTTTTTCCGTTATAGCGGAATTATGTTCGTAACAACGGAATAGGTTGCAGTGACTGTGCCATCTCTTCGCATGGCGTTGCAAATCAAGGGCTTGGCTTGGGCGTGCAGGCGCAGGGGCGGCCATCGCTCAGGGGGATGGCACCGAGAGGTGGCGGAAGGTAACGAAGGTGCACCAGGCCGAGGCGTTACCGGGGCGCGAGTTCAGGCGGCGGGAAAAGGCTAAGGTCGCGGCCGAGCATCCGTGGGAGGTGCCCAACTGTGGATAGGAAGGGAGTCTTCGGGTAGGCCGTCCAGAATCAGGGTGCCGCGAGTAGACAGGCCATGCAGGGGAGCACCTTCGGGGCGTGGAGCGAGCAACTGATCCAAACGCTCAACTTCTTCTATTACGTTTCGGCCACCTCCGGCCTGGCGCTGGATTCCGACTACGCCAGCCTGTTTCTCATCGACATCACCTCCGTGCGCCTGCCACGGGAGCTGAACTTCATCGGTCAGTTGCGCGGGCTGGCGTTCGGGCTGAATGCGACCGATAGCCTGGACCCAGCCAGCCAGCCAGCCAGCCAGCCAGCCGGCCTGAACCTGACGCGCAGCGTCGTGCGCGAGGAGTGCCAGGCCGCCGAGGAGCTGGAGAAGGGGCTCGGACTGCTGGCGCGACAGGCCGAGACCGATCAGGTGGCCATCGCCATCACCGAGATGACCGCCAGCGTGGCGGACGTCGCCAGCAACACCGAGGACATCAACCGCAACACCACGGGCATCCGCTCCAGTACCGTGCAGGTGCTGAGTAGGATCGAGTCCGACGCCAGCACTGCCGAGCGCCTGGCCGGCCTGTCGCAGAATCTGCGTAGCGTGGTCTCACGCTTCCGCCTCAGCGCCTGATCGCGCCGCTCATCGGCCGGTCCCGAGCGGCGCTTTACAGGCTTGGCTTCTGTGCATAACTGTATATATAGACAGTTATTTGCAGGAGCACCTTGTCATGCCCGTTACCGTCCTGGGTCCGCTGGCGTCCTCGGCGACCCAGTTGCCGCTCTATGAGTTTCGTCTGCCGTGCGGCTTCCCTTCGCCGGCCCAGGATCATCTGGAACGCCAGGTCTCGCTGGACGAATTGGTCGACCTGCGCGCGCCCCACACCTATGTCATCCAGGTCAGCGGCGACAGCATGACCGGTGTGGGCATCTTTCCCGGTGACCTGGTCATCGTCGACCGGGCGCGTCCGGCGCGGGTAGGGGACATCGTGGTAGCGGTGCGCGACCGCGAGCCCACCCTCAAGCGCCTGGGTCGGCGCGGCGCGCATTTCGTCTTGCTGGCGGAGAATCCGGCCTATGCGCCCCTGATCATCGGCGAGCGCGACGACTTCGAGGTCTGGGGCGTGGCGACCCATGGCCTGCGGCGCTTCGGCCATGGCTGAGTCGATGCTGGCGCTGATCGACTGCAACGCCTTCTATTGCAGCTGCGAACGGGTCTTCCGCCCCGATCTCGCCGAACGGGCGGTGGTGGTGCTCTCCAACAACGACGGTTGCGTGATCGCCCGTTCGCCCGAGGCCAAGTGCCTGGGCATCGCCATGGCCGCGCCCTGGTTCCAGGTGCGGGAATTGGCGCAACAGGGCCAGGTGACGGCCTTCAGCTCCAACTATGCCCTCTATGGCGACCTCAGCGACCGGGTGATGCGCACCCTGGCCACCCTGGTGCCACGGCTGGAGCGCTACAGCATCGACGAGGTGTTCGCCGATCTGAGCGGCTTGCGCGAACCGCTGGACGCCCTCGCTCATCGTTTGCAGGCGCGGGTGCAGAAGTGGACGGGCATCCCGGTCAGCGTCGGCATCGCCGGGACCAAGACCCTGGCCAAGCTGGCCAATGCCGCGGCCAAGCGCTGGCCCGAGCGGACCGGCGGGGTGCTCGATCTGCGCGAGCCGGCGGTGCGGGACTGGGTGCTCAAGCATTCGCCCATCGAAGACGTCTGGGGGGTTGGCCGGCGCCTGGCGGCGCGACTGCGGGTGGATGGCGTGACCACGGCCTGGGAGCTGGCGCAGCAGGATGCCTGGTCGCTCCGCCAGCGCTACAGCGTGGTGCTGGAAAAGACCGCCCGGGAGCTGCGCGGCCTGGCTTGCCTGAGTCTGGAAGAGACGGAAGCGCCGCGCCAGACGATCTGCAGCAGCCGCATGTTCGGCCGGCGGCAATACCAGTTCGGTGCCCTGGCCGAGGCGGTGGCCAGCTACACCGCCCGCGCCGCGGAAAAGCTGCGCGCCCAGGGGTCGCTGTGCCGGGCGCTGAGGGTCAGCATCCAGACCGGCATGCACGGCGCCGACGAGGGGCGTTACGCCAACGCCGCCTTGCTCAATCTGCCCGCGCCCAGCGATGACACCCGGGTGCTCAACGATTACGCCCAGTCCGGCTTGCGCGAGATCTTTCGCGATGGCTTCGGCTATGCCAAGGCGGAAGTCCTGCTGCTCGATCTCTGCCCGCGCCAGGCGCTGGCGGCGGATCTCTTCACCGCCATCCCGGACCCCGCCGCGACCCGGCTGATGGCGACCCTGGACGCCATCAACGGCAAGTTCGGCCGCGAGACCCTGAGACCCGCGCGCATCCCTCGCGACCCCGCCTGGCAGATGCGCCGCGATCTGCTCAGCCCGCGCTATACCACCCGGCTGGACGAACTCTGGACGGTGCGGTGAGCCTTATCTGTCGGGTGGTCAGGCCGCCCGCCGCCGCTGCCAGGCATAGCCCACGCCCAGCAGCAGGAACCACAGCGGACTGGCCAGTAGCGCCTGGCGGGTGTCCTCCTGCAGGGTCAGCAGCACCAGCACCGCGGCAAAGAAGGCCAGCACGGCGTAGCACACCCAGCGCCCACCGGGCAGGCGGAAGGTCGAGGCGGCATGGCGCTCCGGACGGTTACGGCGGTAGGCCAGCCAAGCCAGCAGGATCAGTGACCAGACGAACATGAACAGCACCGCTGCCAGGGTGGTGACCAGGGTGAAGGCGGTGACCAGGTTGGGGATCAGATAGATCAGCAGCGTACCCAGCAGCAGGCACAGGCAGGACAGCAGCAGTCCGCGCGCCGGCACCGCTGCCCGCGACAGGCGGGTGAGGCCGCGCGGCGCATGGCCTTCGCGGGCCAGGCCATAAAGCATCCGGCTGGTCGAGAAGATGCCGCTGTTGGCCGAGGAGGTGGCCGAGGTCAGCACCACGAAATTGATCA
This sequence comes from Pseudomonas oryzihabitans, assembly GCF_006384975.1. NCBI lineage: Bacteria > Pseudomonadati > Pseudomonadota > Gammaproteobacteria > Pseudomonadales > Pseudomonadaceae > Pseudomonas > Pseudomonas oryzihabitans. Next base: position 4,587,275 of record NZ_CP021645.1, read on the forward strand.
GGCTGGCCGCCATGGGTACGCCGGCCAGCACGAAGAGTTCGACGAAGGGACTCTTGTCCGGCACCACCTGGCGCCAAGGCGTGACCGCCATGATCACCACCAGCGCCAGTACGTAGAACACCAGGATGCGCAGCGGAATGGAGTTGATGGCACGCGGCAGGTTGCGCTGTGGATCGGCGGTTTCGGCGGCGGTGGTACCGACCAGCTCGATACCGACGAAGGCGAACACCGCGATCTGGAAGCCGGCGAAGAAACCGCCCAGGCCCATGGGAAAGAAGCCGCCGTCGTTCCACAGATTGGCCAGGCTCGCGACGTTGCCGGAGGGCGATTGGAAACCCCAGAGCATCAGGCCGAAGCCGGTGACGATCAGGGCGCAGATGGCGACGATCTTGATCAGCGCGAACCAGAATTCCAGTTCGCCGAACAGGCGTACCGTCACCAGGTTGAGCCCCAGCAGGAGCAGCACGCAGAGCAGCGCCGGTATCCAGGGCGCCAGGCCCGGCAGCCAGAACTGGGCATAGGCGGCGATGGCGATGACATCGGCGATGGCGGTGACGATCCAGCAGAACCAGTAGGTCCAGCCGCAGAAGAAACCGGCCCAGGGTCCGAGCAGGTCGCTGCAGAAATCGATGAAGGACTTGTATTCCAGATTCGACAGCAGCAGCTCGCCCAGGGCGCGCATGACGAAGAACAGCGCGCTGCCGATGATCAGGTAGACCAGCAGGATCGAGGGCCCGGCCAGGGCGATGGTCTTGCCCGAGCCCATGAACAGACCGGTGCCGATGGCGCCGCCGATGGCGATCAGTTGCAGGTGACGGTTGGACAGGCTGCGTTGCAGCCCCTCGGGCGGAGTGGGTGACGCGGACATGACGAGCGGATACCTGGCAGAAACAGCGGGCGCCCACGGTAAGAGATGTACGCTCGGGGTGCCAGCCGTTTTGCCCGGACAGCATGCCGCAGGCCCGGCCGCCCCTCGTGAGCGAGTCGGCACCGTCGGTCGCGTGCAGGTCTGGTGGGTGGCCCCGTGCCTGTCTATCATGGGTGTCCGGTCCATTGCTGAGGATCCGGGCAGCCATGCGGTCCAGCAGCGCCTCTGCCAGTGAGTCCTCCCTTGTCCTACTTCGAAACCTTCGCCTGGGAAATCACCCCGCTGGGCGCTCGCGACACCTGGTCTGCGGCGCTGGCAACCACCTACGAGTTGCTGATGGCGTCGCCCTTCGCCATGTGCGCCACCTGGGGGCCCGAGCAAACGCTGATCTACAACGCCGCCTATGCACCCTTTCTCGGCGCACGGCATCCCCAGGCGCTGGGCCAGCCGATCCACGAAGTCTGGGCCGAACTGTGGGACGAGATCGCCCCCCTCATCGAGCGGGCCCGCGCCGGCGAAGCGCTGCAGTTCGTCGACAAGCACTTCGTCATGACCCGCCATGGCTATGCGGAAGACACCTACTGGAGCTTTTCCTACAGCCCCCTGCGTGACGGCACTAACGCCGTCGGCATGCTCAACATCTCCACCGAGACCACCGCCAGTGTCCTCGCCCATCGCCAGCGCGACGTGGCGGAGGCCGCCTTGCGGCGGCACAACCTCAGCCTCGAACAGGAACTTTCCGCACGCATCGACGAACGCGACAGCGCCCGCGCCGCCGAGAGCAGCGTGCTAGCGGCTGCCGAGCGGGTGCAACTGGCCCTGGCCGCGGGTGCCATCATCGGCACCTGGTACTGGGATTTGCCCACCGACAGATTCACCGTCGACGACGCCTTCGCCGTCAATTTCGGCCTCGATCCGGCGCTCGGGCGCGATGGCCTGAGCCTGGCGCAGGTGGTGGCCACCGTCCATCCGGACGACCAGACGGGGCTGGCCGCCGCCATCGCCGAGGTGATCGGCCGCGGCGGGCGCTATGCCCACCAGTACCGCGTGCGCCGTCGCGACGGCCGCTACTACTGGCTGGAAGCCAACGGCCACGTCGAGCTGGCGCCGGATGGCACCCCGTTGCGCTTTCCCGGCGTGCTGCTGGACGTGGATGCCCGGCGTGCCCTGACCGACGAGCGCGACCGCGCCCTGGCCGATCTGCGCGAACTCACCGCGACCCTGGAACAGCGCGTGGTGGAGCGCACCGAGGAACTCCGGCGTTCGGAAGAGGCGTTGCGCCAGGCGCAGAAAATGGAGGCCGTGGGCCAGCTCACCGGTGGCCTGGCCCACGATTTCAACAACCTGCTGGCGGGGATCGCCGGCAGTCTCGACCTCATGAGCCTGCGCATCGGCCAGGGGCGTTTCACCGAACTGGAGAAATACCTGCTGGCCGCCCAGGGCAGTGCCAAGCGGGCGGCGGCCCTGACCCATCGGCTGCTGGCCTTCGCCCGCCGCCAGACCCTGGCGCCGGAGCCTACCGACGTCAACCAACTGGTGGGCGGCATGCTCGATCTGGTGCAGCGCACCGCGGGGCCGGCCATCCAGGTGCAGTTCATCAGCCTGCCGGATAACCAGCCGCTGCTGGTGGACCAGTCCCAGCTGGAGAATGCGCTGCTCAATCTGTGCATCAACGCGCGTGATGCCATGCCCACGGGCGGTCGCATCCTGATCGAGGCCAGCTATCACCAGGTGGATACCCAGAACGTACCCAGGTACGAATTGGCGCCGGGCCGCTACCTGCACCTGAAGGTGACCGACACCGGCAGTGGCATGACCCCGGAGGTGGCTGCCAAGGCCTGCGAGCCCTTCTTCACCACCAAGCCGATGGGGCAGGGCACGGGGCTGGGACTGTCGATGATCTACGGCTTCGCCCGCCAGTCTGGCGGCCAGCTGCGGTTGCGCTCGGTCCCCGGCGAAGGCACCACGGTCTGCCTCTACCTGCCGATCCGCCTGGCGGAAGGGTTGCAGCCGGTGCCCGTGCCGGGGGGCGTCATCGGCGCCCTGGAGGGCACTAACGCCACCATCCTCGTGGTCGACGACGAACCCACGGTACGCATGCTGGTGACCGACCTGCTGCGCGAACTGGGCTACGTCATCATCGAGGCCGCCGACGGCGCCGCTGGCCTGGAAGTGCTGCAGTCCGATGCCCGCATCGACCTGCTGGTCACCGACGTCGGCCTACCCGGCGGCATGAACGGCCGCCAACTCGCCGATGCCGCCCGCGTCCACCGCCCGGCGCTCAAGGTGCTCTTCATTACCGGCTTCGCCGAAACCTCGCTGCTCAGCGACGACCACCTGGAGACCGGCATGGCCGTGCTGACCAAGCCCTTCGCGGTGGAGGCGCTGGCAACGCGGGTGAAGGGGTTGGTGGAGGGGTAGGACGAGTCTGGCCGCGGATCGGCACGCTAGCCACAGGCAGTCGACCGTGAGGCCAGCCCCGCGCCGCCAGGTGATTCGGCGGCTGCACCGAGCATCACTCGCCGATCTGCTCAACGAAGCGGCGCAGAATGCCGGTTGCCTCAGGCGTGGGGCCAAGCTCCAGACAGAGGCGCTCCAAGTCAAAGCCTTCTTCGATGAACAGCGTTCGCCGCCGCAGCAGGCAGGCTTTCATCAGGGCGGGAGTGAACTCGGGGTGAAATTGCACGGACAGGGCCGTGGGACTGTAGCGGATTATCTGGTGGGGATCGTGGTCGGTACCACCGAGTACCGTCGCGCCGGCGGGAGGAAGCAGCACGCTCTGCTCATGCGTCAGATAGGCGGGGAAACGGGACGCCGCTCGTGCAAGCAGCGGATCCTCGGCAGCATCAGCATTCAAGCAAACCAGACGCTGCCCGATTTCGCGGCCATCCGGATGGTAGTCCACCACGCCACCCAGGGCATCCGCCATCAATTGATGGCCGTAGCAGATACCCAGCAGAGGTAGTTCCAGCGCCATCGCCAGCCTGATCCAGGCGCCGATCCGTTCGCTCCAGGGCTCACGCTCGGTCACCATGCTCCAGGAGCCCGTGATCACCGCAGCTGCTATAGACGAAGGTAACGGCGGCGGCTGCTCCTCGACGTTGTAGACCGCGACCGGTCGCTGCAACTCGCCCAGGGCGGCCAGGATCCAGTCGGACTGCTCCTGATGGACCTGCCGGATATCGGCAGGTGGTTTACCCATCTGGAAGATGGCAAGAGGTTTGGGTGGCATGAGGCTCAGAACCCTGGATTCAACTGCTGAAAGCGACGGTCAGCTTGGCACGCTCGTCCACCGCCAGTGAAAAGACATCAGGCCGAGCATAATGCCCCACCACATCGAAGTCATAACGCGCACGAATCAACTCGCTGGTATCGATTTGCGCCACCAGCAGGCCTTCCTGATCCCTTAGCGGACCGGCCAGCACCTCGCCCAGTGGGCCCACGATGAGGCTGTTGCCGCGAATCAGCGGGCGGTCTGCCTCCCAATGGGGCACCTCGATACCCAGGGCCTGGGGCGAGGGCTGGACCTGACAGGCGCTCACCAGAAACATCCGACCTTCATGGGCGATATGGCGCATGGACGCCTGCCAGACATCGCGCTCATCGACCGTGGGCGCACACCACACCTCGACGCCCTTGGCATACATGGCCGTGCGCAACAGCGGCATGTGATTTTCCCAGCAGATTGCCGCGCCCAGCTTGCCGACCGGAGAGTCGACCACTGGCAGGGTCGAGCCGTCACCCTGCCCCCAGATCAGGCGTTCGCTACCGGTAGGCATCAGTTTGCGATGCTTGGCCGTCAGGCCTGCGTCGGGAGAAAAGAACAGGGCAGTGCAGAAAAGACTGCTGCCCGCGCGTTCTATTACACCTATCACCAGATGAGCGCCGGTGCGTTGAGCGAGTTCGGCGAGGGCGTCGGTTTCCGGACCGGGCACGTCGATGGCGTTGGCATGATAGCGCTCATAGGTCTCACGCCCTTCGGGGAGGCGATAACCCAGGTAGGTCCCGAAGTTCTCGCCTTTTGGATAGCCTCCCAGAATCGCCTCGGGCATCACCACCAACTGGGCGTTCGCCGCCTTGATCTCCGCTTCGTAGGCCAGAATCGCGGCGAGAGTCTGGGCTTTGCCTTCGGGGCGGGAACCGATTTGTAGGGCTGCGACGATGGACAGGGTCATGGAAGGTATCTCTTCGGCAAGGACTTGTGAGGCCGATGCTCGCAGCGCTAGTGTTATCAATCAAATAGCCTGGATTCCATCTGATATGAGCAGGATTGATGTCGTAGAGCTGGATCTCAATCTGTTCAAGGTATTCGAGGCGCTGTATGAGGAGGGCGGTGCAGGACGGGCTGCCCTTCGGCTAGGGGTCACCCAGTCGGCAATCAGCGCCTCTCTGGCACGCCTGCGCAGAGTCTATGGGGATCACCTGTTCGAGCGAACCGGGCGTGGACTACGACCAACTGCCAAGAGTCAGGAGCTGCGACCGGTGATCGCCGCTGCCCTCGAAAAATGTCGCCAGAGCCTGCAGCTGATCAGTGATCAGCATGCCACCTTCAGTGGGCGAACTCTGACCCTCGGTTTGTCGGACGACTATGAGATCGCTCTGGGCCGATCGCTCATCGACATCGCCAGGACGCAGGCACCCGGCCTGCGGCTCATCTTCAAACAGACGAACAGCCTGCTCTCCGGTGACGCCCTGCTGGGCCGACAGATCGACGTGGCTCTGACCGCCGGAACCGGTACCTCCAGAATTTTGGGCAGGAAGGTGTTGGCGTCAGGCGGCTACTCCTGTTTGACGGCGCGGATGGACGCTGGCCAGACCCTACCCCTGACCTTGGAGGATTACCTGCAGCGCCGGCATCTGCTGGTCTCCTCCAGCGGTTTTGTCGGTGTCGTCGACGAGGCTCTGGCTGAGCTGGGCGCATCGCGCGTGGTAGAAGCCGCCACCACACATTTTGCGGCCTTGCCTCATCTATTGTCGGGCAGCGACTGCATCGCGACGCTACCGACCCACGCCGCTCTGGCACTGGCCCGCGTTGCCCCGGTCCACTGCCAGCCTTGTCCCCTGGTGCTGCCTCGCTACTCCGTCGAGCTCGGCTGGCGTATGGACGGCGCCCGAGATCCGGTCATCCAGAGGATGCTCGCCTTGATCGAACAGGTCGTGGCGAAGGGCCAAGAGTCGGGACTGGTATCGTACGGAACCTGAACGGCCTGAGAGGGTGTTGACAGAAGGGCTGGCAGTCAACGCTGAGGCCATCTCGCAAGAGAGACGGCAAGGTGGCGGTCTGAAGCGCCGCCTTGGTCTTTCGGCCGCTGCGATGGGGGCGCATGAGAGCTGGATTGCGCAGGACGAGCAAGAATTCGCCCCAGGCACTATCGTCACCTACGCGAGCCCAACATCAATCAGGCGATTTACGGCCTACCTGATTGGCTCGCGGCCATGCAGTCTGTAGTGGTCAAGTTTTGGCTGATCGCCTGCGGACCCGTGAAACTCAATTCGTGATCGAACCCTACGTACGCTTTAAGGGGCAGGTCGGCGAGCAGGCCACCATGTTCCTCTTCGACCCGTGCGGCAACGCACTGGAGTTTAAGGCGTTCAAGGACATGAGTCTGCTGTTCGCCAAGTGAAACTTAACGCTTATTTTCCTGATAGGTCAGTTGAAGGCTGAATCGGATATGCTGCTGAGTGGACGTATTGCAATGGGCTTACCAGCAGCCAGTTTACAGCGCTGGTTTGCGGAGCAATGTTTGCTGACTTGAACTGGGCTTGATCCTTCTCGCGCTCACTGTAGCGCTGTGTTGAAACCCTCAGTTAAACACTGCCACTCACCTGTGGCGCTCTGCGCCATGCAGGCTTTCCTTCTCTCCCGCCCGCCCTCTACTCGCCTGTTTTACCTCGCGCTCTAGCCCATTGCTGTTCCGCTGCTATGTGGCTGTCACACCATGGCGGCTCGTGCCTCCGCAGTCCTGCCAAGGGACACATCTCGGTCTTTACAACTAAGTCCCTCCATCACCAATTGGCTTGGGCGAATGCCGTGTGATTGGCTGCTAAACCATGAGTCGAGGGGCGTGGCAGGTCAATTAATATGAAAAAAAGAGATGTAAAGGTATAAATAAATATCGCTAAAACTCCATTTTTATTGCCATTACCATCGGCTCAAACAAGAGTGACTGGATGGGCAAGTTCAAGTACCACCCTAATCCCGAGCGGTCGTTGGTATCGTGAGTCTTAGCGGCATCATGGTTCACAGCGTCCTCGGAAAATCTTGTGATTTCTCTGCCAAAAATGGCTTTGTTACTGAAGCTGCCCCTACAACAGCACACAAGAGAAAGAGCATGACTCATCAATCGAGCATTGCTAGTCGCCATACCGAGGCCAGTATCGCCAATCGGCTGGATCGGCTTCCCGTAGGTCGTTTTCATTACCGGCTTATCTTCATGATCGGTGCCGGTCTGTTTCTGGATTCGTTCGAACTCGCCCTGGCAGGCAGTGTTCTAGGCGCGCTGCTGGCGGAGCAGTGGAGCACGTCGCAGCTCAATGCATGGTTCATCTCGGCTACTTTCATGGGATTCATCGTCGGAGCATGGGCTTCAGGTGTGCTTGGTGATCGAATTGGCCGTCGATACTGCTATCAGATCAACCTGGCCATCTTTGGTCTGGCCTCCATCGCTGCAGTTTTCGCCCCCAACATGTATGTGCTGATTGCCCTGCGCTTCATCATGGGGATCGGTCTGGGTGGTGAGTTGGTGCTGGGCTTTGCCACGTTGAGCGAATTCGTGCCGCCTCACAAACGAGGCCGTTTGGTCGCCTTCCTCTCGTTCATCGCCCAGTCGGCGCTGTTCGTTGCTGGTGTATGCGCCCTGTGGGTGATTCCGAACCTGGGTTGGCGTTGGATGTTTGGCATTGCCGGTGTGGCTGCCATCATCATTTGGGCGATGCGTAAGAGCATGCCAGAGTCGCCTCGCTGGCTGGCGTCCAAAGGTCGCTACGAGGAGGCAGATGCCATCGTTTCGGCTGCAGAAAAGGCAATGAATGTCGAACCCCCGGTCGAGCAAGTACAGCCGCAGAAAACCGAGACGCCGCCATTGCAGGCCACCATTGGTGATCTATTCCAGAAAGGCCAGCGTTCCAAGATGGTTGTCGGCATCGCCATCATGATCACCATTCAGGTCTGTCTGTACGGCCTGGTCAGTTGGTTGCCCTCGTTCTTTGTTCAGCAGGGGCTGGGAATCGTGAAGTCGCTGCAGTGGAACATGATCATGAGCTTCGGTGGCCCGGTTGGTGGTTTGATCGCGCTAGCACTGGTCGACCGTGTAGGGCGCAAACCCTTGCTAGTCTGCGCAGCGTTGTGTGCGGCCTTGCTCGCCGGTATCTACGTCACCCTAGCCGAGGAGACTGCGCTGATCGCGGTTGGCTTCTTGCTGATCAGTTCGATCTACACCATTGTCGTGGTTGGTCAGGCTATCTATGTCTCTGAGCTGTTCCCGACCCGGTTGCGCATGCGTGGCACCGGTACCTGCAGCGCCATCGCACGTCTGTTCGCAACCATGATTCCCTTTGCCATTCCGGCGCTGTTCGCGTTGGGCGGGATCAAGCTGGTCATCGGCATCGTCGGTGTAGTGCTGCTGGTGTTCTCCCTGATCATTCTGTTCCTCGGTCAAGAAACCCGAAAGCAGTCGCTCGAAACCATCAGCAACTAAATCTCCATAAGAACGAGCGCAAGCCAATGGCTTGCGCCTTGGACAGGCTCGGCCTGGACAAAACCTATTGACTCTCTGCCTAGATCAATAAAAGACGTTCGGGGATCGCATCTATGCACAAGTTCAACTCATACAGAGCGGTTGCAACGCTCTCCGCATTGACCGCTGCGGCACTGGGCACGCCTTCCTGGGCCTTTGCTGATTTCCTCGCTGACAGCAAGGCCAGTCTCGAAGCTCGCAATCTGTATTTCAACCGCGACTTTCGCCAGCCGGGCGGCAGCTCCGCCAGTGGGCAAAGCAAGGCCGAAGAATGGGGCCAGGGGTTCATCCTGCGCAGCGAGTCCGGCTATACCGAAGGCTCCATCGGTGTCGGCGTCGATGCCATCGGCATGTTTGGCATGAAACTGGACTCCAGCCATGACCGTGCAGGAACTGCGCTGTTTCCCACTGGCAGCGATGGCAACTCTCAGGACAATTATTCCAAGCTGGGCGTAACGGCCAAGGCCAAGGCGTCCAACACAACGCTGAAAGTCGGCGCGCTGATCTTCCGCAATCAGATGCTGTTGTCGCCTGACGGTCGCTTGCTGCCGCAGATGTTTCGCGGTGCGATGATCGAGTCCAATGAAATTCAGGGTTTGAGTCTGCAGGCGGCACGAATCAAGGACGCCATGCCGGCGCAGTCCGGGCATTGGGACAAGATGAGCGCCAACCGAATTGGCGGTCAGGGCGATGCCTACAGCTTTTATGGCGGCGACTACGCGCTCGACAAACAGAGCACTCTCGGCTTGCACTATGGTGAGCTTGAGGATGTATTTCAGCAGGTCGTAGTCAATGCCAGCAGAACCTTTATGCTGGGCGACGCCAGCTCGTTGAAGGCCGATGTGCGTTATGCGCAGAGTCAGGAAGACGGCAACTTCCGTGATATCGACAACAAGGCATTCGGGGCGATGCTGACTTATCGTCTGGGCGCGCAGGCATTTGGGTTGGGCTACCAGAAGATGCGTGGCGACGATCCTTATCCATACGTGGCCAATAGCGATCCTTATCTGGTCAACTTCATTCAGATCAGTGACTTCGCCAACGTCAATGAGCGCTCCTGGCAGGCCCGTTATGATCTGGACTTCGCCACTCTTGGCGTTCCAGGGCTGAGTTTCATGACCCGCTACGTGAGCGGTGATCAGGTACAGCTGGCCGCTGGCGGTACAGGCAAGGAGTGGGAGCGTAACACCGACATCACCTACGCCTTCCAGAGTGGCCCACTGAAGAACCTTTCGCTGCGCTGGAGGAATGCCACCGTGCGTTCGTCTTTCGGCAACGATCTGGATGAGAATCGCCTGATCGTTCAGTACATGATTCCGCTGCTCTGACAGTACCGGCTCCAGGCCTAACGCAGGGCTGGAGCTTCGGCGGCTTGCGGGCGGCGCTTAGAACAGCCCTGCTGTTCATCGAACCATACCGCCTGGCAGCATCCATTCAAGGTAACAAGGTGTTCGACCAGGCTCTTTCTGGCGGGCAACGAGAAGAAACATGAATACTCCGCAGTTTCATCGCATGGGCACTCGGGCGATTCTCGTCGAGTCACAACAGCCGCAGGCCGACGTACGAACCCAGCAGGTCTATTGGGCCTTCGATCAGCTAGCTGCAGGTCTGTTTGGCCTGGTCGAATCGGTACCCGGCATGAACAACCTGCTGTTGATCTTTGAGGCCATGGAATACCGTGAAAACGCATTGGCAGATTTGCACCACTATTGGGGCCTGAGCATTGAGCAGAGCAGCGCCCGCGATGCTCGGCAGGTCACTGTCGGCGTCCTATATGGCGGCGCGCACGGGAAGGATCTGCCGACCCTCGCCGAACGCGCGCAGTTGTCAGTCGATGAGTTTGTTATGCGTCACGCCGCTGCCGAGTACACGGTGTTCTGCCTGGGGGCTCACCCAGGCTTTGCATATTTGGGCGGCTTGCATGAATCCCTGTATGCGCCTCGACAGAGCGCTCCACGGCCTCAAGTCTCGGCTGGCAGCGTCGCAATCGGTGGCAGTCAGACTGGGGTCATTGCTGCCAACATGCCCAGCGGCTGGAACCTGATCGGCGCAACGGACACGGTATTTTTCGACCACCGCAACGAACCGCCTGCGTTGCTTGCACCAGGTGACAGGGTTTGCTTCGAAGTACGAGGGATCGAAGCATGATCGAAATCATCAAATGCATGCCGGGCTGTACCGTGCAGGATGCCGGACGTTTTGGCTACCGCCGTCTCGGGGTTGGCAGTGCAGGGGCGATGGATGGGCTGGCACTGGCCGCCGGCAATATTCTGTTGGGTAACGACGCGCACGCTGCCGCGCTTGAGATCATCTTCTTCCCCCTGGAAATCCGCTTTCAGGAGGATTGCACATTTTCCGTTACCGGTGCCGGTCAGGCTGTGCTCGATGGCCAGGCGCTTCCAAGCTGGTGGAAAGGCACAGCCAGAGGTGGGCAGCTCCTGCGCCTGGAAAGCGCCGGCGGTGGTGGCATCGGCTACCTGTGTCTGGCAGGTGGTATAGCGGTCGAGAGCGTACTCAAATCTGCCAGTACCGACCTCAAGGGGGTGTTCGGTGGTCTGCAAGGACGCATGCTGAAAGTGGGCGATGTACTCGCCGTGCATCCTCGGACTGTTTCTGTCTATGCCGGCGATTTTGGTGCTGTGCCCTACGAGAGTGGGCAAGGTGCCTTGCGGGTGTTGCCTGGTTTCGAGTTCGCCGCGTTGCCTGAGGCGATGCAGGAACAGATGTTCAGCAGCAACTGGCAGATATCGCGACAAAGCAACCGCATAGGCTTTCAACTGGAAGGGCCACGAATGAAATTCGACGTGCCGGTCGAGCTGCTTTCCTACGGGGTTCTGCCGGGGCTCATCCAGCTTCCACCCAGCGGTCAGCCGGTAGTCATGCTTGCCGATGCCCAGACCTGTGGTGGCTATCCACGACTTGGCACGCTGATCGACAGCGATCTGCGGTGGCTCGCGCAGTCGGCGCCGGGCTCAAGTATCCAGTTACGAATATGCACCCTGGAAGAGGCCGCTGAAGCCGAGGCCAGTGAGCGCCAATACTTGGCCCGCCTGAGCCGCATGCGTGAGGTCGTCTGCCCATGAACTTCAGTGAAATACGCGAGATCTGCCAGTGCTTTGCCAAGAGTCAACTGAGTGAGATCGAGTACCGCGATAGCCATTCGAGCCTGCGCCTGCTACAGGACGCAGCGGCCAAGCCGGTAGCGAGCTCACCGGTTTCCGTGACGCCAGTTATGGCTTTGCCGACAGTGTCGACGGCGATGCTGATCAAGAGTCCGCAAGTGGGCCATTTCCTGGTCGCTCACCCGAGCAAGGCTACGGCCTGTGCCGGGGCTGGCAGCTTGGTGCGTAAGGGCGACATCGTTGCCTTTCTTCAAGTTGGGCCGCTACTTTTTCCGGTCAGATCGGATGTCGACGGCACCATCGATAGCATTCTCGTAGAGCCCCAGACGCTCGTTGAATACGCGACGCCTCTGTTTAGCCTTTCACCAGTTCGGAGTCTTTAAATGAAAACCATCGATCTTAACTCCGACATGGGCGAAAGCTTCGGCCCATACACCATGGGTGACGACGCTGCTCTGCTGGAGATCGTAACCTCGGCCAACGTCGCCTGCGGTTTTCATGCCGGTGATCCCCTGGTTATGCGCGACACCGTCACCAAGGCAATCAGCGAGCAGGTGGATATCGGCGCGCATCCGGGTTTCATGGACTTATGGGGGTTCGGGCGTCGGCAGATTCCTGGCCAGCGCCCCGAGGACGTCGAGCAGATCATCGCCTACCAGATCGGCGCGCTACAGGCCGTGGCCAGGATGCACGGCGCACGGGTCACCCACTTCAAGGCCCATGGTGCATTGGGCAACATGGCGGCGGTCGATGAGGATCTTTCCATGGCCATCGTCAATGCCGTAAAGGGCGTCGCGCCCGAACTGATCTTCGTGATTCCCCCCTACAGTCTGACCGAGCGAGTCGCTGAGCGGGCAGGACTCAAGGTAGCCAGGGAGATCTTCGCCGACCGCGCTTACGATGACAGCGGCTACCTTCTTTCCCGAAAGCTGCCTGGTGCGGTGATCCATGATCCAGATATCGCAGCGCAGCGGGTTGTGGATATGGTTGAGAGCAACACTATCACCACGGTCAGCGGCAAGAAGCTACCTGTGCTAATCGACAGCATCTGCGTGCATGGCGATTCTGCCGAGTCGGTTGCGATGGCTGCTAGGGTCAAGGCTGAGCTGCAAAGCAACGGCTGGCAGTTAGAGCCCCTGAGCCGCCGTCAGGCATTCGCCTAAGGGCGCCATAAGGCCCGTTAATCAGTGGCGGTTTAGTTGCTGGTCGTACTGCATGTCTTTCTCGCCAAGCCCGGTCTTTCCGGGCTTTTTCGTTATTGATCGCTTCTACGCCAGTAGTGCGAGCGGGCCATTCGTCCCTATTAGGTGGCTTGCCGCAAGGCGCTGATGAGGCACTGGATAGACAATTGAAGCATCGCTAAAAGTGTTCTTTTAACTTAATTAAATATCGCTAAAAAAGATTTATATCTCTTCCTATGATTGCGGCAAGTCCCACAATAAAACTGACCCCATAGGTATCCAAATGAGCTTGCCAGGCCAACGTATTTTCCCCGCAGCGCAACCGGCATCAAACGACGTGATCCAGGCACTGCAGAGCGTCGTGACTCCCCACCTTAGCGACAACATGGCTCGCCACATCGGCATCAAGGGCCTGAAGCGCTACAACACCACCGGAAAGCTGGTCGGTACGGCACTGACAGTTAAGACTCGTCCAGGTGACAACCTGTTCATCTATAAGGCGCTGCCCCTGATTCAGCCTGGCCATGTGCTGGTGATCGACGCTCAGGGCGACACCAACAACGCAGTGATTGGCGAGCTGATCAAGCTGTATGCGCAAAGTCGTGGCTGTGTAGGTTTCATCGTCGACGGTGCTATTCGTGACGTTGCCAGTTTTACGGATGTGCCTTGCTACGCGCGTGATGTGATCCATTGCGGCCCTTACAAATCGGGCCCTGGCGAAATCAACGTGCCGGTCAGCATTGGCGGTCAGATCATTGAGCCTGGTGACATCATCGTTGCCGATGAAGACGGCGTGGTGAGTTTTCCCCAGGCTCATGCCGAGGAGTTGTTGCGCCTTGCTACACGCCATGCCGCCATCGAAGAGGACGTCAAGGCGGAAATCGCCAGTGGCGCCAAATCTCAAAGCTGGCTCGACAAGTATCTCTAACGCCCCGATAGCTGACTTTCAGCGGACAGGAAATCTCATGCTTCTCTCGCATCGCCTGAATCAGATCAAACCTTCGCCAAGCATTGCCGCCAATGCCTTGGTGACCGAGCTGCGCAAACAGGGCCGGGATATCGTCAACTTCACCATCGGCGAACCCGACCTAGATACTCCAGCGCATATCGTCGAGGCGGCGATCGTTGCCCTGCGTGCCGGTGATACTCATTACACTGCCGCTGCTGGGACGCTGGAAGTGCGTCAGGCCGTTGCCGAGAAGCTTCAGCGTGACAATCACCTCGATTACGGCCTTGATGAAATCGTGGTAGGTGTTGGTGGCAAGCACATCATCTATCATGCGTTCGCCGCCACGCTCAATGCCGGTGACGAAGTCATCGTGCACGCCCCGTACTGGGTGTCCTACCCAGACATCGCCGTGCTCAACGAAGGCGTGCCAGTACTCATCGAGGGTAATGAAGCCAACGGCTTCAAACTGAGTCCAGAAGATCTGGCCAAGGCGATTACCGATCGCACCAAGTGGGTAGTGCTCAATTCGCCGAATAACCCCAGTGGCGCGGTCTACAGTGAGGAAGAACTGCTCGGTTTGGCCGAGGTTCTGCGCCAGAACCCTCACGTGCTGGTTCTCTCTGACGAGATCTACGAGCACTTCGTTTTCGGTAAGAAGCGCCACCTGTCGCTGCTCAACGTTGCCCCTGATCTCAGGGCTCAGACTCTGGTGCTCAATGGTGCGTCCAAAGGCTATGCGATGACCGGTTGGCGCATTGGCTTCGCGGCTGGCCCCAAGACGCTGATCGCGGGTATCACCAAGCTGCTGTCGCAGACGACCACCTGCCCGGCCTCGGTAAGCCAAGCCGCTGCAGTCGCGGCTTTCGCGGGCGATCAGATGCCCGTAATGAAGATGCGCGACATCTATGATACGCGCCGCCAAGTGATGCTCGGCTGGTTGAGTGAGATTACTGAACTGACCTGCGTTGCGCCGGATGGCGCGTTCTATGTTTTCCCCAACGTCTCGGGGCTGCTTGGCAAGCGCACTCCGGATGGCCAGAAGATCGCTTCGGACAATGATGTGGTGACGTACCTGCTCAATGAGGGCGGTGTCGCTACCGTCAGTGGCAGTGCCTACGGCATGTCGCCGTACATTCGCCTGTCGTTCGCCACTAGTTCGGACACGATCAACGAGGGTATGCGCCGTCTCAAGCAGGCCATTGAGCAGTTGCGCTGATCAAACCAGTGTAATGCTCCCCTGATTGCTATGAGCTGCCGGGCTAATTGGCCCGCAGCTCACGCAATGTCTTTCGCAACCTCCTTTCTCTACCGGCCTCAGGCCGGTTTTTTATGCGCCGAAACCACGCCAACCTGCAGGCAGGCATCTCAAAGGCTTGTCGGCCTTGTGTGAGAGGATTAGCGTGCTTGGAATCTTCGCTTTTCTTCATTTAAGGCTGTGCAAATGATCACTTTCAAGCAACTCGAAGCGCTCCATTGGATCGTCGAGCTGGGCAGCTTCGAGGCTGCCTCGATCAAACTGAACATGTCGCAATCGGCGATTTCTAAGCGTGTTCATGAAATGGAAGAAGCCTTTGACATCCAGATCTTCGACCGTACCAAGCGTAGTGCCCGTCTGACCGAGAAGGGCGCGGAGCTCCTAGAGTATTCGGCTGACCTGTTGCGCCAACGAGATTTCCTCCTTGAGCGGATCAGCTCTCAACATGTGCTGGTGCGCCGCTTTCGTCTGGGGGTGACTGAGTTGACGGCGCTTACATGGCTACCGGCACTAGCCGAGAGCATCCGTGAGGCGTATCCGCGTCTGGTTCTGGAGCCGTCGGTGGAGTTGAGTACCGAGCTGTTCAAGAAGCTGGAGGCGGATCAGCTTGATCTGATTATCGTGCCTGACATCTTCGAAGATGCGCGCTTCGTTTCCACTCCGTTGAAAAGTGTAGAGAACGCCTGGATGTGCGCCCCCCATCTGCATCAGGGCGACACCGTGGTGCCACTTGCCGACCTTTCTGAGTTCACTGTGCTCACTCAAGGGGGCAGCTCGGGAACTGGTCTGATCTATGAACGCTGGTTTGCTCAGCACAGCGTCTCGATCACGCGCACGTTGATCAGTAATTCGCTGGTTGCCCAGCTTGGCTTCACCCTGTCAGGGTTAGGCGTGAGTTACCTGCCTAAGGCCTGTATGGCTCCCTTGTTAAATCAGAATCAACTTAGGGTCATCGAAACTAGGCCGCGACTTCCTCATGTTCGTTACGCGGCGGTGTATCGCAACGACCGCGTTCTTGGTTTAACGATCGAGATCGCCAAGCTGGCCACTGAGTGCTGCGATTTCAATCGCATGCTGTTGCAAGGTTGATCGGGGAGCCGCGATGTAGGCAGCCTGAATTGGTGCCTTAACTCATGAATAAAACTATTGATTTAGATGCTAAAAATATCGCTAAAAATACTGTTCAGGGCTTCTAGAATGGCTCCACTACCACGCCTCGCAAAGGCGTCAGCCATCTAATCAATGCACAAGAGGCCCGTGCGGTGGATATTCGCAAAGTCAAAAAACTGATCGAGCTGCTGGAAGAGTCGAGCATCGACGAATTGGAAATCCGTGAAGGTGAAGAGTCCGTGCGTCTGCGTCGCAGAGGCGTAAAACTGCAGCCGCTACCGGCCCCTATCGATCACTCTCTACCTGCTACCGCCCGCGACATCGTCGCCGCGTCGCTGCCAGTGGAGGCGCCAGTCAATGCGCCAGTTGGCAACCTGGTACTTTCACCAATGGTCGGCACCTTCTACCGTTCCTCATCGCCTTCTGCAGCGTCGTTCGTCGCAGAGGGGCAAAGCGTCAAGAAAGGCGACATCCTTTGCATCGTTGAAGCGATGAAGATGATGAACCACATTGAGGCCGAAGCCAGTGGAGTGATCAGCAAGGTACTGGTCGCCGACGGCGAGCCCGTCGAGCACGGTCAGCCGTTGTTTGCACTGGCTTGAGTAGGGAGTCGCCGACATGTTGAAAAAAGTCCTTATCGCCAACCGTGGCGAAATCGCCCTGCGCATCCTGCGGGCCTGTAAAGAGCTGGGCATCAAGACCGTCGCCGTGCACTCCACTGCCGACCGTGAACTGATGCACCTGGCCCTAGCCGACGAATCCGTGTGCATCGGCCCGGCGCCGGGCAACCTGTCGTACCTGAACATCCCGGCGATCATCAGTGCCGCGGAAGTCACCGGTGCCACCGCCATCCACCCTGGCTACGGCTTCCTCGCGGAAAACGCCGACTTCGCCGAGCAGGTGGAAAACTCCGGGTTCGCCTTTATCGGCCCGAAAGCCGACACCATCCGCCTGATGGGCGACAAGGTGTCGGCCAAGGACGCCATGATCAAGGCCGGCGTACCGGTGGTTCCAGGCTCCGAAGGCCCGCTGCCGGGAGATGAAGCACAAGCCCTGCGCATCGCCCGTGCAGTTGGCTACCCGGTGATCATCAAGGCCGCTGGCGGCGGCGGTGGTCGCGGCATGCGCGTGGTGTGGAAGGAAGAAGACCTGATCAAGTCGGCCAAGCTGACCCGCACCGAAGCCGGTGCCGCGTTCGGCAACCCGATGGTCTATCTGGAGAAATTCCTCGGCAACCCGCGTCACGTGGAAGTCCAGGTACTGTCCGACGGCCAGGGCAACGCCATCCACCTGTACGACCGCGACTGCTCGCTGCAGCGCCGTCACCAGAAGGTGCTGGAAGAAGCCCCGGCTCCGCTGATCGACGAGAAGGCCCGCGCCGAAGTGCTGCAGCGCTGCGTCGATGCCTGCATCGAGATCGGCTACCGTGGCGCCGGCACTTTCGAGTTCCTCTATGAAGACGGTCGTTTCTACTTCATCGAGATGAACACCCGCGTGCAGGTCGAGCACCCGGTCACCGAAATGGTCACCGGCGTGGACATCGTCAAGGAGATGCTGAGCATCGCCGCTGGCAACAAGCTGTCGTACAAGCAGTCCGACATCAAGCTCATGGGCCATGCCCTGGAGTGCCGCATCAACGCCGAAGACCCGGATAACTTCATGCCGTGCCCCGGCAAGGTGAAGCACTTCCACGCCCCGGGCGGCTTCGGTGTGCGGGTCGACTCGCACCTGTACAGCGGCTACTCGGTACCGCCGAACTATGACTCGCTGATCGGCAAGCTGATCACCTACGGCGTGACCCGCGATGAGGCCATGGCCCGGATGTGCAACGCCCTGGACGAGATCGTCGTCGACGGCATCAAGACCAACGTGCCGCTGCACCGCGATCTGGTGCGTGACAAGGGCTTCTGCGCGGGCGGCATCAATATCCATTACCTGGAAAAGAAACTGGGTATTGATAAGCACTGAATCGCCTGGAAGTGCGAAAGTAGCGCTGAAAGGTTTTTCTGATCGCCAAGTTGCATGTAACTAATTGCGTTTGTGTGTGCACTGGCTTGAACACGACGCTCTCGAAGCAGGCATATCGTGCTTCCTCAAGCACGATTGCCACCTCCATACCAGCGCTGACCAGCGACAGAATGGCGTGGGTCTGACCCAAGAATTGAACGTAGCGTGGTTTCAATCCAGTGATACAGGGAGGTAAATAGCAGCCACTCGGGGATACCGAGGCGTGGGAGGCTGCTAGATACCAAGGTTGTGTGCGTTTAGCGCACGCTGGCCCGTACCTTTACTCGGAAGCTGTTTTCATAGCCATCTTGTGCGTGAACCTTCTCTGCGAGAGTTGGTAGCGAGCTACGAGCGATGACGATGATGCCGTCCCGGTCTCCAATGATGGCATCGCCTGGGTAGCAGACTACGTTGCCACAAGCGACAGGAATTCCGACCTGGCCAGGGCCCCACTTCGATGGGCCAGCAGGGTTCACTGCACGGGCATAAACCGGAAGCCCCATGATGTTCAGCTCTTCAACATCACGAACTGCACCGTCAATGACCACTGCTGCAACCTGCTTGGCTTGTAGAGCGTCTGGCGGAGAGGTGCAGAGCCGAGGGGGCGAGTTAACCACCGGTTGATTTATGGAAAAGTCCTGCCGGACGGATCGAGAAGCGTGTGGAAAGCACGAACCAACCGACGCCGGAGCCGCGCTATCGCTTGGGTTCAATACCTGTGATTTCGATCCCAGTGGTGGTTGAGCCGTTCAGTCCACGCCCCTGTCCATGACCCTCTGATGTCGAAATACGGCTTGCACGCTGGTGAGATCTGGGGCGATTCATACTCTGCAGTCGGGACAACCTGATGAGCCTAAATGACTTATCGATTGCCCACGGAAGGAAAGACTGCATTGCCGAGTGCCCTACGAGCCCAACGGTTGGTGCACCAAAAATCTGGAGCTTTGCGGACTGGCATTAAAGGTTATGAAGTAGGGATGGCAGGTCTTGAAGCGAGGGAGATAAATCTTCTGGAGAGCCCGGATTTACTGGGCTTAAGTGGCGCGGGTAGAGGGAATCGAACCCTCAACTAAAGCTTGGGAAGCTTTCGTTTTACCATTAAGCTATACCCGCAATTCCGGTCTCAGCGGTGCATTAAACGAGGTTGTCCAATAAGAACCCTCGTCATGAGCTTGGGAAACTCTGCCGCCTGCTATCTCAATCCATCTCTCCAGATTCCAGCCTGGCTCCAAACCCTTGTAGAATGCGGTGTTCATGCAAGGTTGCGGGTCCGGGGTCGTCTCAGCGGGTCTCACCTTGTTTCAGGCCAACTGTCACCGGGAACTGTCACCAGATGCTCACCGAACGGCAGATCCGCGCGCTCAAGCCGCGGGAGAAGGACTATGTCACCTCCGATGGACGCGGCGCGCGGGGGGAGGGGGTGTTGGTGCTCAAGGTGCGGCCCAGTGGCACCAAGGAGTTCTATTTCCAGCGCCATGTGGCTGGGGCGAAGAAGCTGACCAAACTGGGCAACTGGCCGGCGTTGTCCCTGACCCAGGCGCGGGACAGGTGCCGGGCCGAGGCCGAGGTGGTGGTGAGCGCCGGCACCTTCCAGGAATTGCTGTCGGCCTATGTGGCCAAGCTGGAGGGGGAGGGCGCGGCTTCGGCGGCTAACGTGGCCTGGTCGTTTCGCCATTATGTCAGCGAGCCCTTTCCGGAGTTGGTGCGGCGGCCGGCGGCGTTGGTGGGGCCGGCGCAGATCCGCGACATCCTCAGCCGCATGATCGACCAGGGCGTGACCACCTATTGCAACCGGCTGAGATCCCAGTTGCATGCGGCCTTCCAGGTGGGCCTGGAGCAGGAGTACAACCCGCGCAGCTATCTGCAGGTGAAGGTGCGCTTCGGCCTGCAGAGCAATCCGGTGGCGAGCATTCCGGTGCAGGAGGATTGGGAGCAGCCGGGCGACCGGGCCCTGTCGAAGGCGGAGTTGCGCACCCTGTGGCAGCTGTTGCCGGAGCAACTGTCCCTGACCACCGCCGAGCTGATCCGCTTTCTGATCGCCGCCGGCGGGCAGCGGCCGGAGCAGTTACTGGCGTCGGAGCGGGCGCTGTACCAAGACGACCACCTGGTGATCCGCAGCACCAAGGGCCGGGTGCAGGGCGAGCGGCAATTGCATGTGGTGCCCTTCAATGCGCCGATGCGCCAGGTGTTGCAGACCATGGCGGAGATCGATGCCAACGGCGCCTATCCGTTCCAGGGCCGCGTGCCGGGGCAGCCGCTGAATGTGCAGTCGTTGTCGCGGGCGGTGACCAACCTCTATCGCCGCCATGCCGCGGAGTTCACCGCGCCCTTCACCCTGCGCGACCTGCGGCGGACCTGCAAGACGCTGATGGCCAGCGCGGGCCTCAGCAAGGAATTGCGCGATCGCATCCAGGGCCATGCCTTCAACGATGTCTCTTCCAAGCACTATGACCGCTACGATTATTTCGCCGAGAAGCGCGCCGGCCTGGAGACCTGGGCGGACTGGCTAGAGAAACACATCATCCACTGAACGCGCGCTTCAGGCCGCACCGTCGGCGCTCCAGCGCATGGGGTCGACCTGCCAGGCGGCGATCGCCGATTCGCGCCAGCCGACGCGGCCGGCGCTGAGGTTCACCGGGCTGGGGAACTGCTTGGCCTTGATCGCCCGCCAAAGGGTGGCGCGCGACAGGGAGGTGACCCGCAGCACCTCGTCCTCGCGCAGGAATCTATCCAGTTGGGCCATGGTGCTCTATCTCCTCGGGTGGCCGGTACGGCCGGCGGCGGTCGGGGTACGCGACGGCTGCCGCGGGGTGCGTGGGATGGCGTGCTTCATGCCGGACTCCGGCTGGCCGGGCGGCCATGCTCGGCGGGGCTGTAGTGGGGATTGGCGAACACCCAGCAGCGCACCTTGTCCGGGCGGTCTTCCAGCGGATTGCGCTGCCGCTGCAGGGCGCGGATGCGGCTGGTGACCACCTTGTTGTCGATGAATCTGAACTGGCGGCTGTCCTTGAGCAGTTCGCGCAGGGTGCCGAGGTCGGCCAGGCGCTGGCGGTGCTCGGCGGCGCGCTCGACGAATTCGTTGAGGTTGATGGCGATCTCCCAGCCGTGGAGGCTGTGGTTGACCACCGGATCGCCGCTGAGCGACTGCAGGTAGTCGTAGACCTGCCAGAACTCGACGACCGCCGGGTGATCGGCGCTGATGGCGGCCTGGCGCTCCAGGGCGATGCGCACCAGGGCGCGCTGGGTCTCGGCCAGCATGCCCGGCGGCAGCTCCACCACCAGGCCCAGGCCGTCGAGCAGGGCCAGCAGCATGGCGTGGTTCTTGACGATACGTTCGATGCGCAGATGGCCGACCAGCTCGTTCTGGCAGCTGCGGCAGCGGTGGTCGTTGGCCGCGAGCGGGGCGCCGCAGCAGAAGCAGTTGTCGCCCAGGCGGCGCAGCTTGGTCTCGTAGCGGGGAAAGGCCTCGTGGAACAGTGCCAGGACCTCGGCTTCCCGGCGGGTGGCCAGCAGCAGGAAGTGGCTGAGGGCGGCGCCATCCATGCGGCTCAGGCTGTCGGCGGCGGCGCGGCTGGCGTCGGTCAGTACCGGGCGGGTGAAGTGCAGCTTGACGATCCGCGTGAGGATGGCCTCGGAGGCGCTCACCGGGGCGTTCTGGCTGATGGCGATGGTGCCGCGGAAGGGCGGTTCGTAGGTCTCGTTGCCGGCGGTCTTCATGCCGCGGGTACGCAGGGTGCCGCCGCCGAAGAAGTCCTTCAGCTCGTCCCAGTCGAAGCTCTTGGCATGGGCCTTCTCCGGGTCGTTGCGGTCGCCCTCGATGAGCACGATGGGCATGCCGGCGACCTGGCCCATGGCCCGGCTACGGCCGGCGGTGGAGGACTTGGACGGATCGAAGCCCTCGTAGCCGGCACGGCCGAACAGTTTCCAGAGGAAGGTCAGCAGGGTGGTCTTGCCGGCGCCGGCCTCGCCGGTGGCTTCCAGGAAGGGGAAGGACTGGTAGCGGGCGCGCAGCTGCTCGGCGAACAGCGAGCCGAACCAGAAGGTGAGGGCGGTCAGGCCATTGCTGCCGAAGCAGGTCCACAGCAGCGGCAGCCAGTCGTGGCGGTAGTCGCCGGCGGCCGGATTGGGCTTGAGGCCGATGGTCTTCTGCAGGGTCTTGAGGCGCAGCCGGCCGAAGTCAAAGTAGTCCTCGTCGTTGACCCGGTGCAGCTGGCCATCGCGCACCGCCAGGTCGCCGAAGACGTAGCAGCCGTGCTCGCGGCTGTAGCCGACGTAGTCGATGGTCTCCACGGTCTTCAGGCCGAACAGCTGGTCCTTCATGATCTTGTCCAGCTGGGTACCGCTGCCGGTGAAGACGGCGCCGGCGGCCATGCCCAGCAGGCGCTTCTTGAATTCGCTGGCGGCGGCGACCTGGGCGCCGGTGAAGGTGTTCTTCACCGCCGGGCCGTCGTGGGGGAAGTCGACGCGGAAGTAGTACCAGGATTCGTCGGTGATCTCG